>NZ_SPVG01000066.1 GCF_004614165.1 Duganella callida | reverse complement strand
GCGGGAAGGAGCACGCGCAGCGGCTGGCGGCTGCCGGGCGCGGCCGGCAGCACCGCCCATTGCCGCGGATCGATGGGCTGGCGCACTGCCGCCGTCACGCGCCAGCGCTGTTCAAGCGGGCGGCCCAGCTGCGGATCGTCGATGCGCAGGGTCACCGACTGGCCGTTGTGCAGCGCCGGCCCGAGCGCCAGGTTGGGACCGACGCCGCGCTTGATGCGTCCCGGGTGCAGCAACAGCGTCAGGGTTTTGCCGTCGCGGTCGCTTAGCGGCAGGTCGAGGAAGGCCTCGGGAATCGGCGCGCCGGCGCTGTCCAGCAGCGTGACGTGGGCCATGTCCAGCGGCGCCGCCAGCGGCCGCTCCAGGTGCAGCTCGATGCGCAGCAGGTTTTCCGCCACGTCCGGCCCCGACGGCGTGACGCTGGCGCCCCAGGCCGCGCCCGTCGCCAGCGCCAGCAGCGCCGCGCTAGCGGGCCAGTTCAGGATAGCCCTCGATGGTGCGCGCATATTTGTGGAAGTCGCGGAATTTGTCGCCGTCCGGATAGCGGTAATCCGGGAAGTCATACTCGTTGACGAAATCGCTCAGGCGCAGGTAGCCGCCTTTCGGGATCGACACCAGCTGCATCTCGCCGCCGGCGTCCGAGCGGCGCAGCGCCAGCAGCAGTTGCGCGTTGAGGTTGTCGACCCGCATGGTCGCCGCCATCGGCGTCATCGTCGCCTTGACGCCCAGATAGGGCTTGGCCGGCCACTCGATCGGCGTGTTCAGTCCCGGCGCGGCGGTGGCGCTGGCCAGATCGGCGGCGCTCAGCAGGTCGGCCGAGCGGCTGGAATTGACCAGCAAGGCATATTCCGCATCGCCCATCCTGAAGCTCACCAGGCCGTTGGGCGCGCTGCCCCATCCCAGTTCGCCCACGGTCTTGGCGGCGATATGCGCGCCGTCCTTCAGCTCCTTGAGCGGAATGGTGACCAGCGGCGTGCAGGTGTAGGCCGCCACCAGCGTCGGTTCGCCGCCGATGGTCATCACCGTCATGCTGCGGATCGGCGCGCGCGTTTCGATCTGGTTGTGCACCGGATGGTACATTTCGACCGTGGTGGCGCTGGCCTTGCCGGTGAACGGATAGTCGTAGACGCGCAGGGTGGAGGCAAAGCTGCGGTTCGACAGGCCCGCCACGTACAGCTTGTTCTGGTAGTAGCGCATGTCGGTCACGGTCAGCGTCTGTTCGGGCAGGTCGTGCCAGAAGGTGACGTCGGCCGTCGGCGCATCGCTGATCGGGGCCGAGCCCGACACCTTGCCGAGATCCAGCCGGCTGACCTTGCCGGCCGCGTCGATGCTGACGATGGCCGGCTTGCCCTGCCCCTTGGCGCCGCGCACGGTCAGCGCCACGTAGGCCACCTCGCTGCCGGGCTGCACCGCCAGGTCTTCGAAACGCAGCGCGGTCGGCGCCACACCCAGCGCCTTGGCGATCGGCGCCTGCACATCCAGCAGATTGAACGGTTTGCCCGCCGGCCTGGCGGGCGTCGGCAGCGGCAGCGCGTAGATGCGCGCGCCCTTCCAGTCCGCCACAAACAGCGTGCCGGCATCGCCGAAACTGAGCTTGCTGGCCGATTGCATGGCCGGCGGCGGCGCCGCGGACGCCGACTGCACTGCAAGGACCAGGGTCAACAACAAGCTGTGGCGGATATTCATCGTGCTTCCTCGGGTTGATGGCAAAAGTCCAGTATAGGCAGGCCGCCATGGCGCCGGCTCCGCCATTAGTCGGGGTTCCGGCCCGTAGGATTGTGTATGGATGCCGGCGCCGCGCCGGGCTATCATCAGGACATCCGCGATCCGCGACAGACAGGGGGAAGACATGGATTTACAATTGAATGGCAAGCTGGCACTGGTCAGCGGCAGCACGGCGGGCATCGGCTACGCCATCGCCGCCACGCTGGCGCGCGAAGGCGCCAGCGTGATCGTCAACGGCCGCACCCAGGCCGGCGTCGACGAGGCGGTGGCGCGCATCCGCGCGGAAACGTCGGCCACGGTGCATGGCTATGCCGGCGATCTGAGCCAGGCCGCCGCCGCCGAGGAGGTGGTGCAACGCTATCCGGGCATCGGCATCCTGGTCAACAACCTGGGCATCTTTGAGCCGAAGGCGTTCGAGGACATTCCCGACGCGGACTGGCTGCGTTTCTTCGATGTCAACGTGCTGAGCGGCGTGCGCCTGGCGCGGCTGGTGCTGCCGGCGATGAAGCGCGCCGACTGGGGCCGCATCATTTTCATTTCCAGCGAGAGCGCGGTGCAGATCCCGACCGAGATGATCCATTACGGCATGACCAAGACCGCGCAACTGGCGGTGTCGCGCGGACTGGCCGAATCGGTGGCCGGCACCGGCATCACGGTCAACAGCGTGCTGCCGGGACCGACCAAATCGCGCGGCGTCGGCGATTTCGTCGAGGACATGGCGCGCGCCAGCGACAAGACCTTCGAACAGGTGGAGGCGGAATTCTTCAGCCACGTGCGGCCGACCTCGCTGATCAAACGCTTCGGCACGCCGCAGGAGGTGGCGTCGCTGGTGGCTTACGTGGCCAGCCCGTTGGCCGCCGCCACCACCGGCGCGGCGCTGCGCGTCGATGGCGGCGTGGTCAAGAGCGCCTTCTAGCCGCCGCTTCACGCGGCACCGCCCGCGGCC
>NZ_SPVG01000139.1 GCF_004614165.1 Duganella callida | reverse complement strand
AGATCCTGGCCCAGGTGCAGGCGTTCGCCCAGCAGCGGCCAGCTGGCCAGCGCCACCAGCAGCGGCGCCACGCCGCGCATCAGCGGGTAGGCCTGGCTCATGTCGCCATGTCGGTAGGCGGCCGCCAGCAGGCGGTAGTAGATCACCTGGCAGCAGGCCGATGCCACCAGCCACGGCCAGCTGGCGGCGGCCGGCACGGTCACCGCGGCCGGCAGCACCAGCAGCAGCGGCAGCGACACCAGGCCGGCGCCGCAGGCCACCAGCACCGTGGTCAGGTATTTGTCCGGGCCGGCCTTGACCAGCGCATTCCAGGTGGCGTGCAGCAGCGCGGCGAACAGTACGACGGTGACGACGGAACCTTCCATGCGCTCAGCGCACCTCCTTGCGGTTCACCGGCGCGGCGCCCATCACGGTTTCCGCAACGCCAGCAGGCGGACGATTTCCGCCAGCAGCACGTCGAAGCGGACCGGCTTCTTGAAGAAACTGTCGTAGGGCAGCGGCGGCTCCTTGAGCGCGCCGGCGCTGGTCAGAATGAACGGGATCGGGCACAGGGCCGGATCGGCGCGCCAGGCCAGGCACAGGCGGCCACCGTCCATCACCGGCATCATCAGGTCGGACAGCACGATGTCGGGCCGTTCGCCGGCCGCCGCCGCCAGCGCCTCGGCGCCGTTGTTGGCGGTCTGGACCCGGTAGCCATGGTATTCGAACAGCATGCTGTAGGCGCTCAGCACGTCGAATTCGTCATCGACCAGCAGGATCAGCGGACCGGCAGTGGAAGCAGGAGGTGAGCTCATGGACACCTACAGCGGCGCGCGGTGGAAGGACGCCGGCCCCTCGATGCTCATGCCGTCGTCGGCAATGAGCAGGATGTGGTTGGAGGCGTCGTAGCTGTTTTCGCGCAGCTTGCGCACGCTGATCTGGCGCCGGTTGACGCCGCCGATTTCCACATACCGCATCAGGATGATGTTCTCGAACAGCATGGACTCATCGGGACTGCCCATGCCCTGGGCGATATACGGCAGCTCCTGCATGAAGAAGGTGGTGACATGGCGGCGCCGCAGCTCATTGACCAGCGCCACCAGGAACGCGCGCGAGCGGCCGGTGTGGACCACGATGTCGCGCAGCGCGTCGATGCCGTCCACCATCAGGCGCGTCACCTTGCGCTGCTCGACATTGCACAATACCTGCTGCGTCAGGCTGTCCACCAGCACTTCCAGCGGCGGATGCCAGATCACCTGCAGCTTGCCGCTGTCGAAGTATGGTTGCAGATCGATACCGACGCTGCGCGCTTTTTCCAGCAACCGCAGCGGCGATTCGTGGAAGCCGGCGATCAGGCAGGACTCGCCGCGCTTCAGGCCATCGAAAATGAAATGCAGCCCCATCAGCGTCTTGCCGACGCCGGGGTGGCCGAGCAGGGCGGTGGTGGAGCCGGCCAGCACGCCGCCATTGGTCAGCAGATCCCAGCCGTCGATGCCGAAGCCGAGACGGACGAATTCGCGGCGCTCTTCCGGCCCGGCTGCGCTGTTGATCGCTTCCAGCCGCGGATAGATGGCGATGCCGTCGGCGTCCACCTCGAACACGTGGCGCCCGAGCATGTGCTTGGAGCCGCGCAGCTTGAACACCTTGATTTCACGCAGCAGCTGCAGGCCGCGCTCGTACTGGCTCAGTGCGATCAAGCCGTCGACCAGGGTGTTTTCCGAATCGGCCACGTTGCCCTCGGTCGGCGACAGCAGGAAGGTGGTGCAGTGCATGGTCGACACCAGCGAATTCAGCGCCAGCATGAATTCGGACAGGCTCATGTCCGAAGGCGCCGCCTCGCGCACGGTGCGGAAACCGTCGATGATCATGATGTCGGGCCGGTGCTCGGCCAGGGTGGCGGCGATGGTCTTCTGCAGCGCCCGCAGGCCGCCGCGCAGCAGTTCGTTGTAGACGCTGAGGAACAGGATGCGTTCGGTGACCAGGCTGTCGTCGAAAAAGGAAAAGTTGCTCAAGTGATTGAGCATCTTGTTGTGGGTTTCGGCGATCAGGGTCAGGATCATCACTTTTTTGCCCTGGCGCGCGTGATGGAAGCCGATCTGGCAGGCCAGGGTGGTCTTGCCGCTGCCGGCCAGGCCCTGGATCAGATAGAGGCTGTGCGCGGGAAATCCCCCGCCCAGGATACGGTCCAGGCCGGGCACGCCGGTGTTCAGCAGGGGAATGCGCATGATGTTCTATCCAGGTGGCAATATTACAAGTGAGGCAAGTGCCACACTGTAACGTACTGGAAAGGATTATAGAAGGTCTATCTGTTGCCGTGCGCCGCGCTGGCGCGCGGCGGAGGCAGTTGGGTAGCCGTCAACCGATGAAGGAATCGAACTGCAAGTCGAATTCCTGCAGCGCCTTCTGGGCGTTCTGCATTTTTTTGCGGAATTCCGGGCCGCGCTGCAGGGCCAGGCCGACCGCCAGCACGTCGATCACCACCAAGTAGGCCAGGCGCGCCGAGATCGGCGTGTAGGGATCGATGTTGAAGATCAGGTCGATCGGAATCAGCACCGTGGCCAGTTCGGCCAGCGGAGTGCCGGACGGCGCCAGCACGATCACGTCGGCGCCGCCGTTGCGCGCCAGCTTGACCGAGCGCACCAGCGATGGGCTGTTGCCGCGCTGCGAGATCGCCACCAGCGCGTCGCCGGTGCGCAGCAGGGC
>NZ_SPVG01000155.1 GCF_004614165.1 Duganella callida | reverse complement strand
TTCCAGCTGCACGCGCGCCAGCTGCGCCGTGGTGCGTTGCTGCTGGCGCTGCTGTGCGCCGTCGCGGTGCCGGTGCTGGAGGGGCCGGCCATGCAGCGCCGCTATCATGCCACCGCGCGCGACCTGGCCGGGCGCCAGGCGCATTGGATCGATGGGCTCGGCCTGATCGGGCCGGGCTGGGTCAGGTGGCTGGCCGGCATGGGGCTGGGCAGCTATCCGCGCCTGCACCACCAGTACAGCAAGGAGCCGGCCCACGCGGCGGCGTATGGCCTGATGGGCGCCGGCGGGCGCAACTGGCTGCAACTGGCCGGTGGCAGTCCCGTATATATCGACCAGCTGGTGGCGGTCGCGCCGCAACGCCGTTATATCCTGAGTTTCGACGCGCGCACGCTGCGCGGCGCTCCGGAACTCGGCGTGTCGCTGTGCGAGAAGTGGCTGTACTCGGCCAACTGCAAATGGAGCGTGGAGCGGCTGCCGACGCAACCGGCGTGGCGCCGTTATGTGCTCGCGGTCGATACGCCGCCCTGGGCGAAACGGCGCCCTGTCAAGCTGTCGCTGACCAATCTGCGCCAGGGCAGCATCCTGGCGGTGAGCAACGTGGCCTTGCGCGCTCCCGAGGGCGGCAACCTGCTGGCCAACGGAACGTTCGCGGACGGCATGGACCGCTGGCTGCCGGTCTACGACAACTACCAGCCCTGGCATCTGGAAAACTGGTGGCTGCAGATGCTGATCGAGCAGGGCGCTTGCGGCGTTCTGGCGCATGTGCTGTTGCTGGCTTGCGCGGCGATGGCGCTGCTGCGCCGTCGCCGTGCGCCGTACCGCGCCATGCCGGCTGTCGCGGCGGCGCTGGCCGCCTTCCTGACGCTCACCTTCATAGATAGCCTCGGCGATTTCTATCGGATTACTTTCGTTTTCTATCTGATAACAATCCTGACGATGTTGCAAGCGCGCCATTCCCCTCAGGAAAGTAGTTAATTATTATCTACAAGCTAAAAAATCTCATGTATCATAGATATTAAGCAATGCAATTTAGGCAATATCGGTATAGAACGTCGCCCCAATGCAGGTATGACGCAACGCAATTACAACATGCGAGACTGATGAGATGGCAGAATTAATGGCGACGCTTTTAGCCTTTCTCAAGGCTATAGGGAAATACCGCTGGCATGCGATTGCGATTTCCTGGCTGGTGGCCATCGCCGGCTGGATCTATGTCTACCGCATGCCCAACGATTATCAGGTCTCGGCGCGGGTCTATGTCGATACCCAGAACATCCTGAAACCGCTGCTGGCCGGCATGGCCACGGTGCCGAATATCGATGAGCAGGTGGCGTTCATGCGCCGCACGCTGATCAGCCGTCCCAATGTCGAGAAGGTCATGCGCATGGTCGACCTGGACGTCAAGGCGGCCAGCGTCAAGGACCACGAACAGATGGTGGATGACCTGGTGTCGCAGATCAAGATCGGCGGCACCGAGCGCGATGACATTTACACGATCTCCTACAACAATCCCAATCCCAAGCTGGGCAAGGAAGTGGTGCAGTCGCTGCTGACCATCTTTGTCGAAGGCAGCTTCGGTGGCAAGAAGCAGGATTCGGAAAAGGCCGTGGCCTTCATCGACGACCAGATCAAGTCGTACGAAGACAAGCTGGCCGCCGCCGAGAATTCGCTCAAGGACTTCAAGCTGCACAACCTGGACATGCTGCCGCGCCAGGGCAGCGATTACAGCAGCAAGATGGTCGAACTGAGCGACCAGCTCAAGCAGGCCCGGCTGGAATACGAGGAAGCGGTGCAGGCGCGTAACGCCATCAAGCGTCAGATCGCCGGCGAAGATCCGGTGGCGATCACCGACGCGCCGGAAGCGGCGTCGGACAATCCGGAACTCGATGGCCGCATCGCCGCGCTGAACAAGCAGCTGGACACCCTGCGCATGCAGTACACCGAAGAGCACCCGGACATCATTTCCGCCAAGCGCCTGGTGGCGTCGCTGGAGGCCAAGAAGAAGGAAGAGGCGAAAAAGCGCCGCGCGGTCGATCCAGGCGCCAATTACAGCCCCATGCTGCAGCAGATGAACGTGTCGCTGTCGGTGGCCGAGGCGCACGTGGCGTCGCTCAAGGTGCGCGTCGACGAGTACGCGTCGCGCATGGCGCGCCTGCGCGCGCAGAGCACGGCGGCGCCGGAGGTCGAGGCGCAACTGGCGCAGCTGAACCGCGACTACCAGGTCAACAAGGAAAACTACACCAAGCTGGTCGAGCGACGCGAGGCGGCCAAGCTGTCCGGCGACCTGAGCTCGGCGACCGATATTTTGACCTTCCGCATCATCGACCCGCCCACGGTGCCGGTCAAGCCGGTGGGGCCCAACCGCCTGCGGCTGATGTCGGTGGTGTTCGGCGGCGCGCTGGTGGCCGGGCTGGGTGCGGCGCTGCTGATGAGTCAGATCCGTCCGACCTTCCTCAGCCAGTTCGCGTTGCGCGAGGCCACCGGGCTGACCATCCTCGGCAGCATCGGCATGAACTGGACCGATGAACAGAAGATCAAGCGTAGGCGCCGCCTGTATGCGTTCAGTGCAGCGGTATTCGTATTGTTTGGCGTCTACGGCGGCATGGTTGCGTTGACGCTGGTGCGGCAGTCGGCGTAAGGGAGTGCAGCGTGAGCATTATTGAAAAAGCGGCCCACCGCATCGAGCAGGAAAAACTGGAACGCGCGGCCGCCGCCGCGCTGGCGCAACGGGCGCCCGCCGCTCCCGCGCCGGCGC
>NZ_SPVG01000192.1 GCF_004614165.1 Duganella callida | reverse complement strand
ACACCGACCGACCAGCCATCGGAGATGATGTGGTGCTGCGTAATCAGCAGCACATGTTCGTCTTCCGCGAGGCGCAGCAACTGGCCGCGGATCAGCGGACCTGCGGCCAGATCGAACGGCTGCACCGCTTCCTCATCCGAGAGGCGTTGCATGGTCTGTTCCCGCTCGCCGTCCGGCAGATGACGGAGATCAGATTCGCCAATCACCATGCCGACATCGGCGGCGCCGATCTGCTGCAACGGCTGGCCATCCGCGCCGGCAAACGTGGTGCGCAAGCTTTCGTGACGCGTCACGATACGATCCAATACCCGCTTCAGTACCGCTTTATCCAGCTGCCCCGTCAGACGCATCGCCGCCGGCATGTGGTAGGCCGCACCTGCAGCATGGTCGAACTGGTCGAGGAACCACAGGCGCTGCTGGGCATACGACAGGGCCAGCGGTTGGCTGCGATCGACCGGCAGGATGGCGTTGCGTGCCAGTTCGGCCTTGCGCACGCCCTGGCTCTGCTGCAGGCGCTGCAGCATCACGGCACGCTTCAGTTGTTGCAGAGTTTGCTTATCGTTATTCATTGCTCACACTTTCAGACAGAATGGCACGCAGTTCTTCCTCGCTCAGGCCGTCCAGCTCCTGATCCAGTTCGTCGAGGTCGTTGGCGTGATAGAGAGCCAGTTGTGCGGACACGACCAGCTCGGCCAGATCGGCCACCACCGGCTGATCGAACAGGCGGCCGATAGGCAGGTCCACGTCGTATTTTTCGCGGATGCGTACCGCGAGCTGCACCCCCAGCAGCGAATGGCCGCCGAGTTCGAAAAAGTGGTCGCGACGGCCTACCCGCTCGATGCCCAGCAGGTCCTGCCAAATCTGCGCCAGCGCCGTTTCCATTTCCCCGATCGGCGCCTCGTAGGCGCGACGGGCGATGGCATCCTGGTCCGGCGCCGGCAGCGCCTTGCGATCCAGTTTGCCGTTGGGTGTCTGCGGCAGCGCGGCCATCAGCACGAACGCGCTCGGCACCATGAATTCGGCAAGCTCGCTCGCCAACGCGCCGCGCAGGCCGGCGGCGCTTAATTCCGCGCCCACTGCCGGCACCACATAGGCCACCAGGCGCTGATCGTGGCCTTCGTCCTGACGCGCTACCACCACTGCTTCGGCGACGCCGGCGCAGGCGGCCAGCCGCGCTTCGATTTCCCCCAGTTCGACGCGGAAGCCGCGGAGCTTGACCTGGAAATCATCGCGGCCCAGGTAGTCGATGGTGCCGTCCGGCAGCCAGCGCCCCAGATCGCCGGTCTTGTACAGGCGGGCACCGGAACGGCCGCTGAAGGCGTCGGCCACGAAGCGTTCAGCCGTCAATTCCGGACGGTGCAGGTAGCCGCGGCCGACGCCGTCGCCGCCTACGTAGATCTCGCCGGCCACACCCAGCGGCAGTGGATTGCGGTGCGCATCCAGGATGTACAGCTGGGTGTTGGCGATCGGCTGGCCGATCGGCAGGCTGCCGCGCTGCTGGCGCGGATCCCAGGTGAACCAGGACACCACGTCCGATGCTTCGGTCGGGCCGTAGGTGTTGTGGATCAGCGGTGGCGACGACAGGCTGCCGAGTTTTTCATGCAGCAGCTGACACTGGATCGGTTCACCGCCGAGGAAAACCTGGCGCAGCGGCGCCTGCTCGTCCGCCGACAAGTAGGCCAGCAGCGGATAGAAGGCGCTGGGCGCGCAGTTGATGTAGCTGATGCCTTGCGTGCGGATCGTGTTCCAGATCCGTTCCGGTGCATAGGCGCCGGACTCCAGATGCAACTGGCCGCCCACGAGCAGCACGGAGAAGATGTTCTTCTGCGTCAGGTCGAAACCGATCGAGGACAGCAGCAACACCTTGTCGTACGCGCCGATGCCAAACTGGACGATGTACCAGCTCACCAGGTTGGTGAAGCCGCTTTGGTGTACCAGCGTGCCTTTCGGACGGCCGGTGGAGCCGGAGGTGTAGATTGCATAGATCAGGTCTTGCGGACCTGAGAGCGGTTGCAGGTTGAGGTCATCGTACGCGGCCAGCAGGGCGTCTGCCTGATCGATGTACAGCAGCGGAATACCATCCACGCCGATGTGCCCGCACAGGTGGCTCTGCGTCAGCAGCACCAGCGGTTGCGCATCGTTGGCCATGTAGCTCAGGCGCTCTTTCGGATATGCCGGGTCCATCGGGACGTAGGCAGCGCCGGATTTCAGCGCGGCGAAGATCGCCACCACCAGGTCGGCCGAGCGTTCCATGCAGATGCCGACCAGTGCATCCGGGCCTGCGCCCAGTTGGCGCAGATGCCGCGCGAGGCGGTTGGCGCGGGCATTCAGCTCGGCGTACGTCATCGGCACGCCATCGGATACCACGGCGACCGCCGACGGTGTGCGACCGGCCTGGGCTTCGAACAGCTGGTGCACCAACAGATCGCACGGGTAGTCGGTGGCGGTGGCGTTGAAATCAACCAGTACGCGCTGAGCTTCGACGGCGCTCAGGAAGTGCTGTTCGTCGTGACGGGCATCGGCGTCACTGGCCATCGCTTCCAGTACGGTCAGGTAGTAGCCGAGGATGCGTTCGGCCTGAGCGCCACTCAGTTTGCCCGGCTTCATTTCGCACTCGATTCCCCTGACCGGGTTGTAGGCGAAGTTGGCAACCAGGTCGAAGCCGGTGGCTTCGAAGGCTTCCTTGTAGCCTTCCTGCTGCGTGCCGACTTGCAGGTCGTCGTAGACGTGGAAGTTGATGAAGTTGAAGACGATCTCGTAGTACGGGTTGCGGCCGTTATCGACGTGCA
>NZ_SPVG01000184.1 GCF_004614165.1 Duganella callida | reverse complement strand
CAATACCGTTCCCGCACCACCACCCACGGCCGCAACATGGCCGGCGCGCGCGCCCGTTTGCGCGCCACCGGCCTGCAGGGCGGGGGCGACCAGATCGCGCTGGAACACGCGGTCCGCAGCGGCGGCCTGTTGCTGATTCCCTTTGCGCGCGAGAGCACCTGGGATCTGCTGCGCGGCGGCTATGGCGCCGATCTTGCCTTCATCGACCGCGGCATGTTGTGGGTGATGCAGCGCTATGAGGTCGATGAACAGGCGATGGCCATCGCCGGCTTTTCCGACGGCGCCTCCTACGCGCTGTCGGTGGGGCTGATGAATGGCACGCTGTTCAGCGACATTCTGGCGTTTTCACCCGGCTTCATGGCGCCGCTGCGGCGCGAGGGGCATCCGCGCATCTTCGTCTCGCACGGCCTGCACGACAAGATCCTCGGCGTGCAGCGCGGGCGCAGCGTCGCCGAACGTCTGGCGGCGGAAGGCTATCAGGTCCGTTACGAGGAATTCGACGGCGCCCACCTGGTCCCGCCGGCCATTGCCCACGCCGCGCTGGCGCGGCTGCCGCCCGGCCATGACGCCGACGGCAGCGGCTAGCGCGCGCCGGACGCCCGCCCGGCGTGGACCGCGACGAATTGTCCCGCCTGCGCGGGCATGACAGCGCGGGCTACTGACTGTCGGCGATGCAGACGCGGTTGCGGCCCTGCGACTTGGCCTGGTACAGCGCCTTGTCGGCCGCCTCCACCAGCATCCCCGCCAGATGCTCGCCGCGCCTGGGCGCCAGCATCGCCACGCCGGCGCTCAGCGTCACCTGCCCGAACGGACTGCCGTCGTGCGGCAGCTGCAGGTGCTCGACCGCCTCGCGGATGCGCTCCGCCACCGCCCACGCGCCGCTGGCGTCGGTGCTCGGCAGCAGGATGCCGATTTCCTCGCCGCCGTAGCGCGCCGTCAGGTCGCCGGGGCGGCGCGGCGTCAGCGCGCGTATCAGCTTGCTGACCGCGCGCAGCACCTCGTCGCCGGCGCTGTGGCCATACAGGTCGTTGTACTGCTTGAAGTAGTCGACGTCGATCATGATGAAGGCCAGCGTGCCGCCGCCGCGCGTGGCGCGGCTGAACTCATTGCCCAGCGTGACATCGAACTGGCGCCGGTTGGCCAGCCCGGTCAGGCCGTCCTGCATGGCCTGGCGCTCCAGCGTGCGGTTGGCGCTTTCCAGCGCGTCGCGCGCTTCGCGCAGCTGCTTCTCGGCCTGCTCGCGCAACCGGATCTGATTCACCAGCCGCTTGCCGAAAAAGCCGATCAGCGCCGCCAGCACCACCACCCCGATCGAGCGCATGAAGGTGTCGCGCCGCCAGCGTTCCAGCATCTCCTCGCGCGACAGCGCCGCCGACACGAACAGCGGGTAGTGCTCGAGCGGACGGAAGGCGTTGAGCCGCACCTCGTCGTCGTGCGAGGAACGGAAAAAGGCGCTGCCGGTGCGCGCCGCGCCGGCCTGGCGCGCGTAGTGCAGGAACAACTCGGTGTCGCGCATGCTGCCGCCCACCCGTTCGCTGTCGTAGGGCTGGCGCAGCATCAGCACGCCGCCGTTCGACACCAGCACCACCGCGCCGCGCGCGCCCAGGTCGAAGCCCTGATAGAAGCGGCGGAAGTATTCGACGTCCAGCGTGGCCAGCGCCACGCCGCCGAAGCTGCCGTCCGGCCGGTCGATGCGGCGCGACACCGGAATGATCCACTTGCCGCTGGAGCGGCTGATCACCGGCTCGCCCACGTGCGGACCGCGGTCGGTGTGGGTGCGGTGATAGATGAAATACTCGCGGTCGGAGTTGTTGTAGGTCTGGTCCAGCACCGCGCGCGAATTGACAATCCAGCGCCCGTCCTGGTCGTAGACGAACAGCCCGACCAGCTGCGGCAGATTCGCCACATGCCACTGCATCTGCTTGCGCAGGCGCGCCAGCGGCGTGGCGCCCTGGCCGTCGGTCTCGATGCGCTCCACCACGTCGGCCAGCGCGGTGTCGGCGGCCTTGATGGTGTCGTCGGCCTGCTGCGCCATGGCGCGCGCCACGTTGGCGGCCAGCCGCTCCATCTCCTGCAGCTGCTCGCTGCGCGCATTCAGGCTGCGCCAGACGTCGACGCCGACCAGCGACAGGCACACCACGCCGACGAACACGGTGGCCCAGAAGGTGATGGAATATCGCTTGAACATGTCTCGGCGCGGGAAGCTGTTCTTCCCACAGTTATACAGCATTCCCGCCCGCTTAGCGCGACAACATCGGTCGCAGGCTTTGCCAGGCCAGGTCTGGGGTCAGCTTCACCATGCAATCCTGGTGGCCCAGCGGGCATTCGCGCTGCTTGCATGGCGAGCAGTCGAGCCGCAGCGACAGCGACGCGGCCAGGTCGGAAAACGGCGGCGCGTGATCGGGATCGGTGGGGCCGTACAGCGCCAGCACCGGACGGTTGAGCGCCGAGGCGATGTGCAGCAGGCCGGAATCGTTGGCCACCACCGCCGCCGCGCGCGCGATCAGCGCGATGGCTTCCGCCAGGCTGGTGGCGCCGGCCAGGTTGTGCACGGTGGCGCCGGCCGGCAAGCCGGCGGCCACCTCGGCGCACGCTTCCTGATCTTTGGGAGAACCGAGCAAGGCGATCTGGGTGGCCGGATCGCGTTCCAGCACCGCTTGCGCCAGGCCGGCGAAATGGCGCGCCGGCCAGCGCTTGGCGCCGCCGAATTCGGCGCCCGGCGCCATGGCCACCAGCGGCCGCGCCGGATCGATGTCCAGCCGTTCGCACACGGCCGCGATCTGCGCCGCGCTG
>NZ_SPVG01000222.1 GCF_004614165.1 Duganella callida | reverse complement strand
GCACCGTGCGGCTGACCAGGGGCGACCACGTCAGCGGCACCATCGTGCTGCGTTCCGGCGTGATGCTGGAAGTAGCCGAGGGCGCGCGCCTGCTGGCCAGCACCGATCTGCAGCACTATCCCGAGCACAAGGCCCGGCGGCCGACGGTCATGGACAGCAACATGGGCATGAACCAGTCGCTGATCTTCGCCGAAGGCTGCGAGCGCATCGGCATCTGCGGCCAGGGCCTGATCGACGGCCGCGGCACCAAGGACAACTTCCCCGGCGAGGAAACCGTCGGCGCCACGCCGGGCCGCCCGTTCATCATCCGCGTGATCGATTGCCGCGCGGTGGTGATCCGCGACATCCACCTGAAAGACTCGCCGTGCTGGATGCAGAATTACCTCAACTGCGACGATCTGCTGATCGACGGCATCCACGTGGAAAACCAGGCCAACCACAACAACGACGGCCTCGACATCGACAGCTGCCGCCGCGTCATCGTGCGCAACAGCTTCATCAACGCGCAGGACGACGCCATGTGCTTCAAGGGCGCCGGCCAGCGGCTGGCGGAACACATCCTGATCGAAAACTGCGCGTTCTACAGCACCTGCAACGCGCTGAAGTTCGGTACCGACTCGCAAGGCGACTTCCGCAACGTGCTGGTGCGTAACGTCACGCTGGGCGGGCCGGCCGCCGACATGCGCGCCATCAACCGCCGCAAGGCCGACGGCGGCGTCTCGTGGGAAACCGTCGACGGCGGCAGGCTGGAACGCCTGCTGGTGCACGACGTCCGCATCGTGCGTGCGGAAAGCCCGCTGTTCCTGCGCCTGGGCGACCGTGGCCGCGTGCGGCCGGAACAGAAGCGTCCCGGACCGGGCACGTTGCGCCATATCGTATTCGACCGCATCCGCGGCGACGACAACGGCATGCGCGGCTCCTTCTTCACCGGCGTGTCGTGGAAGCAGATCGAACAAGTGCTGCTGCGCGATATCGACCTGGCGATGGCGCCGGCCACCGAAGCGGCGGCCGGCCAGAACGCGATCCCGGAAGCGCCGGCCGACTATCCCGATCCGCACATGTTTGCCAGAGTGATGCCGGCCTACGGCCTGTGGGCGCGCCAGATCACGGGCCTGACGTTGCAGCGCGTGCGCTTCCGCGTCGGCGGCAAGGATGCGCGGCCGGAGGTGCTGGCCGGCGCGGGCGCGCAACTGTGCCGTCAGTGAGTCACGCGGAACCAGTCGACATCGATGTAGCCGGCCGCCGCCGATTTGGTGTAGGTGAACACGGCCGGCCTGCTGCCCTTCCACCATGAGAATTTGGCCAGTTCGGTGACCGGGCCGATGTCGGTGTACGGCCCGTTCTCGGCCAGCGCATACGAGAATTGCACGGTCTGGTCCGGCTTCACCACGGCGCGCAACAACACCGCGTTGGCGGCCAGCTGCGCGCCACGCGTCTCCACGCCGGCATTCGAATAGGTGAGGTAATTCGTCCCGCCCTCGCGCACCACGCCCAGCCACGGCACCTTCACGCCGAACAGGCTGAGACCGGCGCGCTGGCTGTCGACCATCCCGCCCAGTTCCAGGCGCGTGACGATTTCCGACTGCGGTCCCTGCAGGATCTGCGTCAGCGTATTGCGCGCGCCGACCAGATATTGCGACTGGCTGGCGTGGATGCGCAGGAAGCCGGGCCGCTGCGTCAGGCTCCAGCGCCGGTCATCGGGATTGTGATTCCACGACCACTGCAAGCCCAGCTGCGCGGAAGAGAACTCATCGCTGTCCTGCAGCCGGTATTCGGCCAACTGAGCGGGCGACAGCGTCGCCGTCCGCGGCGCGGCATGACTCGGCACCGGCAGGCCGGCATCGCCCATCACCGGCCAGTCGTCGCGCCAGGTCACCGGCTGCAGATGGACGATGCGGCCGAACGCGCCGGTGCTGTTGAAGTGCATGAACCAGCCCTCGCCCGCTGGCGTTTCCACGTAACCGCCCTGATGCGGACCGCTCAATCCGTTGCCTGGCTGGAGCACCGTGCGCGATTCGTAGGGCCCGTCGATCCGGCGCGCGCGCAGCACCGCCTGCGGCCCGCTGCCGACGCCGCCGATCGGCGCAAAAATATAGTAGTAGCCATTGCGCTTGTAAAACTTGGGGCCTTCGAACACCGGCAGATTGACCCTGTCCTCGACGATGGTCTTGCCGGCGTCCAGCAGCGTCTTGCCGTCCGGGCTCATCGCATGCAGGATCCCGGGACCGGCGCCCACCCGCGAGTGGATCAGCCAGGCCTTGCCGTCATCATCCCAGAACGGGCACGGATCTTCGTAACCGGGACCGGCCAGCACCGTCACCGGCGTCGACCAGGCCCCGGCCGGATCGCGGCTGCTGCTCATGAAGATGCCTTCGTTGGGCGTGGCCCAATAGACGTAAAACAGGCCGTTGTGGAAGCGTATCGCCGGCGCCCACACGCCCCCCGCATAGCGCAGGCCGTCGCCGACCGGCTTGGATACCGCGTCGGTCAGCGGATACGACGCCGACATGTCGTAGGCCGGATGGAAATCCAGTTTGGGCAGCACGTGGCCGACGATTTTCCAGTGCACCAGGTCCTTGGACTTCAGCACCGGAATGCCGGGCGAAAAATGGAAGCTGGACGCCACCAGGTAGTAATCGTCGTCCACGCGGATCACATCCGGGTCGGAATAATCGGCATACAGCACCGGATTGGCATACGTCCCAGCCGTGCCCGATGCGCACGCCAGGGCCAGCGCCCAAGCTACCGCCAGTTTCCGCATGCCCGCCTCCGCGATTGAGATAGCTGGCAGTAGAAAGCAGCGCGGCGCGGCTGTCAATCCGGTAGCCGCTCAACATGGTGATCAGTACGG
>NZ_SPVG01000016.1 GCF_004614165.1 Duganella callida | reverse complement strand
GTGGTGCCCGGCACGCCGCCGGGCACCACGCCGGCCGCGGCCGCCAACGCCGGCCCGACCCACAAGGAGTCGACTACCAATTACGAAGTCGATAAGACCGTGCGCTACGAGCAACGCGGCATGGGCGGATTGCGCCGCCTGACGGTGGCGGTGGTGGTGAATTACAAGCGCATCATCGGCAAGGATGGCAAAGTCACGGTCAAGGCTTATACTCCTGAAGAAATGGCCAAGATCAATGATCTGGTCAAGCAGGCGATGGGCTACAACCAGGACCGCGGCGATGCCGTCAGTGTGGCCAACTCGCCATTCGACGGGGTCGACAAGCCGTACGAACCGCCGCCGGAATGGTGGCGCGATCCGGCCAATCTGCCGATGGCCAAGGATCTGTTGAAGTTCCTGATCACCGCCCTCATCTTGCTGTATATCGTGCTGCGCATCGTGCGTCCGATGATGCGCCCGGTCTTCAAGAAGATCGACGAGATCAATACGCCGGAGCCGGAACCGGAAGTGCCCGAGGAGCCGGAACCGGAAGAACCGGACGAGGCGCTCATCGCCGAGGAAGAATTGCGCAAGATGGAAGAAAATACCGCGCGCGGCTACCGCGAAAACCTGGCAATGGCCAAGAAACTCGCGGTGGAAGACCCACGTATCGTTGCCAACGTCATCAAGGAATGGATAGGCGCCAATGACTGAGAATACCGGACTGCAGAAAGCCGCCATCCTGATGCTGGCGATGGGCGAAACCGAGGCCGCCGAGGTGATGAAGTTCCTCGGCCCGCGCGAGGTGCTGAAACTCGGCGCCGCCATGGCCACCATGAAAAACGTGCCGCACGACGAGGTGGTCGGCACGCTCGACAATTTCCGCGACATGGTGGCGGCCGCCTCCACCGTGGGCCTGGATTCCGACGAGTACATCCGCCAGGTGCTGACCAAGGCGCTGGGCGATGACAAGGCCTCGGTGCTGCTGTCGCGTATTCTCGGCGGCAAGGACGCGTCCGGCATCGAATCGCTGAAGTGGATGGATTCGCAATCCGTCGCCGAGCTGATCCGCAACGAACACCCGCAGATCATCGCCACCATCCTGGTCCATCTGGAGCGCGACCAGGCCTGCGAAATCCTCGGCCACTTCACCGACCGCCTGCGCAACGACGTGGTGCTGCGCATCGCCACCCTGGACGGCGTGCAGCCGGCCGCGCTGCGCGAGCTGAACGACGTGCTCACCAAGCTGCTGTCGGGGAACGAAAACATCAAGAAATCGACGCTGGGCGGCGTGCGCGCGGCGGCCGAGATCCTCAACTTCATGTCGGGCGAGCAGGAAAGCTCGGTGATGGACAACATCAAGAATTACGACAACGATATGGCGCAGAAGATCATGGACGAAATGTTCGTGTTCGACAATCTGATCGATATCGACGACCGCGGCATCCAGCTGCTGCTGCGCGAAGTGCAGTCGGAAATGCTGATCATCGCACTCAAAGGCGCCTCGCAGGAGCTGCGCGACAAGATCTTCAAGAACATGTCGGCCCGTGCGTCGGAAATGATGCGCGAGGATCTGGAATCGAAGGGCCCGGTGCGCCTGTCGGAAGTGGAAACCCAGCAAAAACAAATTCTGCAAATCGTGCGCCGCCTGGCCGACGAAGGCCAGATCGTGCTCGGTGGTAAAGGTGAGGATTCCTTCGTCTGATGGCCATGTTACCGAAAGAAGCGCAGCCGGTATTCAAGCGCTGGGAGATGACCTCGTTTGGCGACGAGCGTCCCAGCACGGTGGCGCTGCGCGAGGCCGAGGAACGCGAGCGCGCGGCCGAACAGGCGCGCATCGCCGCCGAACAGCGCGTGCAGCAGGCGCTGGAGGCGCAGCAGGAACAGATGGAAATGGGGCCGCCGCTGCCGCCGCCGATCGCCTATCCTACCGTGGAAGAGCTGGAAGCAATCCGCGAATCGGCGCGCAAGGAAGGCTATGACGAGGGCCATGCCGAAGGCCACGCGGCCGGCCACGCCGACGCCATGGCCGCCGGCCAGGAGGCGCTCAAGGGCGAGCTGGAGCAGGTGCGCCTGATCGCCGACAACTTCAGCAACTCGCTGCAGAACGCCGACCAGCTGATCGCCAACGAAGTGCTGGACCTGGCGCTGCAGCTGGCCAAGGGCATGCTGAAAAACGCGCTGCAGGTCAAGCCCGAGCTGATCCTGCCCATCGTGCGCGAAGCGATCGAATACCTGCCGGTGCTGCAGCAGCCGGCGCTGCTGGTGCTGCATCCGGATGACGCGCCGACCGTGCGCAATGGCCTTGGCGAAGAACTGGAAAAAGGCGGCTGGCGCGTGGTGGAAGACCCCTCGGTCGGCCGCGGCGGCTGCCAGGTCGATACGCCCAGCAACCAGATCGACGCCACCGCCGCCTCGCGCTGGCAGCGTTTGAGCAACGCGCTGGGCAAGGAAGTGGACTGGCTGGACTGAGATCATGGATACCGTCGACCGCAGCGCCGCCCTCACCGACGTCAACACCCACGCCAGCCGCTGGAAAGCCTATCTCAACGATTGCAGCGCGCTGGTCGGCTTTGTCGAGCCGATGCAGGTGTCCGGCCGCGTCACCCGCGTGGCCGGCCTGGTGATGGAAGCGGTCGGGCTGCGTCTGGCGGTCGGCGCCGCCTGCACCGTGCCGCTGCCGAACGGCGGCAAGATCGAGGCCGAAGTGGTCGGCTTCGAAGGTGACAAGCTGTTCCTGATGCCGCAATCCGACGTCGAAGGCGTGGTACCCGGCACGCGCGTGTTCCCGGTCGAGCCCAGCATTCCCAAGCCGGGCAGCGTGGCGCATCCGCGCCGCCGCCCCAGCGACCGCGCGCGCCATCTGCCGGTCGGCCCGGAACTGCTGGGCCGACC
>NZ_SPVG01000149.1 GCF_004614165.1 Duganella callida | reverse complement strand
TAGTTGACGGCCAGGGCCGGCACGCCGATCCAGACGCCGCCGGCGGCGCGCAGCGCCAGCGGCCGCGCGCCGGCGATGTAGCGTGGCAGCGCCAGCGGCCGCAGCCGGTAGTGGCTGAACCGGTCCAGGCCATTTTCGGTGCCGATCCAGATGTTGCGCTCGCGGTCCTCGAACACCGCGAAGCCATGCAGACCGGACAAGCCGTGTTCGGCGCCGGTGCGCTGCGGCGCCGCGCCGGCGCGCACCCGCGCCACGCCGGCGTAATCGGGCTGCCACAGGGCGCCGTCATGGTCGAACAGAAAGGCGCTGAGCTTGTCGCCGCTGCGCCAGGCGCGCTCGTCGCCGACGCCGGCCAGCCGATGCAGGCCGGGGCGCATCAGGTCCGAAGTCCACACGCTGCCGTCCGGATGCTGGGCCAGCGCGCCGTAGCCGGCCACGCGCCGGCGCAGTGCGAAGCTGGCCGCGCCCCTGGGCAGCGCGTAGACGGCGTAATTGGTGCGCACCCAGAACACCCCGTCGCGGTCGAGCAGCATGTCGTCGGTGTCGACCTGCGGCGCGGCGTAGTGCGCGGCGGGCGGCCGCCAGTCGCCGTCCGCGCCCTGCAGCAGCAGGCCCTGTTTGCCGCCCAGCCACAGGCGGCCATCGGCGTCGCGGCCGATGCGGGAGATGCTGCCGGCCGGCGTGCCGTGCTCGCCCACGCGGTAATGGCGCATCACGCCGTCCTTGAGCAGACTGGCGCCGCCGAACTTGTAGGCGATCCACAGCGTCCCGTCGGGCAGCAGCCCGAGGTTGGCGACGCTGGACGACAGCGGCGCCAGCGCGCCGGCCGCGCGCTGGAAGCGCACGCCATCGAAGCGGAACAGGCCCGCCGAACTGCCGATCCACAGCCAGCCGTCCGGCGTCTGCGTGATCGCGTTGATGCCGGTGGGCGCGCCGGCCGCCGCCGTCCAGCTGGCGTGCTGCATGGCGATGATGGGCGCCGTGCCGTCCGCCGTCGCGGCCAGCGCCGGCACGCGGCAATACAGCGCCACCGCAGCGGCGGCTACAACTCGGATTGATAAACGCATCGGTGGCGGGGCGACTTGCGGGAAACCAGCATCTTACCCGATGCCGGCCGCCGCTCCCAGCGCCGGTTCGCCCCGCGCGGCGCCCGGCTCGCCCCATCGTCGTGGACGGCGGCGGCCGGCGCGCCTAATCTGGCGTCACCAACAAGGAGCCCACCATGCCCGCGCAACGCCACTACTTCCTCGACTGGATACGCATCCTGGCCTTTTTCGTCCTGATCTTCTACCACACCGGCATGTACTACGTGAGCTGGGACTGGCACGTGAAAAGCCCGTACGCCGGCCACGCCCTCGAACCGCTGATGCTCCTGTCCTCGCCGTGGCGTCTGGGCCTGCTGTTCATGATCTCCGGTGTCGCCACCGCCTTCATGCTGAAAAAATTCAGCGTCGGCGCGCTGCTGCGCCAGCGCAGCTGGCGCCTGCTGGTGCCGCTGCTGTTCGGCATGCTGGTGATCGTGCCGCCGCAATCGTATTACGAGGTGGTCGAAAAAATCGCCTACCCGGGCAGCTATGCGGAATTCATGCGGCTGTACCTGCGCGGCTACCACGGCTTCTGCCGCGGCGACGACTGCCTGATCCTGCCGACCTGGAATCACCTGTGGTTCGTGGCCTATCTATGGGTCTACACCATGGTCGGCGGCCTGCTGGCCTGGCTGCTGGGCGGCGCGCGCCGGGCGCGCGCCGGCGATGCACTGGGCCGCCTGCTGGTCGGCTGGAAGATCATCGCGCTGCCGGTGGCGGTGCTGGCGCTGGCGCGCATCGCGCTGGCCGACCGTTTTCCCGCCACCCATGCGCTGGCCGACGACTGGTACAACCACGCGCAGTACTTCTTCTTGTTCGGGCTGGGCGCGCTGCTGGCGCTGCAGGATGGTTTCTGGGCCCGGGTCGCGGCGCTGCGCTTCACCAGCCTGGCGCTGTGGCTGGCCAGCTGGGCGCTGGTGCTGTGCTACTGGTCGATTCCCGACGCGCTGGCCGCCACGCCCGAGGTGCTGCAATGGCGGCCGCTGATGCGCGTGGTGTACGCCACCTGCCAGTGGGCGCCGGTGCTGGCCGTGTGCGGCTTCGGCCAGCGCCACCTGAACGTCGACGGCGCCAAGCGCCGCTACCTGACCGAGGCGGTATTCCCGGTCTACATCGCGCACCAGACCCTGATCGTGGTGATGGCGCACTGGCTCAAGCCGGTGCAGCTGGCGCCGGCGGCCGAAGGCGCGGTACTGATCGTGCTGACCCTGGCCCTCAGCTTCGGCCTGTTCGAGGCGGTGCGGCGCGTCGCCGTGCTGCGCCCGCTGTTCGGCCTGGGGCCGCTTACTGCACGAACGTCAGCGTATGCTGCGCCGGCCCCGGCAGCAGCGGCGCCGCCCGGCCGGTGAGCCAGTCGGCGCGGCCGTCGAGGAAGTACGGCGACAGCGGGTGGCCGCTCTGGCCGCCCGGCATGTTGAAGATGCCCTGCGCCTCGTGACCGGGCGACACCGTCATGCGCTCCGACTGGCCGAAGGCCGGTCCGGCCACGCGCGGCATGTGCTGGTCGCCGGGCAGCAGGTCGGGCGCCACCTTGAGGAATTTGCCCAGCAGCGGCACCACGGCGGCGAACGGATGGGCGCTGGCGGCGGTATTGCGCTGGCCCCAGGTGGCCTGGGACAGCGGCTGGCCATCCCTGGTCAGATCGGCGATGACGCGGTCCAGCGCCGCCAGTTCCAGCGCCTGCCAGCTGGCATACTGCGGCGGCAGCCAGGCCGCCGGCTGCTGGTCGAGCAATCGCGCCAGCACCACCGGCCAGCGCGCGCTGACCGCCGCCATGCTGGCCTTCGGATCGATCCGCGCCAGCTCGCCGTTGGCGCCGTCGTAGCACAGGTCATACACCGCGTACATGAAGGCGCGCGTGATGCGGTAGCCGACCGAATCGACGCTGGCCCTGCCGCTCCAGCTGTCCTTCAGCAGCGCCAGCGCCTCGGCGCGGCGGGCGTTGCCGGCCAGCGCCCGCGCGTCCAGCGCGGCGATGGCGCGCTCGCGCCATC
>NZ_SPVG01000114.1 GCF_004614165.1 Duganella callida | reverse complement strand
GCCGCGGGCACCGGCGCGCCGACCGCGTTCGATGCCGTCATGCCTGAATCCGCGCCGGCGACGGTCACGCCGATCGCCGCCGCCAGCGCCGCCAACGCGCTGGCCGCCATCGCCCTGCTGCCGGAGGCCAGTCATGTCTGAACTGCTATCCTCGCTGGGCGCCTCTGCCAACGCCATCATCGCCATGCTGCCCGAGATGTGGGATGCGCTCGGCCAGACCCTGCTCATGCTCGGCATCGGCCTGTCCGCCGCCGTCGTGATCGGCGGCCCGCTCGGCATCGTGCTGTTCCTGGTGGCGGACGGCCAGTCGCTGCAGAATCGCCCGGCCGCGCTGGCGCTGGGATGGCTGGTGAACACCGTGCGTTCCTTCCCGTTCATCATCCTGCTGGTTGCGCTGGTGCCGTTCACGCGCGCCATCGCCGGCACCTCGATCGGCCCGCTGGCCGCCGCCGTGCCGCTGTCGTTCGCCGCCATCCCCTACTTCGCGCGCCTGGTCGAACAAAACCTGCGCGAAGTGCCGCGCGGCGTGATCGAAGCGGCGCACGCCATGGGCGCTTCCGAATTCCAGATCATCGTACACGTACTGCTGGTGGAAGCGCGTTCCGGCCTGGTGCTGGCGCTGACCGTGCTGGCCATCAGCTTCCTGTCCTACTCCGCCGTGGCCGGCGTGGTCGGCGGGGGCGGCATCGGCGATCTGGCCATCCGCTACGGCTACTACCGCTTCGAGACCGACATCATGGTCGCCACCGTCGCCATCCTGATCGCCATGGTGCAAATCATCCAGTTCGCGGGCAACCGCATCGCCCAACGCCTCGACAAACGCTAACAAGGAAATAGATGAACACTCGCCGTACCCTTTTACTGGCCGTGGTGGCCGCGCTGGCCGCCGCCGTCAACCTCAACGCCCACGCCAGGGATCCGAAGGAACTGGTGATCGGCACCAGCTCCGGGCCCTATGCCGACCAGATCAAGCTGGGTATCAAGCCTATCCTGGAAAAGCAGGGCTACAAGGTCAAGCTGGTCGAATTCAACGACTACATCCAGCCCAACTTCGCGCTGGCGGAAGGCTCGCTGGACGCCAACGTGTTCCAGCATATCGTCTACCTGAACAAATTCGCGGCCGACCACAAGCTGGCCCTGTCGGAACTGATCAAGATCCCCACCGCGCCGATCGCCATTTACAGCCAGAAGCACAAGACGCTGAACGACGTCAGGGAAGGCACCACCGTCGCCCTGCCCAACGATCCGACCAACCAGGCGCGCGCGCTGGTGCTGCTCGATCAGATGGGATGGATCAAGCTGCGCGAAAAAGCCGATCCGCTGAAAGCATCGGAACGCGACATCGCCGTCAATATGAAAAAGATCAAGCTGCTGCCGCTGGAGGCGGCCCAGTTGCCGCGCTCCCTGCAGGACGCCGACTACGCCTTCGTCAACGGCAACTACGCGCTGGCCTCGGGCCTGAAGCTGAAGGATGCGCTGATCACCGAGAAGATTTCGCCGGCCTATGCCAACCTGGTGGCCGTGCGTAGCGCCGACAAGGACAAGCAGTTCGCCAAAGACATCGCCGCGGCCTACCGCTCGCGCGAATTCCTGGCGGTGACCAACAAATACTTCGCCGATTACGCCAAGACCGACTACCAGCTCGCGCTGGAAAAGTGATGACCAAGCCGATACGCTTCAACGCCTTCCAGATGAATAGCGTGAGCCACCAGTCGCCCGGACTGTGGACGCACCCGCGCGACCAGGGCCACCGCTACACCGAGCCCGAATACTGGACCGAGCTGGCGCAACTGCTGGAGCGCGGCCGCTTCGACGCCATCTTCCTGGCCGACGTGCTGGGCGTCTACGACGTCTATCAGGGCAACGCCGATGCGGCCCTGCGCCACGCGGTGCAGGCGCCGCTCAACGACCCGCTGGCGCTGGTTCCGCTGATGGCGCAGGTGACCCGACACCTGGGCTTCGGCGTGACCTGTGCGCTGACCTACGAGCACCCCTACACGTTCGCGCGCCGCATGTCCACGCTCGACCACCTGACGCGCGGCCGCATCGGCTGGAACATCGTGACCGGCTACCTGGACAGCGCCGCCCGCAACCTCGGACTGGATCGGCAGCTCAGCCACGACGAACGCTATGACCTCGCCGACGAATACATGGAAGTGGTGTACAAGCTGTGGGAGCACAGCTGGGAAGACGGCGCGGTGATCAACGCCAAACAGCGCGGCATCTACGCCGACCCGGCGCGGATACACCCGATCCGGCACGAAGGCCGTTACTACAAGGTGCCCGGCTTCCACCTGAGCGAACCGTCGCCGCAGCGCACGCCGCTGCTGTACCAGGCCGGCACCTCTCCGCGCGGCACCGCCTTCGCCGCGCGGCATGCCGAATGCACCTTCGTCAGCGGCCCAAGCAAGAAAGTGGTGAAGCAGTACGTGGACGCGCTGCGCGCGGCGGTCAGCGCGGCCGGCCGCGATGGCGACGAGCTGAAAATCTACGCGCAAGCGCTGATCATCACCGCGCCGACCGAAGCCGAGGCGTGCGCCAAATACGAAGACTACCAGCGCCACATCGACATCGAGGCGGCGCTGGCGCTGCTGTCCGGCTGGACCGGCGTCGATTTCAGCCGCTACCCGCTGGACGCCACCATCGAATACATGGATTCCGACGCCGGCCGTTCGGCGCTGGCCTCGTTCAGCCAGGCCGACCCCGGGCGCAAATGGACCGTACGCGAAGCGGCGCAATTCATCGGTTTGGGCGGCCGCGGCCCGGTGCTGGTCGGATCGCCGGCGCAGGTGGCCGACCAACTGCAAGCCTGGCAAGACCAGACCGGCATCGACGGCTTCAACCTGGCGTTCGCCGTGGCCCCCGACAGCATGCGCGACGTGGTCGACCTGATCGTCCCCGAACTGCAGCGGCGCGGGCGCTACCGCCACGACTACACCGACGGCACCCTCCGCGACCAACTGTTTCACCACGGTCCGCGGCTGCCTGCCAACCACGCCGGCCGCAGCGCCACCATCCGGGGTCAGGTCTGACTTTCGGACACGAGCCCTGCCGTAAGCCCGCTTACGGCAGGGCTCGTG
>NZ_SPVG01000110.1 GCF_004614165.1 Duganella callida | reverse complement strand
GGCTGCGGCCTGGGCGTGACCGGCGCCACCGAGTCCCAGGCCCAAGCCCAGCGCCAGCCCGGCCAGCATGCCCCCTGCCCGGCGCGGCGCGCCCGTGCTGTGCTTGTCCATCCAGTCTCCGTTTAGTTATGGGTGATGCCTGATACTACCGCGTTTGCCGGTAAAAAAACCGGCGCCGCCCAAGGCGCCGGCAACTTCGCGGGGCGAAGAGACGAAGGTGACGCCAAATCAAATTGGAAACGTTCCCAATTCATGGTCAATATAGCACCGCTTGATTTTGAATGTCAATGCATCGCATCGGGGACAGACCACGATTTTGCAATCTTTCAAAAACGTAGTCTGTCCCCATTGTTAGACTTCCAGCGCCAGCACGCGCAGCCGGTGGCCGTCACGGTCGAGCGCGACGAAGGTATAGCCAAAGTCCATCGCGGTCGGCCGCTGGGCGATCGCCAGCCCGCGCGCCGACCAGTCGGCGTACATGTCGTTGACCACGCTGCGGTCGGCCACGGCAAACGCCAGCTCGCTGCCGCCGCCGGCCGCATATACCTTGGGCTCGGCCGTGTGGCGCGACCACAGACCGAGCTTGAGGCCGGACGACAGCACGAACAGCACAAAGGTCGGCGACGTCTCCACCGGCTGGCGCGCCAGCAGCTCGGCATAGAAATGCCCGCTGGCGATCGGATCGTCGACATACAACAGCACATAGTCGGGGCTCATGTGGTTCTCCTGCAAAGGTTGAAAAGGCGTCCATGGTAAGCGGCTGCTGCGACAGTTTCTGTCAGTAGCATTTGCGCGGCGTCAATTGCCGATATTTCCTCATGGATAGAATCGAGCGGTGACCACCGCCGGGAGCCTGCCATGTCCAGCCAGCCCTTGCGCCGCCAGGACGGCGCCATCGCCATCATGTTCGCCCTGATGGCCATGGGCATGGTCGCGCTGATCGGCCTGGCGCTGGACCTGGCGCTGGTGTACAACCGCAAGGCCGAACTGCAGGCGCTGGCGGACGCCACCGCGCTGGCCGCCGCGCGCCAGCTGGACGGCACGGTGGCCGGCATCACCAACGCGCTGAACGTGGCCGCCGCCACCGCCGCCAGCTACCACTACCAGTACAACGCGCTGCCGGTGAACTGGTCCAGCGCCGCGCTGCGCTTTGCCGCTGCCGCCGACGCGGCGGACGCCGGCTGGGTCGACGCCGCCACCGCCCAGACCATGCCGGGCGGTATCCTTTACGCCCGGGTCGACACGCGCGCGCTGGACGCCGGCCTGGGCACGGTCCACACCTTCTTCATGCGCGGCAGCGGCGACGGCGCCAACACCGCCAGCACGGCCGCGCGCGCGGTGGCCGGCCGCATGTCGACCCAGGTGCTGCCGCTGGCGGTGTGCGCGCTGTCGGCGACGCCGGCGGCCGCGCGCGTCAACGTGGCCGGCAACGCCGCTTACAATGAACTGGTGGAGTTCGGTTTCCGCCGCGGCGTCGCCTACGATCTGATGCAGCTGAATCCCGACGGCATCACGCCGGAACATTTTCTCATCGACCCGCTGGCCCCGCCGGGCACCACCGGTACCGCCGCCCACTTCGCTGTCGACGTGGTGCGGCCGTTTGTCTGCACCGGCAGCATGCCGATGGGCCGCATCACCG
Source organism: Duganella callida (assembly GCF_004614165.1). Classification (GTDB taxonomy): domain Bacteria; phylum Pseudomonadota; class Gammaproteobacteria; order Burkholderiales; family Burkholderiaceae_D; genus Rugamonas; species Rugamonas callida. The sequence goes on along the minus strand of NZ_SPVG01000110.1, from coordinate 1,462 downwards.
GCGGCGCGCTGACGGTGATGCGTGGTTTCCCGCTGGCCTCGCTGTACAACCACCTGAATTCGCGCTTCGACCAGTACGGCAACAACAACTGCTCGCCGGAGAACGCGCCGCCCGACACCAACATCAAACCCTACCCCTACACCGGCATCGCCTGGATGGCGGCGGCGCCGGCCGGCCAGAGCGCCGGCGCCTGGACCAGCGGCGGCACCCGGCTGTGGACGCGCGCCGATCCCCAGCCCGGCGACGCCACCAACACGGCGCCGCTGTACGGCCCGCTGTGGGCGCACGCCAAGGCGGTGCCGTATGCCGCCTACGCCGCCGCGCCCACCGAGCCGGCGGCCGGCTACGGCGCGTTTTCCGCCAGCGCCTGGGCCAGCCTGTACACGCCGAATCCGCCCACCGCCCTGTCCTACCCGGCCACGCAGACGCAATCGACGCCCTACATCCAGAGCTCCAGCGCGACCTACTTCCAGGCGCCGTCCGCCGCCCATCAGCCCGGACTGGCCAGGCGCCGCGTGCTCAACGTGGCGCTGCTGGCCTGCCCGCTGCCGGCCGGCGCGGTGCTCAGCGCCAGCGTGCTCGGCGTCGGACGCTTTTTCATGACCGTGCCGGCCACCGCCACCAGCCTGAACGCCGAATTCGGCGGCGCCGCGGCGCTGTCGTCGCTGGCCGGCGCCGTGGAGCTGCTGCCATGATCCGGCCGCGCAAACAGGGCGGCGCGGCCCTGCTGGAACTGGCGCTGACGCTGCCGGTGCTGCTGACCATGCTGGCCTATCTGGTGTTCTACGGCCGCCTGCTGTACACCTATGAAATCATGCAAAAGGCCAGCCGCGATGCCACCCGCTACCTGTCGACCGCGTCCGCCACCAACATGCACAGCCCGGCGCTGGTGGGCCAGGAGATCGCGGTGACGCAAGCCATCCTGCAGTCCGAGCTCGGCACCATGGGCGCCGCCGCCAGTGGCGCCTTTGTCACCATCCTGTGCAACGCCACCCTGTGCAACGGCGGCGTCCTGCCGACCACCGTCACGGTGGTGGTGGAACTGGGCGTGCAGAACGACCTGCCCGGCTACGTCAACGATTTTCCCGCCCCGTGGCTGATTGCCAGCCAGACCATGCGCTATGCCGGCAACTGATCGTCAGCGCGGCGCCATGATCGCCGAATTTGCCGGCTGCCTGGTGTTGCTGCTGACCGCCATGTTCTTCGTGATCGAAGCGGCGCGCGCGCTGTACCTGCTCAATACCCTGCAGGAAGCAACCCGGCGCGCGGCGTACGCGGCGGCCGTCAGCGACTTCAGCGATCCGGCGGCGATGGCGGCGCTGCGGCAGGCGGCGGTGTTCCGCGCCAGTCCGGGCCTGCTGCTGCTGGGCACCCCGGTCAGCGACGCCCACATCCGCATCGACTACCTGTCGCTGGCGGCCGGCGGCGGCGAGGCCGACGCGGCGGCCGAAGCCGAGGCGGC
>NZ_SPVG01000206.1 GCF_004614165.1 Duganella callida | reverse complement strand
AGGGACGAGAAACTGACGCCCAACCAGGTGGCCGAGCTGGACCGCCAATGGCAGGCGGTGGCCGAGGCGGCCGCATCGGGCTCCGGCACGGCCGCGGCGGCCTGGCTGGGTTCGGTGGCACGCTTAAAGAGGAAATCAAACATGGTGCGCTATGAGGAGGCTAAAACCACCATCATAGCAAAGCACGACGACTTTGCCCGGCAAGGGCGCTATGAAGGCGGTTATTTCATGATCACATCGTCATGCGACTTGTGTCGCACGGCGGCACGGCTGGACGGCGCCGGCGCCTCGTCCAGTTGAACTACCGGCAATACCTGCAGGCCCGGGATGGAAATCTGGCGCTCGTCGGCCTCGCCGTCCGGCAGCGCGCGCCGCCGCGCCGCCACCCGGGCCGCTTCCACCGGCGGCAGGCCCGAGCGTTTCATCTCGTCCAGATGCTTGTCGTGCATCATCAACTGGTTGGCGATCGAGAACCAGGTCTCGCCGGCGATCGCCTGGCGTGCCAGCCCGAACAACTCCTGCTCTTCCTTTTCCAGCCGCTTCAGCAACGCGGTGCAGAAGCCGTCGATGCTGTCGCATACTTCGCTGACCTGGTCGTCGCGCACCTCGGCCAGCGCGCCCAGCTTGTCCTGCAGCAGGCGGATCGCGGTCAGCGCCGACTGGTTCAGGCGGTTGAGCTCGTCCAGCAGCTGCCCGGCGCGCTCGCTGGCCTCGCGCATGGCCGGGATCAGGTACATCTCGGTCTTGCGCCAATGGAAGGCTTGATACAGCGTATTCAGGTTCTCGCACGCGTATTCGAGTTGCGACAGCGTCAGGCTGTTCTGCTGCATCAGCGTGTTGCGCACATACTTCTGAAACGATAGCAGACTCAGACGAACGCTGGCTTGTTCGACGGACAGGGCTACCAAGGTGTATGTGGCGGTTAACATTCTGACTCCCAGGGCTTGTGAGGTGGTGGAAGTAAAAGTGTAAATATTCCCGACAGCGACGCTTTGAGCTAGAACAAACCCACCCACGCGTTTTTGTTATGCCAATATATCTCAACCCGGCGGTGATTGCGACGGCTATTGCAATCTATCTGAGGCCGAGTTGCAGCCGCACCATACCGGCTTCCGGATGAGACTGCACGACGCCGCCAAAACGGCGGATCAGGTTTTGCACCCCGGTGTTTTCCGCCAGCGCGTCGCCGACGATTTCGCCGGTGCCGTGGGCGCGAAAATAATCGACCAGCTTCTGGAACAGGATGTGGCCCAGGCCCCTGCCTTTCAGATCGGAACGCACGATCACGGCAAATTCCGCCGACTGGTTGTCGGCGTCGGTCACGGCGCGCACCACGCCCAGGGTTTCCGGCTGACCGTCGGCGCCGCTGCGGGTGGCGATGAAGGCCATGGCGCGGTCGTAGTCGATCTGCGTCAGCCGCGCCAGTTGCGCCGGCGGCAGCTCGCGCATGGCGGAGAAGAAGCGCAGGCGCACGTCGTCGCTGTCGAGCGCATTGAAGAACAGCTGGTGCTGTGGCGCGTCCTCCGGGCGGATCGGCCGCAGCAGGATCTCGCCACCGTCCCACTGCATGCGCTGCTCCAATTCCTGCGGATAGGGCCGGATCGCCAGCGTGCGCCGCGCGCGGGCGCGCGCCAGGTGCAGCTTGGCGCCCAGCGCCACCACGCCGCCGCCGATGGCCAGCAGCGGATTCAGATCGAGTGCGGCCAGCTCCGGCAGGTCGGCCACCATGTCGGCCACCTGCACCAGCGTGCGGCTCAGCGCTTCCGCGTCGGCCGCGGTCTGGCCCTGCGCCAGCAGGCGCGAGACGCGGGTGCGCCCGACCAGGTCGCGCGCCAGCGTCATGTTCAGCGGCGGCAGGCCGGCCGCGCGGTCGGCCGCCACCTCGGCCGCGATGCCGCCCTGGCCGAAGAACACCACCGGCCCGAAGACGGAATCGGCGCCGATCTGGATGCGCGCCGCCGCCAGCGTCGGCCCGGTCAACAGCGCTTGCTGCGGCGTCGCCAGCGCGATGCCGTAGGCCGCCAGCAAGGTGCGCGCGTCGGCGTCGGACAGGTCGCTGCGGCCGGACGCCAGCGCAGACTGCACCAGGCTGCGCGCGGCCGCGCGTTCCTCGGCGCCGGTGGTCGGCACGCCGGCCGGCACTTCCATCAGCAGTTCCTGGTTGCGGCGGTACTGGGCGATCTGCAGGAAGCCCTTGACGGCCTTCTCCGGCGTGTCGTAGGTCGGCAGGCCGGCCCGCGCGAACACGCGCCGCGCCTGCGCCACCGAGCTGCCGCCCAGCCAGCAGGACAGCACGTTCTTGTCGGCCGCCTGCATGATGGGCGCCACCGCCTCGGCGATCAGTTCGCTGGCCACCATCGCGGTCGGCGCATGCAGGAACAGCAGCGCGTCGGCCTGCGGTTCGCGCAGCAGCGTCTCCACCGAGCGGGTGTACAAGCCGACCTGGGCGTCGGCCAGAAAGTCGACCGGATTGCTTTGCGGCGCGCCGGCCTGCGCCAGCTGCTTCAAGGTCGACGCCGACAAGGGCGCCAGTTGCGCGCCGCTGCACGCCAGCGCATCGGCCGCGATCAGCCCCAGGCCGCCGCCGTTGGTCAGCACCGCCAGCCGCTCGCCGCGCTGCGGACGCTGGCGCGCCAGGGTTTCCACCGCGTCGAACAGGTCTTCGGTGGAGTGCACGCGCAACATGCCGGCGCGCCGTATCGCCGCGTCGAACACCAGGTCGGCGCCGGGCTCGGGATCGCGGCCGATTTTCAGCACGATCACCGGCTTGCCGCGCGCGGCGACGCGGCCGGCCGACATGAACTTGCGCGCATTGCTCACGTGTTCGATGCACAGCAGGATCGCTTCCGTGCCGGCATCGGCGGCCAGGTAATCGAGCAGGTCGCCGAAATCCACGTCGGCCGCATCGCCCATGGCGACAAAGCGCGAAAAGCCGATGCCGCGCTGGCCGGCCCAGTCCAGCACCGCGGTCGCCAGCGCGCCCGATTGCGAGACGAACGCCAGCCGCCCCGCGCCGGCCGCCATCTGGGTGAAGCTGGCGTTCAGGCCCAGCGCCGGCGACTGCAGCCCGGCGCTGCCGGCGCCGAGGATGCGCAACAGCTG
>NZ_SPVG01000079.1 GCF_004614165.1 Duganella callida | reverse complement strand
CGGCGGCGTCCGCGCCGGCGGGCGGCGGCGACTCGGCGTCGGATTGCAGCATCAGCGCCTGCGTGAATTGTTGCACGTGCTGCTGCGCGGCGTCGTCGCGCGCCGGACCGGGCGGCAGCCAGACCAGCGCGGCGGCTGCGCACGCCAGCACGGCGCCGCACAGCCGCCACCATTTCATAGCAGCCCCATCTGCGTGGCTTCGTACACCGCCTCGGCGCGCGAGTGGACCGCCAGCTTGCGGTAGATTTTCTTGACGTGGGCCACCACCGTGTGCGGCGAGATGCCCAGCAGTTCGCCCACCTTGTCGAAGCTCAGGCCCTTGGCGGTCAGCTTGAGCAGCTCGATTTCGCGCGGCGTCAGTACCGCGGCTGGCGGCGGCTGGCCGCCGGCGGCATCGGCGGGCGCGGCGCCGCGCATGCGCGCCAGCACGCGGCGCGCGATGCTGGGCGAAATCGGCGAGCCGCCGCCGCGCAGCTCGTGGATGCTGGCGGCAATGCGGTCGAGGCCGACGTCCTTGAGCAAATAGCCGGTGGCGCCGGCTTCCAGCGCGGCGAACACGTGGTCGTCGTCGCCGAACATGGTCACCACCAGCACGTCGCACTCCGGCCGATGCTGCATGACATGGCGGATGACGGCGATGCCGTCGATGTCGGGCAGCCCGAGGTCGAGCAGCACCACGTCCGGCACGCTGGCCGACAGCACCGCCAGCGCCGCCGCGCCGGTGGCGACCGCGGCGACCAGCTGCAAGCCTTCCTCGGCCAGCAGCGCGGCCGAAAAACGGTGCAGCAGCTCGGGCTCGTCCTCCACGATCAGGACGGAAGTCGGCAAGGGATGGGCGTGCGGGGAAGCCATAAAATTAATTCTAATGCAACGCGACAGCGCTGTCGATAACGCATATGCGTGATTGCCGGGCGGCCGCGCGGCGCGCATAGTGGAGATTTTGGGAGGAATGGTCATGACCACAGCAGCAGAAGTCCTGGCGCGTGCGCGCGCCGCCACCGGCCATGCAATCCTGTACTGGATAGGCCAGGGGGGACGCGATCCGCACGCGGCCCTGCCATCGAATCCGGTGCGGGTGGCGCGGGAATGGGCCGGCCTGGACCCGGCCGACCAGCGCGAGCTGGCGCCGCTGGCGCGGCAGATGGGCATCGACGTCACCGATGCCAGCCTGGAACTGCCGGCCTGCGACTGCAGCGGCTTCGTCTGCTGGGCGCTCGGCCTGGCCCGTTTCGCTCCCGGTCCGGACGCCGGCGACTGGATCAACACCGACAGCATCTGGGCCGACGCCAGCGGACCGCAACGGCGCTTCCAGCAGCTGCGGGCAGCGCGCCCCGGCGCGCTGGTGGTGTACCCGCAAAAGGACAGCGGCGAACACTACGGCCACGTCGCCATCGTCATCGAGACCGACGACCAGGGCAGTGCGACCCGCATCGCGCACTGCTCGGCCGACAATCTGCGCAGCGCGCCGTACGACGCCATCAAGATCACCACGCCGGAAAAGTTCACGCGGCAGCACCTCAGCATCTACGCCTGGTGCCGCGACGTGGCGTGACAGGCCTCAATCATGCTCGAGGACCGAGATACCGCCGGACTGGTCGGTGCGCCAGCCGGCCACCAGGTAGTTCGGGCGGCCGATGGCCTTGGCTGCCGCCGAAGCCGCCTCCTGGCTGCGGTAAATCGCGGTCAGGCTGATCTCGCAGCCGGTTGTTTCCGGTGCGATTTGCAGGCCGCCGCCGATGTACAGTTCCATGCCGACGTCATAGCCCATGCGTTGCAGGGCATCCTGCAGCGTAGTGCCGGCCTCGACGATTGCCTGCTCCGGATCGTCGTTGAAGGTTTCCAAAGCCAGCGACACGGTGACGATGTCGAGGATGCCGCCCAGGATGCCGCCGGCCAGGGCTTCCGCCGCCTTCGGTCCGGTCAGGCGCGCGAACCGGATGAAGTCGCGGATGGTCATGCCCACGCCGAAGCTTTCGGTCGCCAGCACGTGCGGCCATTCCGGCCGTTCCACGTTCAGGTCGACGCAGCTCGGCTCGAACGGCAGGCCGTTGATGGCCGCGTCCTGGCCGGCCAGCACGCCTTCGTTGAACGCGTCCACGTCCTCGGTGTCGACGTCGGCCTGGGCGGTGGTGGACAGGGCCGGGCCCTGGAAACCGAACAGGAAGCCGGCGCCCCAGCTGCGCGACTGCGGGCCTTCGACCTGGGGTGGGGTGAGGTAGGGGTTTTCCATGAGAGATGCTCCTTTGGTGGTGAAAATGCTTGCTGAAAAATCGTGCGCGGATCACATGGCCGGATCGGCTTGTGGCGGCACGGGGGGAACCACGCTGCAGACCCAGCCGATCGCCTGCATGCCCTTGACGGTCACGGTGCCGCTGTGGCCGTCGAACTGGTGGCCGGCGAGGCTGAACGGGCCGAGGTCGGCGGCGTTGTCGATGGCCGAGCGGTCGCCGCTGGTCCATTGCGCCGAGATGCTGAGGTCGCGCGCCAGCACGCAGGCGATCGGCAGGGCCGCCAGGTTGCCCGGCCCGGCCACGGACTGGCCCAGCGAAAACGCGCCACGGGCCAGGCCGGGCACGTACCAGGTCGGTGCGGCCAGAAAGTCCTGGGCCAGCCACGGCCGGCTGAGCAGCACCACATTCATGTCGAAGCCGATGACCATGCGGTCCGTGCCTGTCGGCAAAAACGATGGTCCCAGGCGCTGGATGAAGTCCAGCAGCTCCCCCGGCTGGTCGGCGCGCGGCGCGTAGCCGTCGACGGCCTGGCCGTTCATGAAGGCCAGCAGGTAGGGCACCGAGTGGACCAGATGGTCCAGCGAGGCGTCCTGGCCCATGTCGAACTCGACCCAGGCCGCCGGGCTGGCCGCCGCCTGCAGGCTGGCCCGGATCAGCGGCCGCACCGCCTGGGACGCGCTGGCCCAGTTCACGTAGCATTCCAGCAGTACCGGCACCTGGTGCGAGCGCTGGATCACATCGGCATCGAAGCTGGCGCTGGTCGTCGTGGTCGGCGCGTAACTGGCGGGCGGGCGCAGCGAGGGCACCACCGGTACGTTCAGCGCCCTCGCCAGCCGCGGCGGCGCCGCGTTGCCGGCGCCGATCGTCAGGGCGCTGGCC
>NZ_SPVG01000244.1 GCF_004614165.1 Duganella callida | reverse complement strand
GCGTCGACCACATACGCCTGGCGCGCCGCCGCCCACACCGGCAGGTCGTCGTGCGCATTGCCGGCGTAATCGTAGCCGCGCGCGCCGTAGCGCTGCAGCAGCCGGTCGCGCTTGCGTTCGGCGGACAGATTGACCCCGCCCTCGGTGGCCAGCACCTCGTCGAACAGCTGCAGGTGGGCGGCGATGCGCTCGGCGTACAGGCGGTGGCTGGCGGTGGCCAGCACCACGCGCCGGCCGGCCGCGCGCGCCTGCGCGATCAGGTCCAGCACGCGCTGGTCGTAAGGCAGGGTGGTGACGTCGATCTCGGCCGCCTGCGCCAGCCGCTGTTTCAGGCTGGCCTTGCCGCCGGCCAGCCACAGCACCGGCGCCAGCGCGCGCAGCGGCTGGGCACGGGCCAGCGACAGCGCCGATTCCACCAGCAGGTCGGAGCGCAGCAGGGTGCCGTCCAGATCGACCACCAGCGGCACATCGCGCTCCGCGCCGGCGGCCGCCGCGGTCCCCGCCGGTGCCGTCACAGCGCCTCGCGCAACGCGCGGATCACGCGGTCCTGCTCCGCCTCCAGGCCCACCCACAGCGGCAGGCGCAGCAGGCGATCGGACAGCGCGTTGGTGACCTCCATGTCGCCATGATGGCGGCTCATGCGCAGGCCGTACGGCGCGCTGTGCAGCGGCACGTAGTGGAACACGCAGTTGACGCCCTGGCGCTTCATGTCGGCGATGACCTGGGTGCGTTGCTCCAGCGAATCGAGCAGGATGTAATACATGTGGGCGTTGTGCGCGCAGCCGTCCGGCACCTGCGGACGGCGCAGCCGGCCCGCGGCCTCCAGCGGCGCCAGCGCCGCATGGTAGGCGTCCCACAGCGCCAAGCGGCGCGCGGTGATGCTGTCGGCCTCTTCCATCTGCGCCCACAGGAAGGCGGCGATCACTTCGCCCGGCAGGTAGGACGAGCCGATGTCGACCCAGGTGTATTTGTCGACCTGGCCGCGGAAGAACTGGCTGCGGTTGGTGCCCTTCTCGCGGATGATCTCGGCGCGCTCGGCCAGCTCGGGGTCGTTGACCAGCAGCGCCCCCCCTTCGCCGGCGATGATGTTCTTGGTTTCGTGGAAGGAGTAGGCGCCCAGGTGGCCGATGGTGCCCAGCGGCCGCCCCTTGTAGCTCGACATGATGCCCTGCGCCGCGTCCTCGATCACGATCAGGCCGTGGCGGCCGGCGATCGCCATGATGGTGTCCATCTCGCAGGCCACGCCGGCGTAGTGCACCGGCAGGATCACGCGGGTGCGGTCGGTGATGGCCGCCTCGATCTTGGTCTCGTCGATGTTCAGCGTGTCGGGGCGGATGTCGACGAACACCGGCACCGCGCCGCGCATCACGAAGGCGTTGGCGGTGGAGACGAAAGTGTAGGACGGCATGATCACCTCGTCGCCGGGCTGCACCTCGGCCAGCAGCGCCGCCATCTCCAGCGCGGCGGTGCAGGAGTGGGTCAGCAGCGCGCGGCGGGCGCCGGTGCGCTGTTCCAGCCAGGCGTGCGATTTCTTGGTGAACTGGCCGTCGCCGGACAGGTGGCCGTTGGTGTGCGCCTGGGCGATGTACCACAGCTCGCGGCCGGTCATGAACGGTTTGTTGAAGGGAATGGGATTCATGCGGTTTCCTTTAGCCTTGAGCGGCAATCACGGTGCCGATGCAGATCAGCGCCACGCCGGCCATGCGCGCGACGGACAGGGGTTCGTTAAACAGCCAGGCGCTGAGCAGCAGCACGATGACGAAATTCAGCGCCATGAACGGGTAGGCATGGCTGAGTTCAAACTTGCTCATGGCGCCCATCCACGACACCGAGGCCAGGAAGGCGGCCGCGAAGGCGGCGATGATCCACGGGTTCAGCAGCAACTTGAGCAGGAACAGCAGCTTGTCGCCGCCGGCCGCCGGCAGCGCGCCGGCCTTGACCACCTGCATTTTGATGGCGATCTGGCCGAACACGGTCAGCGCGATGGTCAGCACGATGTACAGGTAATTCATGCGGCGTCCCCATACCATTGATGGAAGGTGTAATAACTGCCGGATGGCTCGAAGCCGAGCCGGCACCAGACTTTCTGCACCGCCAGGTTGAGCACCTGGGTCGACACGGTCATGGCGCCGTAGCCGCGCGCCAGGCCCCAGTGCTGCGCCTCCTGCATCAGCACGTTGTACAGGCCGCGCCCCTGGTGCTGCGGATGCACGCCGAACAGCACGCCCTCGAACAACGGCGCGCCGCGGTCCTTGAGCGTGGCGAACGCGGCCAGCTGGCCGTCGCGCTCGATCAGCAGCACGGCGTCGGCCACCGCCGGGTTGCGGCAGGAATTGGCGGCCCAGTCCGAATACACCAGGTCGGCCGTGGCGCGCGCCAGGCGCGGGTCGGCGTGGTAATGGCCGGCGTAGCCGGTGAAGGTCAGGCCGGCCAGCGCCTCGACGGCGGCGGCGTCGTCGGCCGTCGCCAGGCGCAGGCGGTAGCCGTCGGCCAGGCCGGCGTCGGCCTGGCGCAGCGTCTTGCGGGTGTAGTACAGCAGGGTGTCGGTGAGGAAGGCGCCCTGCCGCTCCAGTTGCTGCACCAGCGCGATCGCGCTGGTGGGCACGCGCGCGATCAGCAGCTGCACGCCCTGCGCCCGGCACCAGTCGCCGACGGCGGCGGCGCTGTCGCCGGCGTCCAGCGCGGCCTTGGCGGTCGTCACGCCGAAGCGCTGCCGGTCCAGGGGGGATAAATCGATTTGCATGAAGCTTCCTTTTATGCCGCTAGCCGCGCAGCATCGGGGTTCTTTAAATGACAAGATTGTAGTCGAAACCCGGCCGCGGCTGACGGTTGTTGCGTTACCAGACGTTACAGAAGTAAAGCGGCGCTTTACACCACCACGCGCTGGTAGATTTCCAGCGGCGCGCGGAACGTGAAGCCCTGGGTGGCGTACAGGTTCAGCGCCGCCGCGTTGGCGGCGGGGACCGGCGCGGTCACCGTGTCGTGGCCGGCCGCCAGCAGCTCGGCGATCACCTGGCGCCACCAGTATTTGGCCAGGCCGCGGCCGCGGTAGGCCGGCGCCAGCGCCGCCAGCGCCAGGGCGTTGCCGTCGGCGCCGATGAAGCCGGCCAGCTGGCCCTCGGCGTACAAGCCGTACACC
>NZ_SPVG01000218.1 GCF_004614165.1 Duganella callida | reverse complement strand
TAGTCAGAGCACGAACAGCCGCCCGGCCACCCCCAGCCGCGCCAGCAGCTGCGCCAGCGCCGCCGCGTCGGCGGCCGGATGGCCCATGATGCCGGGCGCGATCACGCTGTAGCCTTCCCACAACAATTCCTTGCGCACGGCCGCGCGCTCGGCCGCGTTGAGCGCGCCGTCGCCGCTCAGCACCAGGGTCCAGCTGCCGTCCCACTGCGCGTGCGGCGGCGCGTAGATGCGGCGGTAGGCATGCACGAAGCGCGCCATCGCGTCCGGCGTGATCGCATACGAGGCGCGGCGGCCGTCGCGCTGCGCCCCCAGCCAGCCCTCCTGCGCCAGCCGGAACACGGCGGTGCGCAGCAGCCGGTCGTTGACGCCGAACGGCGCCAGCAATTCGATCAGGCTGCCCAGCCAGACCAGCCCGCCGTGCGGCACGATGGCGTCGCCAAAGATGGTCACCACCAGCGATTTCGAACGGGGCGGCTCGCTGGCCAGGAAGCCGGCTATCCAGTCGGTGCAATTCATGAGCGGCAAATTTTGTACTTGGAAACAATAGTTTACTGAGCCCGCGCGCCGGCCGCAGCAAAATTTATCGCCGGCCGCCACGCGATGCATAATTTTAATATGACTCAAAATAACGGTAGTCAAACAAAAATCCGTATCGTATGATGTTGAGCAGGAGGAGACGAGCATGTATGCACAACTGGTGGAGACCGGCCTCAAGCAGGTGCGCGCGGCGGCCGACATGGACGCCGACGAGCGCGCATTCCAGGCCCGCATCGACGACGGCATCAAGATCGAGCCCAAGGACTGGATGCCCGAGGCCTACCGCAAGACCCTGATCCGGCAGATCTCGCAGCACGCGCACTCGGAAATCGTCGGCCAGCTGCCCGAGGGCAACTGGGTCACGCGCGCGCCCACGCTGCAGCGCAAGTCCATCCTGCTGGCCAAGATCCAGGACGAGGCCGGCCACGGCCTGTACCTGTACAGCGCGGCCGAAACGCTGGGCGTCAGCCGCGACGAACTGCTGGCGGCCCTGCACAGCGGCAAGGCCAAGTATTCCAGCATCTTCAACTACCCGACCCTGAGCTGGGCCGACATGGGCGCCATCGGCTGGCTGGTGGACGGCTCGGCCATCATCAACCAGATCCCGCTGTGCCGCTGCTCGTACGGCCCGTACGCGCGCGCCATGATCCGCGTGTGCAAGGAAGAATCGTTCCACGCGCGCCAGGGCTACGACATCATGCTGGCGCTGTGCAATGGCTCGGCCGCGCAAAAGGCCATGGCGCAGGACGCGCTGAACCGCTGGTGGTGGCCGTCGCTGATGATGTTCGGCCCGTCGGACGCCGATTCGGTCAACAGCGCGCAATCGTCGGCCTGGCGCATCAAGCTGTTTTCCAACGACGAACTGCGCCAGCGCATGGTCGACCAGACCGTGCCGCAGGCCGAATTCCTCGGCCTGACCGTGCCCGACCCGGACCTGCGCTGGAACGCCGCGCGCGGCCACTACGACTTCGGCGCCATCGACTGGGCCGAGTTCCACCAGGTGTTGAAGGGCAACGGCCCGTGCAACCGCGAACGCCTGCAAACCCGCGTCCAGGCCTGGGACGACGGCGCCTGGTTCCGTGAGGCGCTGGTCGCCCACGCCGACAAACAGGCCGCCCGCGCCGCATCAGGAGAACCGCAATGAGCAAGGAATGGCCCCTGTGGGAAGTGTTCATCCGCAGCCAGCACGGCCTGGCGCACAAGCACGTCGGCAGCCTGCACGCGCCGGACGCGCAGATGGCCGTCAACAACGCGCGCGACGTCTACACGCGCCGCAATGAAGGCGTCAGCATCTGGGTGGTGCGCGCGGCCGACATCGTCGCCAGCAGCCCGGCCGACAAGCAGGCGCTGTTCGAACCGGCCAACAGCAAGGTGTACCGCCACCCGACCTTCTTCCCGATGCCGGAAGAAGTCAAGAACCTGTGAGGGCGCGCGCCATGGATGACAAGGTCAACTACCTGCTGCGCCTCGGCGACAACGCCCTGATCCTCAGCCAGCAACTGGCGCAGTGGTGCGGCAAGGGGCCGGCGCTGGAAGAGGACATGGCGCTGACCAACGTCGCGCTCGACCTGCTGGGCCAGACCCGCATGTGGTACGACTACGCCGCCGAGCTGGAAGGCGCCGGCCGCGACCAGGACCAGCTGGCCTACCTGCGCGACGCCCACGACTTCAAGAACTGCCTGCTGCTGGAACAGCCGAACGGCAATTACGCCGACACCCTGGTGCGCCAGTTCTACTTCGACGCCTGGCACTACTTCCTGATCGACGGCCTGACGCGCGGCAGCGACGCGCGCATCGCCGCCATCGCCGAAAAGGCGCTGAAGGAAGTCACCTACCACCTGCGCCGCAGCGGCGACCTGATGGTGCGCCTCGGCGACGGCACCGACATCAGCCGCGCCAAGACCCAGGCCGCGGTGGACGCGCTGTGGATGTACAGCGGCGAAGCGTTCGCCTACGACGCCGTCGACGAGGCGATGGTGGCCGCCGGCGTGGCGCCGCCCGCGGCCGGACTGCGCGCGCAGTGGCTGGCCCACGTGGCCGAGATCCTGGCCGAAGCCACGCTGACCATGCCGCCGGCCGACGCCTGGATGCAGCGCGGCGGCAAGCAGGGCCGCCACAGCGAGCACCTGGGCTACATCCTGGCCGAGATGCAGTTCCTGCAGCGCGCCTACCCGGGCGTCAGCTGGTAAGCCGCGAGGCCGCCATGACCGCCGCCGCCACCCCCGTCATTCCCGCGCACGCGGTCATCCATGCCGAGCAAATCCGGGCCTGGCTGGCCGAGGTGCCAGACCCGGAAATCCCGGTGATCAGCATCGTCGACCTGGGCATCGTGCGCGAGGTGCGCGTGGCCGCCGACGGCGGCTGCGACGTCACCATCACCCCCACGTATTCCGGCTGTCCGGCCATGCAGGTCATCGCCGACGCCATCCGCGCCACGCTGCACGCGCGCGGCGTCGCGCAGGTGCGCCTGCATAACCAGCTGTCCCCGGCCTGGACCACCGACTGGATGAGCGAGGCCGGCAAGGCTGCCCTGCAAGGCTACGGCATCGCCCCGCCGGCGCAGCTCGCACAGTACGGCGCCGCCCCCGCGCGCCGGTGCACCATGTTGGCCG
>NZ_SPVG01000216.1 GCF_004614165.1 Duganella callida | reverse complement strand
CTTGCGTTTACAACAGGTTCATCCCGGTAATCCGCGATGAACCTTTTTTTTCGCCCTGACGCTCTAAAAGCAGATAAGGCGTGTAGCGCGACGCCGCTGGCCACGACCGCCGCGCCGATTCCCATCTGCTGTACCTGTGCGGCGTGCCGGAGCAGAACGCGGCCGGCTGCATGTCAGGACAATTTCGACGTGTTCGGCGGCAAGCATGAAGCCGCCTTCGGCTATTTCTACTTGACGGAAAGCTGAACGCCTTTTATGCCGTACCGCGCAGCGCAACGCTGAATCTGAAATGCCGGTTTTTCTGATTGGAGGAGACGGTGCGAGGCTTCTGGACTTTAGTCCACCGTTAGTTACGCCGGCCTGATGGCCGATGGCTTCTTGATTATCAGCGATATCACCGGCGTGGTGATATATCCCCATGCAGCTGGAACCGGGTGAATCGCCAAGGATAAATCCCGCCACACAAAAAGAATATGATCCGGGCTTTAATCAGATATTTATCGATCCGGTGGGTGGTGCGGACGCTGGAATGATAACAGCAATAAACTGAATTTCGATCTGCATCGCGCCTTCATTTTATGTACTTGGGATTGTTGATCGTACGATCATTCGCGAAATTTTCGCTGAATTTATACAGCGAAGTGTTTTACCCAATAATGTGCCGGATATCCAAAGTCACGCCCACGCTTTTCGACGCGGGAAAAATGGCGTAGCCGCACCGTGCGCCCATGGCCAGACCCGATTAAGCGGAAGTGATGGTGGCGGAAGCGCGCCTCCCGCGAGGTAACTGCGGTGTGGCGCGCTGGAATTCATGGAAGCCTAAGCTTGGCACATGCTAGAAATTGGCGTGTGCCAACTAATTTCTGGCGTGAAATTACTTCAGACGCTGGTCGCCGGCAGCCTTGAATTCGGAGCCGGCGTTCCAGGCCGGCGTCACGCCTTGGGCGATATCTAGGCCGACCTGGAACAGCACCTGGATATCCTGCACGCCACCGCTGAAGTCCCAGTCATTGCGGAAAGTGTCGCTCACTTGGTGATAATCATGGGCGACATAGCTATCCACCACTTCATGCGCGTAATTCTCGGGCTTATTCACATAACGGCTGCGCGCTTTGGTATATAAGACCGGCACACCGGCACGGGCGAACTCCAATTGGTCCGCGCGGTAAAAGCTGCCGAGTTCGGGGCGGGAATCGGTTTCCATCAAACGACCCTGTGCCTTGGCGTATTTTTCGACCAGCGCATCGATGTCCGAATGCCCGGACGTGACATTCTCGATCTGCGCGGTTTTGCCCCACGCGTTGATACCGTCGATATTAATATTCGCCACCGTTTTTTTAAGTGGATACAGTGGATGACTGGCATAATACTTGGCACCCAACAAGCCTTTCTCTTCCGCCGTGGTGGCGATAAACAGTATCGAACGTTTCGGCGCTTTCGGCAGCGCTTTATAGGCTTTAGCCAATTCCATTAACGCGGCAATGCCGGAAGCATTATCGAGGGCGCCATGATATATCTGCTTGCTGCGTTCACCTGGTAATTTCTCATCCACGCCCAGATGGTCCCAGTGCGCGCTGTAAATTACATATTCGTTTTTCAGCCGGGGATCGCTGCCTTCGATTTTCGCCACGACGTTATTCGAATTCACGTTACGTGCGATATTCTCGATATGAAAATCAGCCGTACCTTTCAGACTGACCGGACGAAATTCCTTGGTTAATGCCTGCTTTTTTAACGTATCGAAATCGTAGCCGGCGGCGGCCATCATGGCTTTGGCTTTATCCAGTTGAATCCAGCCCGGTATGGCCGGCGCGTCGGGGTCGTCGCCACTGCGCATCAGGCCGAAGTTTTCTGCCACGCCGCCACTGCGCACCACATCCCAGGGATAGGCCGCCGGCTTGGTTTCGTGAATGATGATGGCGGCCGCAGCGCCCAGCTTGGCGGCAATTTCATATTTGTAGGTCCAGCGGCCGTAATAGGTCATCGCTTTACCCTTGAACATCTTCGGGTCCAGTTCGGCCGGATTGTTCGGATCGGGGATGGCCGGGTCGTTGATCAGCATCAGGATGGTCTTGCCGCGCACGTCGACGCCCTTGTAGTCGTCCCAGCCATATTCGGGCGCCTGCACGCCGTAGCCGACAAACACGATTTCGGAGTTCTTCACATCTACGGTGGACGGCTGGCTGGTCGAATGGGCAACGTAGTCATCCGGGAAATTCAACGCGATCTTCCGGCCGCCGATGGTGTAGCTGAAGCTGGGCGCGGGTTTCAGACCGCGCATCGGCACCTTCTGCACCCAGCTGCCATCTGGATTGCCCGGTTTCAGGCCCAGCTTCCTGAATTCCTGCTCGATGTAGGCGACGGTCTTGTCTTCGCCGGCGGTGCCGGGGCCGCGCCCTTCGAATTCGTCGGACGCCAGCGTCTTGATGTGTGCCAGCAGATCCTGGGCCGAGACCGCGTTCAGCGCCTTGGCCGGGGCCTGCGCCGCGGCGGGCAGTGCGCTCAGCGCCAAGGCGGAAAACAGCAGGGGACGTATCGATGACATGGGCATGCTCCAGTGCGGGTTAAAAGATTGAGTTTCGCATGAAACAATGTTTTAAGTCCCCGCTCAGGCGGGAAAAATGCGCTCGGTGTACTATGGCTGTTGCTCCAATGAATAAGTCCTGAAGAAGGTTCTCATGTTACGTTTTGTCCGCTTTATCGCGCCGCTGCTGGCCCTGATGGCACTGCTGTTGCAGCCTGCCCGCGCTGAAGATTTCCTCGACCCCGCCGAAGCGTTCAAGTTTTCGGCCCGCATGACCGATGGTCACACGATAGCCGTCACGTACCAGATCGCCGATGGCTATTACATGTACCGCGAACGCTTCAAGTTCAGCGCGGTGGGCGCCAGGCTCGGCGCGCCGGTCATCCCGCCCGGCAAGATCCACTTCGATGAAACGTTTGGCAAGGATGTCGAAACCTACAGCAAAAGCGTGACCATCACGATTCCGGTCGACGTCAACGGCGCGTTCACGCTGCTTGCCAGCGGGCAGGGCTGCTCGGAAAAAGGTTTGTGCTACGCGCCGCAGGATTACAAGGCAGCGCTGACCGGCAGCGGTTCGGTGCCGCTCCCGGCCACGGCGTCAGCCGCGCCGGGCGCCGCGGCGCCAGGCGCGTCAAACG
>NZ_SPVG01000243.1 GCF_004614165.1 Duganella callida | reverse complement strand
TGGCGGCGCCGACGTCGCGCCGCGCGCCGGCGGGCCAGGCCCAGATCCACACGCCCAGCGGGCGGCCGAGCACCAGCAGCGGCGCCGCCACGATCATCAGCAGTTCGTGCTGCACCATGTGGGCGGCAAACGAGCGGCTCCCGGCCGCGTCCAGCGGCGACGCCAGCGCCGCCAGCAGCGCCATCCAGCCGGCGGCAAAGAACGCCGATTGCAGCATCAGGGTCAGCCGGCTCTGGCGCGCGCGCGCATACAGGCGGGCGTTGCCGATCGCGTACAGCACCATCGCCAGCGCCAGCAACGCCAGCACCCACGGTTCGGCGCCCTGCTCGGCCGGGCTGGCGGTCAGCGTGTGCGCCCGCGCCGCCCACGGCAGCCACAGCGGCGCGATCATCAGTAATCGTTTCATATCCGCGCTCCCCAGAACACGACGGCGTACACGGCCAGCCAGCTGGCCACCACAAAATACCAGTAACCGCTGTTTTCACTGACATCGACATAGCGCTTGCATTCCAGCGGCCCGCCCGAGAACAGCAGCGCCAGCACCGCGGTGTTGTAGGTGTCGGTGAGCAGATGGGTGGTGTGCAGGCCCATCAGCATCCACACCACCGAGCCGTAAGCATTGTCATCCCAGCGCACGTTGAGCGTGGCGAACTCGGCGACGCGCACCGCCAACAACAGCAGCCCGGACAGTGTGCAGAGCCACAGGCCCAGCCGCACGCGCCGGTGATCGAAACGTTCCGCCCAGCGCTTGGTCCAGGCGTTGGGCAGGCCGCTCAGCAGCATCAGCCCGGTGTTCAGCGTGCCCCACAGCAGGTCGGGCGGCGGCGCGCGCAGCGGCCACGCGGGCGCCTGGCTGCGCAGATAGAAATAGCTCATGATGGTCAGCGCGAACAGCATGCCCTCGATCACGATCATGCCGATGGTGCCCCACCACGTCGGGCTGGACGGACCGAACGCATGGGTCGGCAGCGCCGCGGCGTCGATGATCTCGGGTTCGCGGTTCATGGCCGGCTCTCCAGCTGGGGACGCAATGCGCTGCGGTCGCGGCGCGGCCAGAACCACAGCGTGCAGCCGGCGGCCACCGGCAGCGTGCCCCAAACCACCGCCCACGGCGTATAAATGGAGCCGATGCACAGCGCGGTGGTGGCCAGCGCCGTCAGGAAGGGCCACGGCGAGGGTTCCGGCAGCCGCAAGCGATGGTCGGGCGTGGCCTCGGGACCGGAGCTGATCAGCACTTCGCGGTGGGCATGGGACAGTCCGCTCACATGGCCGCTGATGCCGCCCTCTTCCCACAAGGGGTGACGGCTGCGCACCACCGGCGGCAGCGCGAAATTGGCGGCCGGCGGCGGCGACGGCACGCTCCATTCGAGCGTGTCGCCGCCCCAGGGGTTGTCGGGCGCGGCCTCGCCATGGCGGCGGCTGCGCAACACGTTGACGATGAACAGCAGCACGCTGACGCCTATCAGCAGCGCGCCGATGGTGGCGGTCAGGTTCAGCGCGCCCCAGCCCATCTGCTCCGGGTAGCTGTAGACCCGGCGCGGCATGCCCTGCAGCCCCAGCACATGCATGGGGAAAAAGCTGACATTAAAGCCGATGAAGAACAGCCAGAAATGCCAGCGCCCCAGCCGCTCATCCAGCATGTAGCCCGCGAATTTGGGAAACCAGTAATAGAACGCGCCGAACAGCGGGAACACCGCGCCGCCCAGCAGCACATAATGCAGGTGCGCCACCACGAAATACGTGTCGTGCAGCTGCAGGTCCAGCGATACGGACGCCAGCATCAACCCGGTCAGGCCACCCAGCACGAGGATGGCGAAGAACGCCAGCACGAACAGCAACGGGGTCTTGAAGTTCAGCCGGCCGCGCCACAGGGTGACGACCCAGCAGAAGATCTGCACCGCGGTCGGCAGCGCGATCGCCAGGCTGGCGGCGGTGAAAAAGGTCTTGCCCAGCTCGGGCAGATTGGTGGCGAACATGTGGTGCACCCACAGGCCGAACGCCAGAAAGCCGGTGGCCACCTGCGACAGCACCATCGCCGTGTAGCCATACACCGGCCGCCGCGCAAACGTGGCGATGATGCTGGAAATGAAACCCAGCGGCGGCACGAAGATCAGGTACACCTCGGGATGGCCGAAGAACCAGAACAGATGCTGCCACAGCAGCACGTCGCCGCCGCGCGCGGGCACGTAAAAGCGCGTATCGACCAGGCGGTCGGTGATCAGCGCGGTACTCGACAACATCACCGCCGGCAGCGCGAACAGCACCATCAGCGACGTCACCAGCATGGCCCACACGTACAGCGGCAGGCGCCGCAGCGTCATGCCGGGCGCGCGCAGCTTGAGAATGGTGGTGATCACCACCACCGCTTCCAGCAGGCCGGACAGCTCGGTGAAGGTGATCATCTGCGCCCAGTAATCGACACCCTTCTCCGGCGAAAACTGCAGGCTGGCCAGCGGCACATAGGCGAACCAGCCGGCGTCCGGGCCGATGCCGGCCAGGAAGGCGCCGTACAGCATCAGCCCGCCGAACACGAACACCCAGAACGCGTACGCATTCAGGCGCGGGAACGCCACGCTGCGCGCACCGATCATCAGCGGCACCAAGTACACCGCCACCGCCTGCATCACCGGCACCGCGAACAGGAACATCATGGTGGTGCCGTGCATGGTGAACAGCTGGTTGTACAGTCTGGCGCCGACCAGGCGGCCGTCCGGCTGCGCCAGCTGCAGGCGCATCAGCAGCGCCAGCACGCCGCCGGCGAGGAAGAAACCGAAAGCCGCCAGCATGAAGCGGCGGCTGATGGTCTTGTGGTCGATCGCGCAGAACCAGCCGCGCCAGCCGGGCGGATCGCGCCAGGCGGCTTCCAGCGCCGCCGCCGCGGCAGCGCTGATGCCGGCGATGGCGGGGCCGCTCATTGCAGCGTCTCCAGATAGGCCAGCATGGCGTGCAGGTCTTCCGGCGACATCTGCGTGGCCGGCATCTGCGTGCCAGGCTTGAGCGAGGGGGCGTCGCTGATCCAGCCGGCCAGGTGGCCGCGTGTGTTGGGCAGCGTGCCGGCCGCCAGCATCTGGCGCGACGCCAGGTGGGTCAGGTCGGGGCCGGCCACGCCATCGGCGCCGGCGCCGCGTATGGTATGGCAGCCGGCGCAGCCGTGCTGGCTGAACG
>NZ_SPVG01000082.1 GCF_004614165.1 Duganella callida | reverse complement strand
TGGCGGCGCTGGTCGCATGCGCGCCGCCTATGGTACCGGAAACGCTGCGTTGGGCCATAGCGGGCGCGGCGGCCAAGGCCGCCGCGCAAAACAGGGTAAGGATCAGTCCGGGCTTCATTTATTCAGTTTTCGGATACGTTCGGACGGCGTGATGATGTCGGTCAGGCGGATACCGAACTTGTCGTTCACCACCACCACCTCGCCCTGGGCGATCAGGCAGCCGTTGACCAGCACGTCCATCGGCTCGCCGGCCAGGCCGTCCAGTTCCACCACCGAACCCTGCGCCAGTTGCAGCAGATTCTTGATGGCGATCTTGGTGCGGCCCAGTTCCACCGTCAGCTGGACCGGAATGTCCAGGATGAAGTCGATATCGTTGTGGGTTTCGGTCTTGCTGGGCGCACTGCCGAAATCCTTGAACACGGCAGCCTGGGCCGCGGCGGCGGCCTGGGCCTTTTCCAGCGCGGCGGCTTCCGCCTGCGCCTGTTCGGCGATCGCCGCACCCCAAGGATCGTCTTCGTCCAGCGGTTGATCGTCTTGATTGTCCGACATGTTTCTCTCCTGTGTTGCAGTCACCGGGCGCGGGCGCCGGCGTTATTTAAGATTATCGGCGTTGGCCAGCAGTTTCTCGACCTTCAGCGCATATTGTCCGTTCTTGACGCCGTAGCTGCAATCCATCACCGGCACGCCGTCCACCGTGGCCGAAATGAATTCCGGGATCTGCAGCGGAATGATGTCGCCCACGCGCATGTTGAGGATTTCATCGAAGTTGACCTTGGCCGTGCCCAGCGAGGCCACCAGCTCGACTTCGGCGATCTGGATCTGCTGGGTCATCAGGCGGATCCAGCGCTTGTCCACTTCCAGCGCCTCGCCCTGCAGGCTGGAGGTCAGCGAATCGCGAATCGGCTCGATCATCGAGTACGGCATGCAGAAGTGGATCTGGCCCGACACCGAGCCCAGTTCCACCGTGAAGGTCGACGCCACCACCACCTCGTTCGGGGTGGCGATGTTGGCGAACTGGGTGTTCATTTCCGAGCGGATGTATTCGAACTCGACCGGATACACCGGTTCCCACGACTTGGTGTAGGCCTCGAACACGATGTCCAGGATGCGCAGGATGATGCGCTGCTCGGTCTGGGTAAAGTCGCGGCCCTCGACGCGGGTGTGGAAACGGCCGTCGCCGCCGAACAGGTTGTCCACCAGCAGGAACACCAGGCCCGGATCGAACACCATCAGCGCCGTGCCGCGCAGCGGCTTCATGTGCACCAGGTTGAGGTTGGTCGGCACCACCAGGTTGCGGATGAACTCGGAATACTTGGACACCCGCACCGAGCCGACCGACACCTCGGCGCTGCGGCGCAGGAAGTTGAACAGGCCGACGCGCAACAGGCGCGCGAAGCGCTCGTTGATAATTTCCAGCGTCGGCATGCGCCCACGCACGATACGTTCCTGGGTCGCCAGGTTATAGGTGCGTACTCCCGCGACATCTTCCTGCGTCTGGACGTCGTCCTGATCGCCGTTGACGCCCTTCAGAAGGGCATCGACTTCTTCCTGGGAGAGAAAATTATCGGCCATGGTTCTACGGTGTTACTGAATGATGAAGGAGGTGAACAGCACGTCCTCGATTTCCTGCGGCGAGCCGCGGTCTTCGAACGGATCCTTCAAGGTGGTGATGATTTCCTTGGCCAGCTGGACCTTGCCTTCCGGAGTGCTGAGCTCGGCCGCGTGCTTGCTGGACAACAGCAGCAGCATGCGGCTGCGCACCTTGGCCATGTTGGCCTTGATGTTGGTTTCCTCTTCCTCGTTCTCGACCTGCAGGGTGATGGCCAGCTGCAGGTACTGGTCGGCGCCGCTTTCACCGGGCTGCAGGTTGACGGTGAACGGTTCGATCGGAACGTACTTCGGCGGACCTGCCGGCTTCTTGGATTTTTTCTTCTTGGCCGGCGCTTCGTCATGTTCTTCGGCGTCGGCCTTGCCGTGCATGAAGAACCAGGCGGCGCCGCCGCCGGCTGCGCCCAGCAGCAATACCACGGCCAGGATGATGATGATCAGTTTCTTGCTGCCGCCCCCGGAGGGCGCCTCAACCTTCTGATCAGCTTTCATTTTTGGATTCGCTTTCAAAATAGCCCTTGCGTGCGGTGGAAGTGGTGTACGCCGTCATTATGTCATTATCGGCTCTGCCCGCGCAGCGAGATACGCCGAAAAGAAGGGCGATCACGGCCCTGCTTGACATTTCCGTAGTGTAACAGACAACAACCTGGCCCCAAACCACGTCATGCCGCATCGGCGCTGCGCCGATACGGCATGACTGAGCAGGCGGCAGGTGCTGTTTTATGCAAACGTGTCCACGGCGCCCGGCGGCAGGCGGCGTGCCGGTGGCGCGCTGCGCTGGACTTCCGCGCCCGTGGTGTCGCCGGCGTAGTTGCCGCCCGAGCGGCCAGTGCCGCCATTGCCGCTGCCGGCGCCGAAGCTGCCGGCCTGCTGGCTGGACGCATTGCCGCCCTGGTCCTGCATGCCGGCCGAGACGGTCGCGCTGCCGAGCTGGATGCCGGCGTCGCTCATCATTTCTTTCAGTTTCGGCATGGCCGATTCGAGCGCCTGGCGCACTTCCGGCGCGGCCGAGGTGAAGGCGGCGGTGGCCTGGTCCTTGTTCACGCTCAGCACCACTTGCAGCGGGCCGAGGTCGGGTGGATTCAGTTCCATGGTTGCGCTCTGCTCGCCACCGGCGGCCATGAAGACGATCTTCTGGCCCAGTTGCTGATCCCAGCCCTGGCTGCCGACGCGGCTGCTCAGCTTGTCGGTCGGCACGGCGGTGGCGGCGCGGGCGATTTCCTGCGCCGCGTGCGCGGCGGTCGGCGCGATGGTGATGTTGCTGGCTTCCTTCAGCGCGGTGGCCACTTCGGCATTCGCCTTGGTCTGGGCTTGCGGCGTGGCGGTCAGCTGGGCGCTGTCGGCGCCGGCGCGCTGTTGTTGCTGCGTCTGCGAAAGCTGCGGTTGTGCGTCGGCGGCCACGGTGGTCTTGGCGTCCGCGTGGGGCGCGGTATCCGCTTTGGCGGCCGTCAGTTGGTCGACAGTGAAGGCGTCCGCATTCTGATCTGCGGGCGTGGCGGATGCCGCATCGGCCGTGGTGGCGACGGTCTGCTGCCCGACGGCATTGGCTTTGCCATCGGCGCCGGTCCTGGCCGCCGCGGCGCCGGCTGCCGCCGCGGC
>NZ_SPVG01000108.1 GCF_004614165.1 Duganella callida | reverse complement strand
GAGCGCAGCGACCTGAATATCGACGATCTTCTGGGCACGCCGGCCACGGTGGCGGCTGGTACAGAAAACCATCGATGCTGAAGCCGGCCGGCAGCATGCCGTGCTGCTGGTATGCCTGGGCGATGGCGCGCCAGCGCCCGGGGTTGCTGTAGCCCAGTTCGATCAGCGGCTGTTCCAGCAACGGCGCCATGCGCTGCGCCTCGAACATCAGGTGTTCGCGGCTGTGGCGGTCGGGATAGCGGGCGCGGATCAGGTCGGCGATTTCGGCCGGATGGGCCATCGCATACTGCCAGCCGCGCAGCGTGGCCTCGCGCAGCGCCTGGGCGCGCGCCGGATGCTCGCGCAATTCGCTTTCGGTGGTGTACAGCACGTCGCCATAGAAATCCAGGCCGTACTGGCGCGGCGACAGCAGTTCGTAGCGCACGTTGAGACGGTCCAGCACGTACGGCGCCTCGGTCAGGTAGACCGACATGGCATCGACCCTGCCCTCGCTCAGGTCGTCGTAGTTGAAGCTGTGGCGGATCTGGTACAGGCTGTCGGTGCGCGCGCCCAGCCGCTGCAGGAAGACGATCAGTTCCTCGTTGTTCGGCGCCAGCATCACGCGGCTGCCGGTCCAGGGCCGCGGCTTGCCGCTGGCGTCCAGGCGGCGCAGCAGGTTGGCGGCGGAATGCTGGAAGATCGAGGCCAGCACCACCACCGGCTGGCCGATGCCGCGCGCCAGCAGCAGGCTGCTGTTGCCGACGCCGTACTGGGCCCGCCCCTGAAGCACGTTCTGCAGCGGATCGCCGCCGGGCTGGGCTTCCGCGAGGGTGACCTCGAGGCCGGCGTCGCGGTAATAACCCTGGTCCTGCGCCGCGTAAAAGCCGGCGAACTGGAACTGGTGCTGCCACTTGAGCTGGACGGTGACCTTTTCCGCCGCCACCGCCGCGGCCGTGGACAACATGGCCGTGACCGCACACGCCGTCAGCCGGAGGGACAGACGTTGCCAAAAACGCTGGAAACCGCGCGACGGGCAATGCAACAAGAGTTTCCCTTTCGGAGGCGTGCTGTGTCCGGAAAACTATAGCATCGAAGACCGCGCCGTAGGGCAGTGCGTGGCGAGAAACCGATTGCGTCTTGTCGGCGCGCAAAAACGGCGGAAATTTAACAATTTCCCGCGTTTTTCGTGACTATCGGTGAGAAATTGCGCGGCCAGGCGGCTTGCGGGCTGCAAGCCGGGGCTTCTACTGGTTGAAGCTGCCGGCGAACTGGTAGCGGTGTCCCGGGTGCCACATGGTCACCACCGAGGCGATCATGCCGCCCGAGCGGGTCTGGCGTTTCAGCACCAGGCAGGGCTGGCGGGTGTCGATCGCCAGCATGTCGGCGATGTCGCGCGGCGCCGCCAGCGCTTCCACGCTGTAGGTGGCGCCCTGCAGCGGCGCCGCCTGCATCAGGTACTCGTTGGGCGTGAGGTGGGCGAAATCCTGTTCCATGTAATCGGGTGCGCACTGCGGATTGACCCAGCGGTCCTCGACCTGGATCGGCACGCCGTTTTCGAAGTGCACGATCACCGAGTGGTACAGTGGATGGCCGGACGGCAGCTCGAACTGCTTGGCCATCAGCTCGCTGGCCTTGACGCGTTCCAGCTGCTGCAGGCTGCTGCGGTGGGCGTGGCCGCGCGCGCGCACTTCCTCGGCGATGGATTTGATCTCGAGCAGGGTGGCCTGGTACTTCTGTTGGGCGACGTAGGTGCCGGAGCCCTGGCGCCGGGTCAGCACCTGTTCCGCGGTCAGCTCGCGCACGGCGCGGTTGACGGTCATGCGCGAGACGCCGAACTGCTTGACCAGCGCCTGCTCCGAGGGGATGACGTCGCCCTCCTTCCAGGTACCGGCGGCGATTTCGCCCAGCAGGTAATCCTTGATGCGCTGGAAGATCGGGGTGGCGTCGTGCGGGGTGTCGTGCATCGGTTGGGCGTCCAAACGGCTTCTCCTGGAAAGTAGTCATTCTAGCATCGCCTGCTTGTACAATTCAAAAGCAAGAGGTGGAGTGACCGGCGTGTCGATGCTGCTTAAGATGGCTGCATTCCAACTGAACTGGAGTCCGACATGGGCAAAACTGAAAACAAGGCGGCTTACGCCAGCGATGAAGCGCGCTGGACCGCCGTGCAGCAACGCGACGCCGGCGCCGACGGCGTGTTCTGGTATTCGGTGCGCAGCACCGGGGTGTATTGCCGGCCGTCGTGCGCGGCGCGCCCGGCGCTGCGCAAGAACGTGGCGTTCCACGACAGCCGCGCGCAAGCCGAGCAGGCCGGTTTCCGTCCGTGCCTGCGCTGCAAGCCGGAGCAGCCGCCGCTGGCCGAGCGCCAGGCCGCCATCGTGGCGCAAGCCTGCCGCCTGCTGGACGAGGCCGAGGAAGCGCCCGATCTGGACAGCCTGGCCGCCGCGGTGGGCGTCAGCCGTTTCCATTTCCATCGGATGTTCAAGGCGGTGACGGGCATCACGCCCAAAGCCTACGCCAACGCGGCGCGCGCACGGCGGGTGCAGGATGGGCTGGCGAAGCAGGCGTCGGTGACCGCTGCGATCTACGCGGCCGGCTTCAATTCGAGCGGGCGCTTTTACGCGCAGTCGCCGGCGGTGCTGGGCATGAAGCCATCGACCTTCCGCGCCGGCGGCACGGGCGAAAAGATCCGCTTTGCGATTGCCGAGTGTTCGCTGGGGCCGATCCTGGTGGCCAGCACGGAGCAGGGCATCTGCGCGATTCTGATCGATGACGATCCGGATTTCCTGGTGAAGGAGCTGCAGGACCGCTTTCCCAAGGCAGAACTGATCGGCGCGGAGCGCGACTATGAGCAGGTGGTGTCGCGCGTGGTCGGCATGGTCGAGCATCCGGAGATCGGCCTGGAGCTGCCGCTCGACGTGCGCGGCACGGCGTTCCAGCAGCGCGTGTGGCAGGTGCTGCGGGCGATACCGGCCGGCCGCACCGTGACCTACGCCGAGCTGGCGGAGCTGGCCGGCGTGCCGCGCGGCGCGCGGGCGGTGGCCAGCGCCTGCGCCGCCAATGCGATCGCGGTGGCGATCCCGTGCCACCGCGTGGTGCGCAATGACGGTTCGATTTCCGGCTACCGCTGGGGCGTGGACCGCAAGGCCGAACTGCTGACCAGGGAGGGCAGCCGATGAGCAACGGCGAACTCGATTTCGGCGACCCGGCCGCCGAACGCAAACCACGCACCGCGCCACCGCTTGCGCCCATGCCGCCAGCCCAGGGCAGCGCGGTCGCAGCGGTC
>NZ_SPVG01000163.1 GCF_004614165.1 Duganella callida | reverse complement strand
CGCGCCGGCGGCAGCGCCAGTGTGGCGGCCATGAAGGTGAACATCCCGGTCGGTACCTCGGCCGCGCGCTTCGCCACTTTTTACGCCGACACCGGCGCCGTGGGCCAGGGCAGCGACGAGCTGTATCTGATGATCCTCGATGCGCAGGGCGTCCTGGTCGGTATCAGCAATATGGACGGCACCAGCGATCAGGGGGTGCTCGGACTGGAACCGGCGCCGGGCGACTACACGGTGTGCGTGGCGGTCAAGTCGAGCTGGATCGAGACTTCGACCTTCGCGCTGAGCAGCTGGATCCTCAAGCCGGGCCAGCAGGACGCCAACATGAAAGTGCTGGCGCCGTCGGTGACCGCGCCCGGTGCGTATGGCACGGTGGCGGTGTCGTGGTCCGGGCTGGATCCGGCGCAGCGTTATTTCGGCCTGGCGCAGTTGAAGGTGGATGGCCAGGTGCAGGCCAACATCCGCGTGTCGGTGGACGCCAGCGCGCTCGGTGAACCGCTGGAGGCGGCGCGGCCGGATGCGCTGTTCGGCGCCGGCCAGCCGCGCGCCACGCCGCTGAAACTGCAGCGCCAGCCAGGCAGGCTGTAACGCTAGTCGCGCGGCTCGGCGCGGCGCTCGGCCAGCACGATGGGCGCCGCGTTGTGCGGATACAGGCCCTGGTGGCCGGCATAAATGGCGGCGATGGCCGCCATGTCGGCCTCCGGGTTGCCGCTCAGGTGCAGGTGATCGACCACGCCCAGGGTCTTGTTCGGGTAATCGATGTACACCAGCAGCAGCGGCACCCTGGCTTCCAGCGCCAGGTGATAAAAGCCGCTCTTCCAGCCGGGGCGGTAGCCGCGCGTGGCTTCCGGCGTGATCGCCAGCCAGTACCAGTCGGCGGCGTTCATGCGTTCGGCCTGCGAGCGTATCATGCCTTGCGGCGCGCTGCGGTCCACCGGTTCGCCGCCCAGCGAGCGGAACCAGCCGCCCAGCGGGGTCTTGAACAGCGAGTCCTTGGCCAGCCAACGGAACGGCAAACCCACCGCCCATTTGCCGAACAGGCCGACGATGAAGTCCCAGTTGGAGGTGTGCGGGTACACCACGGCGATGCCGCGCGGGCCGGGCAGGGGACGGTACAGCATGCGCCAGCCGAACAGCTTGAGCACGCGCAGCGCGCTGCGCTGGCCCCAGGTCGGCAGCTCGGCCGGCTTCAATTCAAATTGATTCATCCCACACCACCCATCGTTGTTTTTAACTTATATGCACTATTGACAGGCTAGTACCGACCTGCTCAAAAAAACTGCGCGCATTCTATATTGCCCTCTGCGGTGCGGCAAGCTTGAACTTTTGGCATGGTTGTCCGTCCAACCAGCATGACGAACAATGCGATACTCGGCGTGGGTGCGCTCCAGCTCAGTCTCGGACTGCCGCCCGACTGGGATGTGCGGCGCGCCGCCACACTGGCGGACGCGCGCCGCCAGCTGAACAGCCATCAGGTCGCCGTCGGCCTGCTGCTGGTGCGCGAGGGCGACGATGCCGACAGTCTGCAGGCGCTGCTGGCCGAATACTGGACCGTGCGCTGGATCGCCGTGCTGCCGCCGGCCTGGCCGGCACGGGCGCCGTGGCGCCAGCTGCTGCGCGATCACTGCGACGATTACCACACCTGGCCGCTCGACCCGGCGCGGCTGCGCCACACGCTGGGCCATGCGCTGGGCATGGCGGCGTTGCGCGATCATGCGCCGACACCGCCGATCGACGCCGCCACGTTGACCGGCCACAGCGCCGCCATCCAGCGCCTGCAGCGGCAGATTCCCAAGGTGGCGGCGGCCAGCGCGCCGGTGCTGATCTGGGGCGAGAGCGGCAGCGGCAAGGAGCTGGCGGCGCAGGCCGTGCACGCGCATTCGCCGCGCCGCAAGGGGCCGTTCGTGCCGATCAATTGCGGCGCGATTCCGGCCGCGCTGATCCAGTCCGAACTGTTCGGCCACGAGCGCGGCGCCTTCACCGGCGCGGCGCGCGACCGCCGCGGCCTGATCGAAACCGCGCAGGGCGGCTCGATCTTCCTCGACGAGATCGGCGACCTGCCGATGGAACTGCAGGCCAATCTGCTGCGCTTCCTGCAGGAGAAGACCATTTACCGCGTCGGCGGCACGCGCAGCATCGCGGTCGATGCGCGCGTGATCGCGGCCTCGCACGTCAACCTGGCGCAGGCGGTGCAGCGCGGCGCCTTCCGCGAAGACCTGTACTACCGCCTGAACGTGCTGGCGCTGGACGTGCCGCCGCTGCGCGAGCGGCGCGAAGACCTGCTGCCGCTGGCCGAACATTTTTTTGACGCCTTCTGCCACGAGCGGGCGCCGCGCGTGCGCGGCTTCAGCAGCCGCGCGGCCCAGGCCATCCGCGAGCACGACTGGCCGGGCAATGTGCGTGAACTGATCAACCGCGTGCGGCGCGCGATGGTGATGGCCGAAGGGCGGCTGATTCTGCCGCAGGACCTGGGCCTGGACGCGGCGCGCGACCCGCAAGTACCGCTGGCGCTGGACGACGTGCGCACGCGCGCCGAGCGCGACGCCGTGGCCGCCAGCCTGCAGCGCGCCGGCCGCAACATCACCATCGCCGCGCGCGACCTCGGCGTCTCGCGGATGACACTCTACCGGCTGCTGGCCAAGCATGGCCTGGGCGGGCAGTCACACGGCCGTTACACCGACGGCCAGAGTGAATGAATGGCGCCACTGTCACCGCGGCGTGACAGGCGCCGGCCGCGCCGGCGGCGCGCATGCCGCAGAGTCGTTGCGGATCAAGGACTTGGCGCGGCTGGCACCAAGTTTGCGAAAGAGGCGATGCCGGGGGCGGTCTCCGGTCACTTCATTCAACACAAGCTAGGAGCAACCATGAAACAGATTCTGATCGGCGCGGCGATGGCACTGGCCTTCAGCGCGGCTTATGCACAAACGGCGACCACCCAATCCGGCGCAGGCGCCAGCGCCAACAATAATTCGACTGCCAGCCAGGACAGCAGCACCCACGCCCAGAACAATAACAACAACAGCAGCGGCGCCGCCAGCGCCAGTGCACTGGCCGGCGTCGCCGCCAACAACGGCGGCACCGCCACCTCGACCTTCACCAACGCCTTCAACACCTCGACCGCCAACGCCACCAGCACGCTGAGCGGCGCGGTGACCGGCAATAGCGTGGAATACATCGGCAACTACGCCGACAACAGCGGCAACAGCCGCGGCGGCGCCGGCTACGGCGGGGTGGGGGGATATGCGACCGGCGGCGCCGCCGCGGCGACCGGCGGCAACGG
>NZ_SPVG01000106.1 GCF_004614165.1 Duganella callida | reverse complement strand
CGGCGGCCGCGACCAGCATCATGCGCGCGGCGGCGCCGGCCTCGCGCATCGGCAGCCAGGCGCCGCGGATGCTGGCCGAGCCGCCGGTCAGCTGTGCGCCGAAGATCGGATGACCGTACAGTTTTTCCGCGGCCGGCGCATGCTGCAGCCGCACCGCTGCCAGCTCCACCTCGAGTTCCTCCGCGATCAGCATCGGCACCGAGGTGTACGTGCCCTGCCCCATTTCCACAAACGGCATGATCATGGTGACCACGCCGTCGCGGCCGATGGTCAGGAAGGCGTTGGGAGCGAATGGCTTATCGGCTGACGCCGCCTGCGCCCATGGCAGGTGCAGCGACAACATCATGCTGCCAGCGGTGCCCAGGCTGGCTTTCAGGAAATCGCGGCGGTTCGTCATCATGCCTCCTGCGCGGCGGTCTTGATGGCCGCACGGATGCGGTTGTAGGTGCCGCAGCGGCAGATGTTGCCGGACATGGCGTGCTCGATGTCCGCGTCGGACGGTTGCGCATTGGCCGCCAGCAGCGCGCTGGCACTCATGATCTGGCCGGACTGGCAGTAGCCGCACTGCGGCACCTCGTGCGCCACCCAGGCCGCCTGGATGCGCCGGCCCACCGGCGTGGCGCCGATGGCCTCGATGGTGGTGATGCGCTGTTTGCCGACGCTGTCCACCGGCGTGATGCAGGCGCGCACCGCCTGGCCGTCCAGGTGCACCGTGCAGGCGCCGCACAGTGCCATGCCGCAGCCAAACTTGGTGCCGCTCAGTTGCAGCACGTCGCGGATCACCCACAGCAGCGGGGTATCGCCGTCCACGTCGACGCTATGGGTATTGCCGTTCACATTCAAGGCGTAGCTCATGCAGATTCCCTTTCGTATGCAAGTTGCGACGCTCAAATTATGATTCCAACCCAGCGGAAACGATTGGCACTGCCGTGCGCAGTATTGCTACTTTCTTGCGCCGTTTTCTCTACCTTCCCATGCTGATACAACACTACCCGACCGCCGACCTGACCGCCGAGCTGAAGCCGGCGCCCGCCCTGACCAGCACCGGCCGCGCGTGGAGCGGCGCCGTGGTCAACCTGCACGACTGGGAAAGCGGCGGCCACGTCGTGTCGCCGGCGCTGGACCATGACGTGCTGGCCATGCGCGTTTCCGGCACGGTGCGGCTGACGCAGATGCGCGATGGCCGCACGCACACCGCCACGGTTGGCTGCGGCAACGTGACGCTGCATCCGCGCGGCATGGAGTCGCGCTGGCAGTGGGACCGTCCGGGCGGCATCCTGCTGATGCGCATGCCGCCCGCGCTGCTGCAGCAGGCCGCCGAGGAAATCACGCGCGCGCCGCGTGCGGCGACGGAACTGCAAAACTGCTTCGGCAGAAAAGACTTGTTGGTCGAACGCATCGCTCAGCAGTTCGCGGCGGAGCTGCGCGCGCCGGCGCATCCCGCGCAGGCCTACATCGCGCAGGCGCTGTCGCACGCGCTGGCGGCGCACCTGGTATGCCGCTTCAACGCCCATGGCGTGCAGCCGCAGCGCCAGCCCAACGGCTTGCACCCGCGCGTGCTGCAACGCCTGCACGACTACGTCCAGGCGCATATGCACGACGCCATCGATTTGCAGGCGCTGGCCGATGTGGCGCACGTCAGCCGCTTCCACTTCGCGCGGCTGTTCCGGCACAGCACCGGCATGAGCGCCATGGCCTATCTGGAAACGCAGCGCATGCAGCGCGCGGTGGAACTGATGCGGCGCGGCGACCTGCCGCTGGGAGAAATCGCTCTGCTGGCCGGCTACACCGAGCAAAGCTATTTCACCAAGCGCTTCCGCCTGCACCACGGCATGACGCCGACCGCCTACCTGCAGCGGCTGCGCTCGCGCCATCCGCCGGGATAGCGGCTACGACACCGGATGGGCGCGCACGGTTTGTTCGAGCAGGTCGCACAACAGGGTAGCGGCGTCGTAGCCGGCGAACGCCTGCGCCATCGCCTGCGCGCGCCGGCGGTAGGCTGGATCGTCGAGCACGCTGGCGATGGCGTCGCGCAGTTGCGCGACGGAAGGCGCATCGGTGCGCAGGTCCAGGCCCACGCCACTCCAGCCGACGCGCGCGTTGACTTCGCGCTTGTCCTCGCTGGTGCCGGCCGTGACCAGCGGCACGCCGTGCGTCACCGCCTGCGTTACGCCGCCGTGGCCGCCATTGGTGACGAACAGGTCCAGATGCGGCATGAGCGCGTCGAACGGCAGGAATGCCGCCGCCAGCGCGTTGGCCGGCAGCGGGTGCGGAATCGCCTCCAGCGGCCGGCCGCCGGTGGCGATCAGCAGCAGCACGTCGTCGCGGCCGGCCAGGGCTTGCACGGTCGGTCCGATCAGCTGGCCCAGGTCATGGTTGGCCACCGTCCCCTGCGTGACCAGCACCACGCGGCGCCCCGCGCCGATCGCCGCGGCGAGATCGGCAGGCAGCGGCTCTCCCGGCGACGTCGGCAGCGCGCCGATGAAATGCAGATTGGGCGGCAGTTCCATGCACGGGAAATCGAACGCCGGCACCGACGGTTGCAGGAACAGGTCCGGCAACCCGACCAGCGCTTCGATGTAGGGCATGGGCAGCGACTGCGCGCCCAGGGCCTTCAGCACCGCGTCGACCTGCAGGCGCAGCGGGTCCAGCAAGACCATGTTGACTTCGGCCGCCATGTTGGCATAGCGGATCACGGTGATTTCATCGCTGGCCGGCGGCAAGCCCATGCCGACCGGCGCGCGGTCGCGGCGCCGCGTCAGCAGCGAGCTGACGCCCAAGGTGGCGATGGCGGGCCGCCGGGCGCGCGCGCCCAGCAGGAACGGCAGGCAACCGCCGAACATGGTGTCGGCCAGGATCGCATCGGCCGGGAAGTCCGCCAGCAGGCGCTCCAGCCCGGCAAACTGCGCGGGAATGGGATCGATGAAGAAATGCTTGAAGTCGAACGCCAGTTGCGGCAGCCCTGGCTGCAGATTGGCGCGCTCGGGAAACAGGCCGGCCGTGTCCGACAGATCCATGTCGGCGCCGGGCGGCAGCGGCACGAAGCGGGCGCCGGTGGCTTCGACCTTGGCACGGAAGGCGCTGGCCGTGGTGAGCGCCACCTCGTGGCCTTGGGCGACCAGCACGCGCGCGGCGGCCAGGATGGGGTTGAGGTGGCCGGTGGCGGGTGTGGCGGCAAGAATGATGCGCATAGGAGGTCCTGACAGGTGAAAGACTGGGTGGCTGTTCTGCACGCGGCAGCGGCCGGTCAGGTACGGCCGGCGCCTGCCATGATGCGACGCCAGCCGGCGGTATCGGGACGGCGCGGCTTGGCCGGCTTGGTCGCCTGGGCGGCGCGCGGGGCGCTGGCCCTG
>NZ_SPVG01000058.1 GCF_004614165.1 Duganella callida | reverse complement strand
GCGGGATCGGCAGCGCGGGCGCCACCAGCACCAGCGCCTGCAAGCCCGGCGGCCGCCGCGACGCCGCCAGCTGCGCCGCCTTGCCGCCCATCGAGTGCCCAACCAGCACATAACGCTGGAGACCGAGGCTGGCCACCACTGCCAGCGCATCGTCCGCCAGGTCGGCGATGCTGTAACTGTCGGCCGGCGCCGAATCGCCCCAGCCGCGCTGGTCGTAGGCGACGCAGTGGAACGCGGGCGACAGCAGCTCCATCAACGGCTGCCAGGTGCGCGACGAACCGCCCCAGTAATGTATGAAGACCAGAGCGAGATCGCCCTGCCCGTGTTGTTCGACGTGGATGCTGCGCTGGTCGATGGTAATGTCCATGGTGTTCCTTTCAGGTTGAGGTTCAAACTGGGATACAGCATAAACTCGCCACCACCACATGATAATCACCAGAATAGTGGCATAATTATTTACTCTGAGTGAATGATGTAGGCAAACATGGACCAATTGACCAGCATGGCGGTATTCGTCAAGTGCGTGGAAGGGGGCAGCCTGGCCGCGGCCGCGCGGCATTTCGGATTGTCCAACGCCATGGTGGGCAAGCACATCCACGGCCTCGAACAGCGCCTGGGCGCGCGGTTGCTGAACCTGACCACCCGGCACCTGAGCCTGACCCAGGTCGGCCAGACCTATCACCTGCGCTGCCAGCAGATACTGGCGGACGTGGCCGAGGCGGATGCGGAAGCGGGCACGCTGCAGACGGCGCCGCGCGGCACCCTGCGCGTGAGCGCGCCGCTCAACCTTGGCGAACTGCACCTGGGGCCGATCATCGCCGACTTCATGCGGACCTATCCGGAGATCGAGGTCGATGCCGAGCTGAGCGACCGCTACGTGCATCTGCTGGATGAGGGCGTGGATGTGGCCATCCGCGTCGGCCGGCTCGGCGATTCCGGCCTGGTCGCGCGCCGCCTGGGCAGCAGCGCCATGATGGCGTGCGCCGCGCCGGCCTATCTGCGGCGCCGCGGCACGCCGGCGCATCCGGATGAGCTGGTCGGTCACGAATGCTTTACCTTCAGCCTGGCCGCGCAACCGGAAGTCTGGTGGTTCGACGGCCAGCACGGCAAGGAACTGGCGGTCAACGTGCGGGGGCGGCTGCGCGCCACCAGCATGAAGCTGCTGGCCAGCGTCGCCAGCGCGGGCCTGGGCATCGTGTTCGGTCCCGGCTTTGCGCTGGCGCCGTGGATAGACAACGGCGTGCTGGTGCCGGTGCTGCAGCAGTATCCATCGCGGCCGCTGGAAATCCATGCGCTGTATCCCGGCCGGCGTCACCTGTCCAGCAAGGTACGGCTGTTCATCGATTTTCTGGCGCCGCGTTTCGCCGCGGCCGCCTGGAACGAGCTGCGCGCCGGCGTGGCGTGACGCTGCTCTTGGCGAAATGGTCTATTGCGCCGCGCATAGTGGACCGCGACCATGACCGCTTCTAGAATCGATGCATCCCAACCTTGGCAAAGGAGCCACCATGAGCACTGAAAACCGCCCGCCGCTGCCGCCGTTCACGCGCGAGTCCGCGCTGGAAAAAGTCCGCCTGGCCGAAGATGGCTGGAATTCGCGCAACCCCGAGAAGGTCAGCCTGGCGTACACCCAGGACACGCGCTGGCGCAACCGCGCGGAATTCGCCAACGGCCGCGCCGAAGTCGTCCAGTTCCTGACGCGCAAATGGGCGCGCGAACTGGATTACCGCCTGATCAAGGAGCTGTGGGCGTTCGACGGCAACCG
Source organism: Duganella callida (assembly GCF_004614165.1). Lineage (GTDB taxonomy): Bacteria > Pseudomonadota > Gammaproteobacteria > Burkholderiales > Burkholderiaceae_D > Rugamonas > Rugamonas callida. The sequence goes on along the minus strand of NZ_SPVG01000058.1, from coordinate 1,617 downwards.
CATCGCCGTGCGCTACGCCTACGAATGGCACGACGACTCCGGCAACTGGTTCCGCTCCTACGGCAACGAAAACTGGGAATTCGATGAGCACGGCCTGATGCAGCGCCGCTTTGCCTGCATCAACGACCTGCCCATCACGGCGGACCAACGCCAGTTCCACTGGCCGCTGGGCCGCCGGCCCGACGACCATCCGGGCTTGAGCGAACTCGGTCTGTAGCCACCGGCCGCCTCAGGCGGCCTGGTTCATGTAAGGGTGGGCGCGCAGCGAGGCCGCCAGCAGATCGATGAAGTTACGCACCCGCGACGAGCCGAAGCGGCCTTCGTGGTGCAGGATGTGCACCGGCGCCGGCGCTTCCTCGTAATCGGCCAGGATCACCTGCAGCCGGCCGGCGGCCAGCTCGGCGGCGATCTGGCAGCATAGCAGGCGGCAGATGCCGAGGCCGGCCAGCACCGCGTCCAGCGCCGCATCATTGTTGCTGACGGTCAGGCATGGCTTGATGCGCACCGTGGTCGGCTGGCGGCCGCCGAATTTCCAGTCCAGACCGGGCGAAATGCCGGCCGCCGCCACGATCGTATGCCGCTGCAGGTCGCGCGGATGCAGCGGCACCCCGTGCCGCGCCAGGTACTCCGGCGCCGCGCACAGCACGCGCCGCACCTGGCCCACGCGCAGCGCCGTCAGGCTGGAGTCGGGCAGCTCGCCGATCTGCACCGCCACATCGATGCGCTCGTCAACCAGGTTGACGCTGCGGTCCAGGAAGTCGGCCGACACCTCGACCTCGGGATAGCGCTTGAGGAAATCGACCAGGCAGGGCAGGATCAGCGCGCGGCCATACGGCGCCGCCGCCGTCACCGCCAACCGTCCCCGCGGCGCCGCGTTCATGCCGGCCACGGCGGCGCGGGACTGGGCGATGCTGGCCAGGATGCCGCGGCTGTCGTCGAGATAACGGCAGCCGGCTTCCGTCAGCCGCACGTTGCGCGTGGTGCGCAGCAGCAGCCGCACGCCCAGCCGGGTTTCCAGCCCGCTGATGGCGCGCGTCACGGCGGCCGGCGACAAATCCAGCTGGCGCGCGGCGGCGGCAAAACTGCCCTGCTCGCCGACGGCGACAAACACCTGCATCAAATGGATCTGGTCCATATCAGCGGCCGCCCAGCCGCAGGTCCAGCATGCCGCGCCGCATCGCGATCAGCAGCGCGTGGGTGCGGTCGAACGCGTCGAGCTTGGACAGAATGCTGCGCATGTGGACGTTGACGGTGTCCTGCGAGATGCCGAGCGCCATGCCGATGCGCAGATTCGATTTGCCGGTCGCCAGCTGCGTCAGCACCTGCAGTTCGCGGCGGCTGATGTCCTGCGAAAAGCAGGTGTCGGCCAGCGCCTGCGCCACCTCCGGCGCCACGCTGCGGCGCCCCTGATGCACCTCGCGCACCGTCTCCAGCAGCTTTTTGCGGACCGCGCTCTTCAGCAGATAGCCGCTGGCGCCGGCCAGGATCGCGCGCCGCACGTGCATGTCGCCGCCAAAGGTGGTCAGCGCCACGACGCGCGCCTGCGGGTGGCGGCGGCGAATCTGGCGGATCGCCTCCACCCCGCACATGCCGGGCATCTGCAGGTCCATCAGCGTC
>NZ_SPVG01000165.1 GCF_004614165.1 Duganella callida | reverse complement strand
ATTGCGTCACGGGCTCTACCGTAGCGACCGCTACGGTAGAGCCCGTGACGCAATGAAAGACCTGACCCCGGAGTTTATTTCAGCCAGAGGCGGATCGAGTCCCAGGCGCGGCCGAAGATCGAGGCTTGTTCCACCGTTTCCAGCGCCACCACCGGCAGTTCCAGCATCGGCTTGCCGTCCACCACCATCTTCAGCGTGCCGACGCGGCTGTTCTGCGCCAGCGGCGCGACCAGCGGGTCCTTGCGCTCCAGCGCCGGCTTCATCTTGGCCGCCACGCCTTTGGGCACGGTCACCATCACGTCGTTGGCGAAGCCGATCTTGACGTTGCTCTTGGAACCTTTCCAGATCTCCGGCGTCGCGATCGGCTGCCCCTTCGAGTACAGCTTGACGGTATCGAAGTTCTGGAAACCCCAGTTCAGCAGTTTCTGGCTTTCCTGGGTGCGCACCGAGTCGGACGAGGTGCCCAGCACCACCGAGATCAGGCGACGGTCGCCGGCGCCGTTCGGCCGGTGCGCGGAGGCGATCATGCAGTAGCCGGCCGCTTCGGTGTGGCCGGTCTTCATGCCGTCCACGGTCGGGTCCAGCCACAGCAGGCGGTTGCGGTTCTGCTGGGTGATCTTGTTGTAGGTGAAGCTTTTCACCGAGTCGATCTTGTAGAACTCGGGGAAATCCTGGATCACGTGCTTGGCCAGCACCGACAGGTCTTGCGCGGTCGAGTAGTTTTCCGGGCTCGGCAGGCCGTGCGGGTTGGCGAAGTGGGTCGAGGTCAGGCCCATGCGCTGCGCCTCGCGGTTCATCAGCACCACGAACGCCGATTCGTCGCCGGCCACGGCTTCGGCCAGCGCCACCGCCGCGTCGTTACCGGACTGCACCATCAGGCCGTACAGCAGGTCGTTGACGCTGACCGGGGTGGCCGGGTCGATGAACATCTTGGAGCTGCTGGTGTCGACTTTCCACGCCTTGGTGGAGACGTTGACCATCTGGTTCAGGGTGATCTTCTTGTCGCGCAGCGCGGTGAAGGTCACGTAGGCGGTCATGATCTTGGTCAGCGAAGCCGGCTCGATGCGGGCGTTCGGGTCCTGGGAGGCGATGATCTGGCCGCTGGTGGCGTCCAGCAGCAGCCAGGATTTGGCGGCGATGGTCGGCGGCGGCAGCGTCTGCGCCACGGCCGAAGTCATCAACATCACACTGGTGGCCAGTGCCGCAATAATTTTCTTCATGTGCTCGTGTGTCGGTGAAAAGTGTAAGACCCGCAGGATTATAGAACCTTACTCGGCGCTTGCGGTGTCTTCTTCAGCCGAAGTTAAGCGTGGACGGTGCCACAGCTGCTGCACCCAGCTCTTGATGTGGCCCAGCTTGCGGTGGAAGAAGTGGTCGGCCCCCGGGATCACGATCACCGGAATTTCCTGCGGCCGCAGCCAGTCCAGCACGTCGATCAGCGGGATGGTGTCGTCCAGTTCGCCATGGATGAGGATGGTGTCGGCCGGGATGGCGGCCATTTCCCACTTCCTGGCGGCGGCGCCGACCAGCACCAGGCGCTCGGCCGGCGCGCCGGCGGCGGCCAGGCGCTGCGCCAGCTGCGACTGCACATAGGTGCCGAACGAGAAGCCCGACAGCGTCACCGGCAGGCCGGGGAATTTATCCACCATCCAGGCGTGCAGCAAGCCCATGTCGTCGGTCTCGCCGTGGCCATGGTCGTGCACGCCCTCTGAGGCGCCGACGCCGCGGAAGTTGATGCGCGCGACCACGTAGCCGAGGCCGACGAAGGTGCGCATCAGGGTGACGGCCACCTTGTTGTCCATGGTGCCGCCGTACAGTGGGTGCGGATGGGCCACCAGCGCGATGCCGCGCGGCGCCATTTCCGGGTAATCGAGCACGCCTTCCATCTGGCCGGCGCCGCCGGCCAGGGTAAATTTTTCGCTTTTGTTCATGGGGTTCAGATCTTCAGACGGTCGACCACCTGGCCGTTGACCAGGTGGCTGTCGATGATTTCGTCGATGTCGCTGCTGTCGACATAGGTGTACCAGGTGCCTTCCGGATAGACCACCAGCACCGGGCCTTCCTCGCAGCGGTCCAGGCAGCCGGCCTGGTTGATGCGCACCTTGCCGTGGCCGTTCAGGTTGAGTTCCTTGCAGCGCTTCTTGGCGTGCTTTTGCGCGGCTTCCGCGCCGTGGGCGCCGCAGCTGTCGCGGCCGTCGTCACGCTTGTTCAGGCAGAAGAACACGTGGTGCTTGAAGTAGGGAGTATCGCTCATGGCCATGCCTCTTTAAAGTCGTAGCCGCTATGATACCTTGGCGGCGTTCAGCTTGTGGGACGGCAGCCACAGGAACCAGACCGCGAAGAACGGCCACAGCAGCGACAGGAACTGGGCGGCGCCGTTGAAATTCAAAAACTTGCCCTGCACCCAGGTCTGCAAGGTTGCTATGAAGTACGGGTTGGCCGGGGTCAGATTGACGATGATCAGGCTCAGCAGCAATGTCGCCACCGCCAGCCGCCGTTGTGCCGCGTGCGGCGCATAGCTCAGCCCGGCCAGCATGATGGCGCCGATCAGGAAACCGCCCTCGGCGCCCGGCGTGACCCAGACGAAGGCGTTTTCGGGCTGGAACAGCAGCGCCGTGGCCAGCGCCTTGACCACGATGGCGGCGGCGATCATCAGCGCCACCAGCACGCCGCGCGGCGACGGCTTGCGCAGCAGGCACAGCAGGGTCAGGCCGGCGCCGACCATGCCGCAGGCGGTGATGATGGTTTCGGACAGCCAGTATTGCTCGACGGTCAGGTCGACGTCCGGCCGCACCAGGCTGGCCAGGTCGATTTCCATGTCCAGCAGTTGCGACAGCCAGTCGGACAGGATGGGCAGGATCTGGCCCAGGCCGAACAAAAAGTTTTGTGGATAGATCTGCGCCAGCGGCCACAGCGCCAGCAGCACCAGGCCCTGGCTGGCATGCGGCGCGAACCAGGCGCGACGCAACTGCTGCAGCTGGCTCTGGTCGAGCAGGCGGCGCACGGTCAGCACGCCGAGCACGGCGCCCAGCGCGCAACCGGCGGCGTTGGTGTAGAAGTCGAGATTGGACGAGACGCGGGTCGGCAGATAGGTCTGCACCGCTTCCATGGTGCCGGACACCAGCAGCCCGCTGGCGCCGGCGATCAGCAGCGCCCGGACATTGCGCACGCGCGGATACAGCGCGTAGACGATCAGCGTGCCGAGCGGGATGTAGCCGATCACGTTGATGACGGCGTCGAACTTGGTCCAGTAGCGCGGCATCGCCGTGGTTTCGAGGAAGATCAGCGGCGACAGCCCCTGGTTGTGCCAGCCGGAGAACGGGAACCAGCTGGCATAAATGATCAGCAGCAGGTAAGCCAGCAACGCGGCACGCGTGATCGGCGATGAGCGCGACGCGGGTGGGACGGGTGGCACGGGCGGCCGGCGGGCGTCGGCCCGCGTCGGCGGCCCGGCC
>NZ_SPVG01000062.1 GCF_004614165.1 Duganella callida | reverse complement strand
TAAGCGGCCGCTTACGGTAGAGCCCGTGTGCGATTGGCAGAACTGACCCCGGATTGGGTACAATCTGCGGCTACGCTCACCTTGCTTGGATGCAGATGCTGGAATTCGAAAAATGGCTGGCCCGGGTCCTCTTATTAAATAGTGCGTTGGCATTGGGGGTGTGCCTCGGCCTGCTCGGCGAGCCGCTCGACGATGCATCCCGCTTCATCGTGTTCGGCGCCGCCTTGCTCGGGTTTTTGTCGGCGGTGGCCGGGCTCAAACATCATTGGCTGGGACTGTGGGGCGCCGGGCTGTATTATTTTTTGCAACTTGTCAGCTATTTTCCGCTGGCCGGCGGCTGGCAGTTCGCGGTCAAGGCCGGGGTCAATCTGGGGCTGGTGCTGCGCTTTTCCTCGGGGGTGCTGGTGCTGAACATGGTCGCGCTGGGGCTGTTCGTCGCCACCGCCGTCAATCTGGCCTGGCGACTGCGGCACGCCCGGACGCCGTCATCATCCGGTCACACGCCACCGTCAAAATAACCATTCTCCAAAGAAAATATTTCTTAAGAGATAAGTTTTTTAATCGATAAACATTGCCGTTTCTGGGTTGCGTGGTCGCGACAGGCGCTAAAAAAATTCTTTTGGGCAATGCACCTCAGCTATAATGGTAGTTGTATTTTCCCGTCGAGCCTTGCGTTCAAGCGATGTTACAAGTCGTAACGCCCGTTAAGTCCTGGACCCGACAAATTGCAGTGAGTAAACAAAAAACTTAATGCAGTCAGGAAAAAGGTCGCTTTGTACGTATAGGCCGATGTGCCCCGCAGCAAAATTTCTTCTGATTAACTGAAACTATGTGTACGGTAATTGCCATAGGAAAGTTAACGGGCGGAAAAATAGTTCGGGTTGCGGACCTAAAGTTGCTTCAAGGATTGACGTTAAGAACTATGCGTGTGAGTGCCGTTCCGCGCCTGGAATGAAATACCCCGAAATACCCAATTTAGTTGGAGCCGCAAGTCTGAAAACTTGGCGGCTCCATCACTGTCCCGTATAGAACTGTGTGTAGTGCCCCCCAAGGAGAATGGAAATGAGCCTCGTAACTAGCTTTAGTACCGACCAGATCGCAGCTTTGTCTACTCAAAGCATTGCCGCGCTCGCGACTGCCGATCTCGTTGCGCTCAATTCCGCTCAAACGCAGGCGTTGACCACGGACCAGATCGGCGCCCTGACGACCACCCAGGTGTCGGTGCTGACCACGCGCCAGATGGCCACCGGCCTGACCACCGACCAGGTGGTGGCGCTGAGCTCCAACCAGGTTGGCGCGCTGAGCTCCAGCCAACTGAACGCCATGTCGACCACCTCCTTGGTCGCGATTGAAACCGGGGACTTCGCTGCACTCAAAACCGCCGCCATCGCCGGCATCAGCTCGGCACAGCTGGGCGCGCTGACCACCGACCAGGTGGTGGCCCTGACCAGCCAGCAAGCTGCCGTCCTGAGCAGCCAGCAGATCGTCGGCCTGAGTTCCAACGGCATCGCCGCCATGGAGACCGCCGACTTCGCCGCATTGAAAACTTCGGCCATCGCCGGCCTGAACACCGCCCAGGTCGCCGCGCTGACCACCGACCAGGTGTCGGGCATGAGCACCAGCCAGGTCGCCGCGCTGAGCACCAACGCACTGGCCAACGGCCTGACCACCGACCAGGTGGTGGCGCTGTCGTCGAACCAGCTGGGCACCCTGAGCACCGCGCAGTTCGCCGCCCTGAGCAGCAACGCCATCGGCGCCATCGAGACCCGCGACATCGTCGGTCTGAAGACCAACGTCATCGCCGCCCTGAAGACCGCGCAACTGGCCGCCATCACCACCGACCAGCTGGGCGCGCTGAGCACCAGCCAGATTTCGGCCCTGACCACCGGCAGCATGGCTGCCCTGAGCACCGACCAGGTGGTGGCGCTGTCGTCCAACCAGGCCGCCGCCCTGAGCAGCTCGCAAGTGGCCGCGCTGAGCACCAACGCCATCGGCGCGCTGGAAACCGCCGATATCGCCGCGATCAAGACCGCCGCCATCGCCGCCCTGTCGACCAACCAGATGAAGGCCCTGACCACCGACCAGGTAGTGGCGCTGTCGTCGAACCAGATCGGTTCGCTGAGCAGCTCGCAAGTGGCCGCCCTGAGCAGCGATGACATCGCCGCCATCGAAACCGCCGACGTCGGCGCGCTGAAGACCTCGGCCATCGCCGCCCTGAGCACCTCGCAAGTGGCCGCGCTGGGCACCGCGCAAGTGGCGGCGCTGGGCACCGCGCAGATCGCTTCGCTGAGCACCAATGTGCTGGCCAACGGCCTGACCACCGACCAGGTGGTGGCGCTGTCGTCGAACCAGCTGGGCGCGCTGAGCACCGCACAATTCGGCGCGCTGGGCACCAACGCCATCGCCGCCATCGAGACCGCCGACATCGTCGGTCTGAAAACCAACATCATCGCCTCGCTGAAATCGTCGCAACTGGCGGCGCTGACCACCGACCAGCTGGGCGCGCTGAGCACCACCCAGATCACCGCGCTGACCACCGCCGGCATCGCCGGCCTGAGCACCGACCAGGTGGTGGCCCTGACCTCCAACCAGTTCGGCGCCCTGAGCAGCTCGCAGATCGCTGCCTTCAGCACCAACGACATCGCCGCCATCGAAACCGCCGACCTGGCCGCGCTGAAGTCGGGTGTGATCGCCGCGCTGACCACCAACCAGATGAAAGCGCTGACCACCGACCAGGTCGTCGCGCTGTCGTCGACCCAGATCGGCACCCTGAGCAGCGCGCAAGTCGCCGCCCTGAGCAGCGATGACATCGCCGCCATCGAAACCGCCGACATCGGCGCGCTGAAGACCTCGGCCATCGCCGCCCTGAGCACGTCGCAAGTGGCGGCGCTGGGCACCGCGCAAGTGGCCGCACTGGGCACCGCGCAGATCGCTTCGCTGAGCACCAACGCGCTGGCCAACGGCCTGACCACCGACCAGGTGGTGGCGCTGTCGTCGAACCAGCTGGGCGCCCTGAGCACCGCACAATTCGGCGCGCTGGGCACCAACGCCATCGCCGCCATCGAGACCGCCGACATCGTCGGTCTGAAAACCAACATCATCGCCTCGCTGAAGTCGTCGCAACTGGGCGCGCTGACCACCGACCAGCTGGGCGCGCTGAGCACCACCCAGATCACCGCGCTGACCACCGGCAGCATCGCCGGCCTGAGCACCGACCAGGTGGTGGCCCTGACCTCCAACCAGTTCGGCGCCCTGAGCAGCTCGCAGATCGCTGCCTTCAGCACCAACGACATCGCCGCGATCGAGACCGCCGACCTGGCTGCCCTGAAGTCGAGCGCCATCGCCGCGCTGACCACCAACCAGATGAAGGCGCTGACCACCGACCAGGTGGTGGCCCTGTCGTCGACCCAGATCGGCACCCTGAGCAGCAGCCAGGTTGCGGCGCTGAGCAGCGATGACATCGCCGCCATCGAAACCGCCGACATCGGCGCGCTGAAGACCTCGGCCTTCGCCGCCCTGAACAGCTCGCAAGTCGGCGCGCTGACCACCGGCCAGATCACCGCCCTGAGCACCGCGCAAGTGTCGTCGTTCAGCACCGCCAACCTGGGCGGCC
>NZ_SPVG01000269.1 GCF_004614165.1 Duganella callida | reverse complement strand
CGCGCGGCATCCAGCGCCAGCAAAAAACCGTGCGGCTGGATTGCGCCCGGCGTGCTGTCGATGCTGATATCGCCGCCCATGGCGTGCGCCAGCCGGCGCACCAGGAACAGGCCCAGGCCGGTGCCGCCGAAGCGGCGCGCGATGCTGCTGTCGGCCTGCTCAAACGGCTGGAACAGGCGCGCCACCTGGTCCGGCGCCATGCCGATGCCGGTGTCGCGCACTGCGCACGTCAGCATCTGTTGCGCCGGCTGGTAGCCGACCGTCACCGTGACGGCGCCGCGCTCGGTGAACTTGAGCGCGTTCGACACCAGATTCAGCAGGATCTGCCGCCAGCGCGTGGGGTCGCCCAGCACGGCCGGCGGGCAGTCGGCGCAGGTGCGGCTGTCGAAGGCGATGCCGCGCTGCGCGGCCTGGCCGCGCATCAGCAGGTCGACCGCCGCCAGCGCCTCGGCCGGCGCGAACGCCACCTGCTCCAGCGCCAGCTTGCCCGACTCGACCTTGGACATGTCGAGGATGTCGTTTATCAGCGCCAGCAGCAGGTGGCCGTTGCGCGCGATGATGCCGCCCAGTTCCTCCGCTTCGCGCAGCGAGGCGGCCTGTTCGAGATGCTCGGCGAAGCCGATCACGGCGGTCAGCGGGGTGCGGATCTCGTGGCTGATCATGGCCAGGAAATCGCTCTTGGCGCGGTTGGCCGCATCGGCTTCCGCCTTGAGCGCGCGCTGCTGGCGCACCGCGCGGTCGCGGTTGCCCATCTCGCGCAGCACGATGGCAAACGCGGCCAGCACGGCAACGCCGCACAGCCCGCCCACGATGACGAGCTGCCAGGCGAATTCGCGCCACTGCTGCAGGAACAGCTGCTCGGTCACGGTGATGTTGATGATCATCGGGTAGTTGGGGATCAGGCGCGCCGCGCCCATGCGCCGCACGCGCTGCAAGTCCTGCGCCTGGCGCGGCGTGTCCAGCACCATCACGCCGTGTTCGCGCCGCTGGCGTTCGATGATGTCGTAGGTGCTGCCGCCGCGGTTGGGGCGCCCCATCTGGCCGTCCTGCTGCGGCCAGCGGGTCAGGGTGACGAAGTCGCGCCGGTACAGCGTGACGCTGGCGTCGTCGCCGAGGTTGATCTTGCTGAAGAAGTCGCTCAGCTGGCGGCACGAGACGCCGACCAGCACCACGCCGAGAAAGCCGCCGTCCGGCGCGCTGATGCGGCGGCTCAGGTAAAAGGTCCACTCGCCGTTGCCCTTGTTGCGCACCGGCTGGCTGACGTACACCGTCAGCTGCGGCTGGTCGCGGTGGGCGCGGAAGTAATCGCGGTCGGCCAGATTGATCGGCGGGGCCGGATAGCTGCGCGTGAAATACACCACGTCGCCGTTGGCGGCCACCACGGTGGCGACATCGATCTGCGGCACCACTTTCTTGCGGTCGAGCAGGCGCTGGAATTCGGCCTCGTTGCGCAGCCGCGCGCGCAGCGAGGCGTCGTCGTGCACGCCGAGCGTGCGGATACGCTCCAGCATGCCGTCCAGCACCAGGTCGGCCGCGCCCATCTCGTTCGAGGTTTGCTGCGCCAGCAGCAGCGAAGTGTTGTTGAGCTGGGCTTCCCAATCCTCCAGTTCGCTCTTGTGCGCCTGAAACAGGGCGAATGCCAGCACCGCGGCCAGCGTCAGCAGCAGGGCGGCGGCGGTGGCGGTGATCAGGCGGCGGGAGCGGCGGGCTTCTGGCATGGCGGGCTGATCTTTTTGTCACGATAGCACGGCGCCGTGGCCGTGCCACCGCCGGCGCGGCCCGCTGTAGGGATGACGCAACATTCCCATCGGGCATCAATTGCAACAAAAATTAACTTCAGGTAACATGAATTCCGTGGTGCACCGAAACGTCTGTCAGCCCCCTTTGTTGTGCAGGCTGGTGCCACTTCCCGCCTTCCTGACCCCAGTCGGTCAGGCCTGGTTTTTCACGGCCGCCGATACCGCCGTTTAGCGATCACCCCACGTCCCGTGGTTTATTGCCTGAACCGGAGCGCCGTCATGCACACCTTGTCCGATACCCGCGCTGGTCTGTCGCCAGATTCCGTCGCCGTCCCCCAGCCCGGCGTCGCCGCGTTGCGCGTGCTGCTGGTGGAAGACGATCCGGTCCAGCGCGAATTGCTGACCGCCGCGTTGCGCCACTGTGGCGTCAGCCAACTGTTCGCGGCCGCCGACGGCTGGACCGCGCTGGCCTACCTGGCGGCGTCGCCGTGCGATCTGGTGATCAGCGATCTCAGCCTGCCCGGCATGGACGGCGTCGAATTCCTGCAGCGCGCGGCCGGCTTCGACATCGGCGCGGTGGCCATCGTGTCCGGCGCCGAGGCGGCCATCATGAGCACGGTGGAGCATGCGCTGCTCGAGCGCGGCGCGCAGGTGCTGGGGCGGCTGTCCAAGCCGCTGTCGCTGGAAGCGGTGGCGCGGCTGCTGGCGCAGTGCGGCGCGCAACTGGCGCCGCACCAGACGCCGCCACTGGCGCCGGCCAGCCAGCCGACACTGCCGGCACTGCGGGCGGCGCTGGACGACGGCGTGTTCCAGCCCTACTACCAGCCCAAGGTCGACCTGGGCAGCGGCCGGCTGCTGGGGGTGGAAATCCTGGCACGCTGGCGCATGCCCAACCATGCGGTGCTGAGCCCGGCGCATTTCATCCCGGCGATGGAAGACAACGCGCTGATCGATCAGCTCACCTACCAACTGCTGGACCAGGCGCTCAGCGATGCCGCGCACTGGGGCCCGCAGCCGGTCGCGCTGGCGCTGAACCTGGCGCCGCACACGCTGGAGGATCCGGGGCTGCCGGATCGCCTGCTGGTGATGGCGCAGCAACACGCGATCGCACCGGGCCGCATCACGCTGGAGCTGACCGAAACCGCCATGGCGCGCAACCCGCAACTGGTGCGCGACTGCGCCGCCCGCCTGCGCCTGCGCGGCTTCCGCTTCGCCGTGGACGACTTCGGCATCGGCTACTCGTCCATGGCTTTGCTGCTCAGCCTGCCATTCACCGAACTCAAAATCGACCGCTCCTTCGTCAGCAGCCTGGCCGGCTCGCGCAAGGCGCGCACCATGCTGGAAGCCATGGTGGCGCTGGGCAATCGCCTCGACATGCAAGTGGTGGCCGAAGGCATCGAACATGAATCGGAACTGCGCCTGCTGCGCAACATGGGCTGCCCGGCCGGGCAGGGCTATCTGTTCGCCCGCCCGATGGCGCAGGCGGAATTACTGAACTGGATCGCCGCGCCGGCGCTGCCCGCCGGGCTGGCGTCCACCGTGCACTGACCCCGCACCCCACAGGAGAACAATATGGAGATGACCTTGCCCGCGCCGGCGCCCACCCGGCGCCAGGCGGCGCGCCCGCGCGACAGCGGCTTCTTTGCTTACCACGGCTGGCTGGCGCCGGGCATCCGCCTGTTCCGCGCCATCCGTTTTCCCGCCAAGTCGCTGTGGATCAGCGTGGCGTTCATGCTGCCGCTGGCCTTTGCGCTGAGCTACCTGGTCGTCGCCGAGCGCGAGCAGCTGGCCAGCGCCGAATCGGAGCTGGAAGGCTTGCGCTACCTGGCGCCGCTGAACCGTTTCATCCAGCAGGCGCAGCAGGCGCGCAAGGCGGCCGCGTCCGGCGCCGACGCGGCGGCGCCGCTGGC
>NZ_SPVG01000252.1 GCF_004614165.1 Duganella callida | reverse complement strand
GGGTCGGCGCGGCCGCCGTCCAGCGCAGCGCCGACGCCAGCGGCCATCGCGGCCGTCAGTTGCGGCGTGTTGATGACGGTAAAGTCGCGTCGGCGCGAGACCGGTTCGCGCAGCGGCCCGGCCGGCAGCAGCCAGCCATTGCCGGCGCCGCGCCCGTCGAACAGGATGATTTCTACGTCGCGCTGCAACTGGTAGTGCTGCAGACCGTCGTCGGTCAGCAGGATATCGACCTCGGGATGCGCGGCCAGCAGCGCGCGGCCGGTGGCGGCGCGGTCGCGGCCCACCATCACCGGCACGCCGGTGCGCTGGCGGATCAGCAGCGGCTCATCGCCGACCTCGGCCGGCGTCGAGGCATCGCTGACGGCGCGCGCGCCGTCGCCACTGCTGCCGAAGCCGCGCGAAATCACGCCCGGCCGCATGCCCGCGCGCAGCAGCGCCTGCACCAGCCAGATCGTCAGCGGCGTCTTGCCGGTGCCGCCGATGTAGATGTTCCCCACCACCACCACCGGCACCGGCAGCCGGGACGACTTCAGCAGGCCGACGCGGAACAGCGCCACGCGCAGGCCGCTCAGCAGGCGGAACAGCAGGGACAGCGGCCACAGCGCGCAGGCCAGCGGGCCACGGCGCAGCCAGTTGCGCGTCAGCGTGGATTCCAGCGCCGACGATTTATTTTGAGCCACCGGTTTGCGCCGCGAAAGTCAGTTTTTCGTAACCGGCCAGGCGCGCGGCTTCCATCACGTTGATCACCATCTGGTGCATGGCGAACTGGTCGGCATTGACGATCACCACCGGCGACTTGCCGGCCTCGCCGCCCTTGGCCGCCGCCTCGCGCATGGCCTGCGCGAAACCGTTCACGTCGCGGAAGGACACCGGCTCGCCATTGATGGTGTAGTTGCCTTTGGCGTCCACCGTCACATCCAGTTCGAACGGCTTGTCGGTGGCCTTCTGCGCGTCGGCCGTCGGCAAGGTGATCTGCAGCTCGGTGAACTTGCTATAGGTGGTGCTGACCATCAGGAAAATCAGGATCACCAGCAGCACGTCGATGAACGGGATCAGATTGATCTCCGGGTCTTCGCGGCGCTGGCCTTTGCGGAAATTCATGCGGCGTCCTTATTTGCGCTTGCTGTGCACCACATCGACGAACTTCACCGCCTGCTGCTCCATCTCGATGACGAAGCTGTCCACCAGCGCGCGGAAGTGACGGTAGAACACCAGCGTCGGCATGGCGATCGCCAGCCCGAAGCCGGTGTTGTACAGCGCCACCGAAATGCCGTGCGCCAGCGAGGCCGGATTGGAACCGGCGGCATTCTGCGAACCGAAGATCTCGATCATGCCGACCACGGTGCCGAACAGGCCCATCAGCGGCGCCAGCGTGGCGATGGTGCCCAGCGTGGTGAGGAAGCGCTCTAGCGTGTGCGCCACGCCGCTGCCGGCCTCCTCGATCGATTCCTTCATCACTTCGCGCGGCGATTCGACGTTGCGCAGCGCGGCCGACAGCACGATGCCCAGCGGCGAGCTGTTTTCCAGCTTCTGGATGATGTCCGGCGTCACCTGGCTGCCGCGATAAACCTGCACCACCTCGTCCAGCAGTTTTTTCGGGATGATCTTGCCGCGGCGCAGGTACAGCAGGCGTTCGATGATCAGGGCGGTGGCAACGATGGAGGCAATCAGCAACAGCCAGATGGGCCAACCGGCAGCTTGAAAGATGGCGAGCAAAACGAACTCCTGTGAAGATGTGAACACCGAATGGCGCAATGTATCTGGTTGCGCGGCCGACGGCAAGTGTTTGGTGGAGTTCTCAACATTTTCTGTGGACAATAGTGTGAGCAAGGCTCAGCTTGCCATGCTAAGTTACTGATTTATATCGCCTTATTATTGCAGCACAAAAATAATGCAGTCGCCACAAACATTTGTCTACTTATGCCCACATTCTGTTGATAAGATTGTGAGCAAGGAGGATCGCACGCTGCAAGCCCCTTGATTTGAAACGATTTTTTACTCCTGAGTAAAATTTCAGCAGCCCAACTGATCCACAACGGTGCCGGCGCGGCGCGACCGATAATCTGCAGCTATCGGCGTGCGTTGTGCACTTCCCCACATTTTATGTGGATAAGATTGTTAGCAAGGCGCAAGTCACCTGGCCAAGTCATTGATTTGTAATATTTTTGTTTCCGTGCGTAAAAATACGGCAGCGCTTTTGCCGGCACCAGCGAGGCGAACTTGCCGACCAACCATGTTGGTCGTGGGCGCGGGAGTTTTGCACAAAATCTGTGGATAAAAGTGTGTGAAATCGCACATAGCGATTTTAAATGCCTTATTTTTCAATGGCTTATTTACTTTGCGCAATTTTTACGCATAACAAATTCACAAGAAGAGCGCGGCTATCGCTCACCGGCGATAATGAACAACTTTTGTGGATAACTTTGTGCGTAACCCTCGGTGCGGATGCCAAAGTGCTTGATCCATAAGGCTTTTTAAGGGCTGCATTAAAAAAAGGCAGAAATAAATAGCCTTTAAAATCAGTGATTTATCTATAATACCTGGTGCTTCAGACGCAGTATGACTATTGTGTGACATATCACACCAAGTGTGGATAGTTTCCTTTTTAGAAATTTCATGAACTTCGACGACCGTTCCGATACCGCCCCCGCCGCTGCGCCCGTGATCACCGTCAGCGCGCTCAACCAGGCGGTGGCGCGCCTGCTGGAGCGCTCCTTTCCGCTGGCCTGGATTTCGGGCGAGGTGTCCAACTTCACCCGCGCCGCCTCCGGCCACTGGTATTTCACCCTGAAGGACGACGCCGCCCAGGTGCGCGCCGTGATGTTCCGCGGCCGCGCGCAATATGCCGGCTTCGTCCCGCGCGAGGGCGACAAGGTCGAAGTGCGCGCCCTGGTCACGCTGTACGGGCCGCGCGGCGATTACCAGATCAACGTCGAGGCGATACGCCGCGCCGGCGTCGGCTCGCTGTTCGAAGCATTCCAGCGGCTGAAGGAAAAGCTGGACGCGGCCGGGCTGTTCCACCCCGAGCGCAAGCGCGCGCTGCCGATGTTCGCGCGCACCATCGGCATCGTCACCAGCCCGCAGGCGGCGGCGCTGCGCGACGTGCTGACCGCGCTCAAGCGGCGCGCGCCGCACGTGCGGGTAATCCTGTATCCGGCGCCGGTGCAGGGCCAGTTCTCGGCGCAGAAGATCGCTGCCGCCATCGACACCGCCTCGTTGCGCGGCGAATGCGACGTGCTGATCGTCTGCCGCGGCGGCGGCAGCATCGAAGACCTGTGGTCGTTCAACGACGAGGAAGTGGCGTACGCGGTGGCCAACTGCCGCATGCCGGTGATTTCCGGCGTCGGCCACGAGACCGATTTCACCATCTGCGACTTTGCCGCCGACCTGCGCGCGGCCACGCCGACCGCCGCGGCCGAACTGGCGGCGACGCCGCATGCCGACTGGATGGCCTCGCTGCGAACCGACGTCACCGACCTGCGGCGCGCCATGCGCCGCGCGCTGAACGACGCCGAACAGACGCTGGACAACCACGCGCGCCGCCTGCTGAATCCGGGCGCGCAAATCCGTCAGCAGCGCATCAAGCTGCAATCGCTGGCGGGCGCCCTCACCCACGCCAACCGCGCGCCGCTGACGCAGGCGCGGCACCAGCTGGACCGGCTCGGCGGCCGTC
>NZ_SPVG01000239.1 GCF_004614165.1 Duganella callida | reverse complement strand
GCCGGCGCGGGTGGCGGCGCTGACGTATTCGGCCTCGCTCGGTTTCGGCCTGTACGCCAGCGTCAGCGCCTTCCGCGATTTCAAGGACGACCAGGCGCGCGGCGTGTTTTTCAGCCTGAGCGGCAGCTTCTGGGACCGCATTTCGGCCAACGCCAGCCGCAGCCGCCAGAACGGCGTGCAGACCAACAGCCTGACGCTGAGCCGCACCGCCGATTACAGCGGCGGCTTCGGCTGGGCGCTGCAATCGGTGCAGAACAACGGCGCGCCGCAGCGCCAGGGCCAGCTGACCTATCTGGGCAATTACGGCCAGGTCACCGGCTACACCCAGGAAACCGGCGGCAACCGCACCAGCTCGGTGGACGTGAGCGGCGCGCTGGTGCTGATGGACGGCACGGTGCACGCCGCGCGCCAGGTCGGCGCCGGCTTCGCGCTGGTGTCCACCGACGGCGTCGGCGGCGTGCCGGTGCTGCAGGAAAACCAGGCGATCGGCCGGACCAGCAGCGGCGGCTACATGCTGGTGCCGAACCTGAACCCGTACTTGCAAAACCAGATCGGCATCGACCCCAGCCATCTGCCGCTCGATGCGCGCATCGCCAGCACCGGCCAGGCGGTGGTGCCGGCGCGGCTGTCGGGCGTGCTGGTGCGCTTCCCGGTCGAGAAGTATGAGGCGGCCAGCGTGATCCTGCACGACGCCAACGGCAAGCCGCTGGCCACCGGCAGCCAGGTGCTGCACGTGGAAACCGGCAACAGCACCATCGTCGGCTTCGACGGCGTCGCCTTCATCGACCACCTGGCGCCGCTGAATCACCTGAAGGCCACGGTGGACGGCGCGGCTTGCATCGTCGAGTTCGCCTACCAGCCGGAGCGCGGCAACCCGCTCGGCACGCTGGGGCCATTTGTCTGCAAGGGAGTGCAATGATGGCGCGCCGCTGGCTGCTCCTGCTGGGACTGCTGCTGGCGCTGCTGGGCGGCCAGGCGCGTGCCGACAACTGCAGCATCACGCCCAGCGATATCGTGTTCCCCAGCGTCAGTTCGATTTCCGGCAGCGACGTGTTTGCCGCCGCCAGCTTCCAGGTCACCTGCACCTGGACCGATTTCCTCGGTGGCCTGCTGACGCCGAACGTGACGGTGTGCCTGAACCTGGGCGCCGGCAGCAATTCGTCGACCACGGTGACGGCGCCGCGCCAGCTCGGCAACGGCAGCCTCAAGGCCAATTACAACATCTACACGGACGCCAGCTATGCGGCGGCCAAAATCTGGGGCGGCTGGGCCGGCACCAGCACCGCGTCGACGCCGATCACGTTTCAGATGACCAAGACCGGCGGCCTCGGCTCGCTGTCGCAGACGATACCGCTGTACGCCAAGCTGACGGCGGACGCCACGCTGGCCGCCAACGCGGTGGGCGCCGACAACCTGACCGTGAGTTCCACCTTCGGCGCCGGCAGCGCGGTGATGCAATACCAGTTCTCGCTGCTGGGCGTGCTGGGCTGTGCGCTGCCGCAGACGGTGGCGATTCCCTTCCAGGTGCGGGCGGCGCTGATCAATGACTGCAACATCAACGCCGGCAGCCTGGTGTTTCCCAACGCCAGTCTGCTGAGCAGCGCGATGCGGACCAGCGCCAATCTGACGGTCCGCTGCAGCAACAGCACCGCCTACAAGATCGTGTTTTCGGCGGGCGGCAATGCCAGCAGCATGACCGCGCGCCGGATGCGCAACGCCAGCACCAATGAAATGGTGGCGTATCAGATTTCAAGTTCGCTGGACGGTCCCAGCCTCGGCGATGGCAGCGGCGGGACGGTGGTGATGGCGGGGACGGGCGATGGCACGAGCAAAAGCCTGACGGTGTTCGGCCTGGTGCCGCCGCAGACCACCCCGTCGCCGGGAGACTACAAGGATACGGTGACGGCCACGGTGTTGTTCTGAGCGTGGCGGGAAAAGGCAAGGCTTAGAAGTAGATGGTCCAGTCGCCGGCGCCGTTGTCCTGGCGCACGGCGGTGTTGGCGGCGGTGCCGCTGTTGACGGCGGCTTTGTCGCCGTTGCGCGCGGTCAGGTAGGGGCTGTTCAGCTGGCAGGCGACGGCCGGGGCGGCTTTGGCGCCGTTTTTGGCGGCGGCGCTGTCGGCCGTGGTCTGCACGTTGCAGGATTCCTTGACCTCAAAGGTGACCTGCATGGAGGCCGATGCGGTCTTGCCGGCGGCGCTGGCCAGCAGCGGCAGAGTGATCAGAACGGCGACTAGGGCTTGAGTAAAGTTTTTCATTTTTACACACGTTTTTGAGGTGCGCGGCAATCAGGTTGATGACTACGCGGAATCGGGTGCAGATCGCGCATCCGGTTCCGCTGGGGTAGCCAGCAAGGCCGAGAAAGTTAATCTACAGGAAGAATTTTATCCTGAAAGAACAATCTCTCGAATGTTCACATTTTACACAAAAATTTACGTGTGGAAATAACGTGATTTTTGGAGAGTTTTGAGTGTCGTTTTTCAGCTTATTTTGGAGGTGTCCAAACGGCCTCAAAAAGCCGGGTTTTCATAGGAGAAATTAAGAAAAACGCGAGGGAAAAAAGGAGAACGAATTGAGACGAGAAAATACACACATTGTCACAGTGGTTGCATCACCTAGAAAAGTCACACTTTCTTGCATCCAGCATGCAAGTGACTCCGTCGCCGCCGGCGGCGTTTGCCAGCAATAGTTGCCAACCCTATCACTGAGGAGTATGAAAATGAAACATACGGATTTCGGCAGCATGCCTTGCCCGATCGCCCGCAGCCTGGGGAAAGTCGGTGAATGGTGGAGTATCCTGATCCTGCGTGACGCCTTCTACGGCCTGACGCGCTTCGACGAATTCGAGAAGAGCCTGAAGATCGCGCCGAACATGCTGACGCGCCGGCTGGCCGGCCTGGTCGAGGGCGGACTGATGGAGCGCCGCCAGTACAGCACCCGGCCGCCGCGCTATGAATACATTCTCACCAAGGCCGGCCGCGACTTCAAGCCGGTGCTGCTGGCCTTCGTGGCCTGGGGCAACGAGCACCTGGCGCCGGAAGGGGCCAGCCTGCTGGTGGTGAGCCGCGAGACCGGCAAGCCGGCCGACCAGGTGCTGGTGGACGCCAACAGCGGCCTGGCCATCAATGACGAAGACTATATGTTCGCGCCCGGTCCGGCGGCCACCGAGGGAATGCGCTCGCGGCTGGTGAAGATCGGCCAGTCGCCGGGCCAGGCCCGCGCCTGACCGGCCGCCGGGTTCAGCCGCCCGGTTCCAGCTGGGCGTAGACTGCGTTGGCCAGCCCGGCCAGCGCAGTCTTGTCCAGGTTGCCGGACAGGGCGTAGCCGAAGCGACCGTCGATCCAGTAAAACACGCTGACATCGCCTTCGCGCGCGTAGCGGAAGCCGGTTTCGCTGTTGTGCGTCTGTTCCGTCGAGACGTACAGCGTGAGTCGGGCGCCGCTGGCGTCGCGGTACATGAATTGCGCCACCGGGCCGCTCTGGCCCGGCAATAATCTGCCGCCTTCCAGTGCATAGCCCTGGGCGCCCAGTTGCGGCGGCTTGAGCGGCGCGCCCAGGCGCCTGGACAGCCAGGCGACCAGATGGGCTTGCTGATCGGCGCCGACTTCGACCGGATGCCGCACCTCGGGCGCATAGACGGCGTGGGCCAGCGCGGCGCGCAGCGGCAGGGTGGCGG
>NZ_SPVG01000047.1 GCF_004614165.1 Duganella callida | reverse complement strand
CGGCAGCGCGGCGCGTTCGCCCGGCCCCTGCACCGTCACCGGCGCCTTGGCCAGCGCCGCGTAAAACGCCACCATCGGCCGCGGCGGCAGTTCGTCGTGGTGCATCACGTTGATCAGGCCATGGCGGCTTTCGCCCTTGTAGCCGACGCGGCGCGGGATGCCGGCCAGCCACGGAATCAGCGCGTACTTGATGGTGTTGGGCAGCACGTAGGCGTCGGCGTAGCCGCGCCGGCGCAGCAGGCGCGCGAACTTCCAGCGCTGCTTCAGCTGCAGCGCGCCGTGGCGGAACGGCGTCTCCAGCACCTCGGCCACTTCGGGCGCCTGGCGCCACACGGGCGACACCGCCGGCGGCGCCAGCACGTCGATCGGCCGCTCGGGATGGGCGGCGCGCAGCAGCTGCAGCAGCGGCTGCGCCATCACGGCGTCGCCGATCCAGTTGGGGGAAATCACCAGGGTGCGCAATTCGCTCATCGCTGTTCCTCGCGCGCGTTCAGGCACAGTCCCGCCAGCAGGAACAGCATCAGCGCGTAAAACATGCAGCTGCGGACCGACCAGAAGATCACTTCCGTCAGACCGAAGCTGAAATAGCTCAGCACCAGCAGCATGCCGGCCAGCGCCGGCGCGCGCGCCGCGCGGACCGGCATCTGGCGCAGGAAAAACATGAACGGCGCCACCAGCGTCGAGGCCCAGGCCACCAGTCCGATGACGCCGCCGTACACCAGCGCCTGCAGGATATCGTTGTGGAAGTGTTCGAAGTCCAGCACATAGGGGTGGACGTCGCCGTCATGGACCAGCTGTTCAAGCTCGGCGCGCACGGCCGGGATGCTGGCGCCGGCCAGCGGATGGCGGCCGATCAGGTGCACGGCGCTGCGCCACAATTCGAAGCGGATGCCGACGCTGGTGTAGGTCGGGCCGCCGCTGAAATACTGCTGCACGTCGCTGACCCCCTGGTCGATGCGCTCGCGCGCGCCGGTCTGCGGAATAAAGTAAGTGCTAACCAACAGCAGCAGGCCGAGCAGCGCCAGCCCCTTGCGGAAACGACCGCGCAACACATGACCGTAGCGGATCAGCAACAGCACCGAAAACACGATGGCGACCCAGCCGCCGCGCGTGCCGGTGGCGATCGAGCCGGTCAGCCCGGCCAGCGCGCCCAGGCCCGGCCAGACGGCCGCGCGGCCGCTGAAGTCCAGCGTCGCGGCCAGACACATCAGGCCCAGGCACAGCATGATGTCGCCGAAGGTGATCGAATTGATCAGGCCGCCGGGGCGGTCGATGCCCATGCCCCAGCGCTGGTAGGC
This sequence comes from Duganella callida, assembly GCF_004614165.1. Taxonomy (GTDB): domain Bacteria; phylum Pseudomonadota; class Gammaproteobacteria; order Burkholderiales; family Burkholderiaceae_D; genus Rugamonas; species Rugamonas callida. The sequence goes on along the minus strand of NZ_SPVG01000047.1, from coordinate 2,382 downwards.
GATGAACACGGCGCCGGCGAAGGCGCCGGCGATCATGCCCCACCACAGCGCCTTGCGGCGGGGCCGGCAGGCCAGCACGGTCAGCATCACGGTGACGGCGGCCAGCATGCGCGTGGGCTTTTCCAGCTCGCGCAGCTTGACCTCGTGACTGAACAGGAAACCCAACAGCGCGATCAGGAATACCGCGCCAAATGCTATCAATACCGGGCGAATCTCGTTAAGATGACGCAGCAGCGCCTGCCAGCCAACCCGGCGATAGACGATGGCCGCCAGCAAAAAGACGAAGCTGCACAAGCCCACCCCGAAGCTGGTGATCAGCAGCAGGAACGGAAACAGGAAAATCAGGCTGTGGATAAAGACAGTGCTGGCGCCAGAGCGGGGTGAGGTATTATTCATTCATATTATCGTTTATTGCAAAACAGCAATCCGTCTTAAAGCCGTACAACCATGTCGTCCGCCCTCATTTCCGTCATCATTACCACCTACAACCGGCCGGATGCGCTGACTGCCGTCGTCGACGCCTGCTTCGCGCAGGACGAGCGCGGGTTCGAAATCATTATCGCTGATGACGGCTCCGGCCACAACACGCAGGCGGCGGTGGCCGCGCTGCAGGCGCGCGCGCCGGTGCCGCTGCGCCATGTGTGGCAGGAAGACCTGGGCTTCCGCGCCGCGCGGGCGCGCAACCTCGGCACGCTGGACGCGCGCGGCGACTACATCATCTTCCTGGACGGCGATTGTGTACCGCAGCGTAATTTTATCAGCCAGCACCGCAAGCTGGCCCAGCGCGGCTACCTGGTGCAGGGCAGCCGCATCCTGCTGGACCAGGCGGCCACCGAGCGCGTGCTGCGCCAGCATATTGATTTGCAAAGCTTAAGCACGACTGAAAAACTGGCGTGGCGCCGCGCGGGCGGGCTCAACAAGGTGCTGCCGCTGCTGCTGACCCTGCCGGACATCGGCCGCACCAGCAAGCGCTTCACCTGGCGCCGCATCAAGAGCTGCAATCTGGCCGTGTGGCGCGCCGACCTCGATCTGGTGAACGGCTTCGACGAAAGCTTCCTCGGCTGGGGCCACGAGGATTCCGACCTGGTGGTGCGCCTGTACAACGCCGGCGTGCTGCGCAAGGATGGCGCCTACGCCACCGAGGTGCTGCACCTGTGGCACCAGGAAAACGCGCGCGACCAGGAAACCAGCAACCGCGCCGAAGTGCTGAAGCGCGCCGCCGCCGGCACCGTGCTGGCGGTCAAGGGCTTGCGGGCATGAGCATGACGACCGGCGCGACGCCATTGCTGAGCATCCTGGTGCCCGGCTACAACGTCGAGCGCTTCATCACCGATTGCCTGGAGCACATCGCCGTGCAGATGCGCGGCCACCACGAGCTGATCGTGGTGGACGACGGCTCCACCGACCAGACCGTGGCGCGCGTGCGCGCGGTGCAGGCGGCGTGGCCGCGGCTGGCGATCCGCCTGATCGAGCAGCCCAACCAGGGCATCTCGGACGCGCGCAACCGCGCGCTGCAGGAAGCGCGCGGCGCCTACATCGTGTTTGTCGACAGCGACGACCGCCTGCTGCCGCGCTCGCTGGAAGCGCTGGAACGCGTGATCGCCGACAAGCAGCCGGACGTGATCGCCACCGCGCTGCGCTTCTGGCACCCGGACGCGCCGGACAAGGACCGCGACGTCTACATGAGCTATCAGCCGGAGCAGACCATCACCTGCCAGGACACGATATTGAGTGCGTTCTTTGCCGACCGCCACATGTACGTCTGGTGCAAGGTGTTCCGGCGCGAGATCTACGCCCAGCTGGCGATGCCGCTGTTCCCGTCGCGGCGGCTGTTCGAGGACGTGGCGGTGGTGCCGCGCCTGCTGCAGCGCTGCCGCAGCCTGGTGTATTTGCCGCACGTGCTGCTGGCGTACCGGCAGCATCCGGTCAGCATCACGCGCGTGATCAGCGAACAATGGTGCGTGGATTTCGTATCGGCGCTGGCGGCGGTCAAGCCGGCGTTCGAACAGGCCGGGGTGAGCGCCGCGGTGCGCGCGCAGTTCGACCGCGCCGTGTGCCACTTCTACATCGGCATGGTGAAGAACTCCTACCAGCTGCCGGCGGCGACCGGCGACGCCGTGCGCGGCAAAGTGCGCCGCATCTTCCTCGACAGCCTGTTCGCGCCGCCGCAGCAAGTCCTGGCCGCCATGCGCGGCAACCGCGACGACGCCCACACGGCGCGCCAGGTCCAGCGCGCGCTGAACGACAACCGCTGGTTCCACCTGCAACAGACGGCGGTGCGCAAGCTCAAGCTGTGGCAGCGCCTGGAGCGCACGCGCGCCCTGCTAAAATCCGGGGTCAGTTCTGCCAATCGCACACGAGCCCAACCGTAGCGCAAGCTAC
>NZ_SPVG01000153.1 GCF_004614165.1 Duganella callida | reverse complement strand
GCTGCGAATCGTTTTGTTCATCAGCACAGAAGCGAGATTATGAAGCATTTCGTTTATCTCGTCAACCCCTCGCTTTTCTTCGTTTTGCTTTTCAGCGTCTGCGTTGTCTTGCGAGGGACAGAATCATAGCAAAGCCGTCGCCGCTCCGCAAGGGCTTTGTGCGCTGCAGGAACCCGTTCCCTACTTTATGATGTGGCGCACCTGTTCACTGATTGGAGACTTCATGACCCAGCCCCCCGTCCGTCTCAACGCGATCGCTGCCCTGTTGGCCGCCGGCAGCGCATTGCCGGCATGCGCTGCCGAGGAACCGGCTCCGATGACCGATACCGTGGTGATCAGCGCGACCCGCGTCGGCCATCCGGGCTTCGAGCTGCCAGCTGCCATCGATGTGATCGATGCCGACCGCATCCGCGAAGGACAGGCGCGTGTGAATGCATCGGAGTCGCTGGCCGCCGTGCCCGGCCTGGTGGCGCAGAACCGCCAGAACTATGCCCAGGATCTGCAGATCTCATCGCGCGGCTTCGGCGCCCGCTCCGCCTTCGGCGTGCGCGGCGTACACCTGGTGGCGGACGGCATCCCGGCCAGCATGCCGGACGGCCAGGGCCAGGCCGCCACCTTCAATCTCGATATGGCCGAGCGCATCGAAGTGCTGCGCGGCCCCTTCTCCGCCATCTACGGCAACCATTCCGGCGGCGTGATCCAGTTGTTCACCAAGGATGGCGCCGGCGCGCCGACAGTGGAGCTGAACGTCATGGGCGGCAGCTATGGCACGCACAAGACCGACCTCAATGCGCAAGGCGCCAGCGGCAACATCGGCTACGTACTGGATGCGTCGCGCTTCGACACCGACGGCTACCGCGCCCACAGCGCCGCGCGCCGCGACCAAGCCTACGCCAAGCTCACGCTGACACCACTAGCCGGCGCGCGGCTGACCATCGTCGCCAATGGCCTGCGTCAGCACGACACACAGGATGCGCTGGGCGTCACCTGGGCCACCTACCAGCGCGACCCGCGCGCCGGCGAGATCGACACCACCGATACGCAAAATCCCAAGCGCACGCTGGCCGACCGCTACAACACGCGCAAGAGCATCGATCACAAACAGATAGGCGCCAGCTGGGAACAGCAATTCGGCGACGACCGCCTGCACCTCATGGTCTACGGCGGCAACCGCGAAGTGATCCAGTACCAGGCATTCTCCAAAGCCTTTCAGGCGCCGGCCACGCATTCGGGCGGCGTGGTCGATTTCGCGCGCGACTTCCAGGGCACGGACCTGAACTGGACGCATGTGAACGGACTGGCGGGCGGCAAGCTGAGTACCACGCTGGGCGTGGAATACAACCGCTCCAATGACGACCGCACCGGCTACGAGAATTTCATCGGCAACCAGTTCGGCGTCAAAGGCGCGCTGCGGCGCGATGAGGACGACGACGTCTCCAGCATCGATCCCTATCTGCAGGCGGAATGGCAGAGCGAACGCTGGCTGCTGAGTGCCGGCCTGCGGCACAGCCGCGTGAAGATATCAGTCGATGACCATTATCTCGGCAACGGCAACGACAGCGGCTCGCTCAACTACAGCCACACCACGCCTGTACTCGGGGCACTGTACAAATGGACGCCCTCGCTGAACATCTACGCCAGCGCCGCGCGAGGCTTTGAAACGCCGACGCTGAATGAGCTGTTCTATTCGGGTACTGGCGGCGGCTTCAACTTCCGCCTGCAGCCGGCGTACAGCACCCATCTCGAAACCGGCCTGAAAGCGCGGCTGTCCGGAGGCGTGCGCATTAACGCGGCCGCGTTCCAGGTGAAGACCAGCGATGAGCTGATCGTCGACAGTGCAAACGGAGGCCGCACCAGCTACAAGAATGGCGGACGCACGCTGCGCCAGGGTCTGGAATTGTCGCTGGATGCGACCTGGCGTTACGGCCTGAGCACGCATGTGGCGCTGACCAGTTTGCGTGCCATCTACGATCAGGCATTCGGCAATGTATTGAAGGGCAGCCGTCTGCCCGGGGTGCCGAATGCTAACCTGTACGGCGAACTGGCATGGGCGTCGAATCGCGGCGACTATGGCGCGGCGCTCGAGGCCATCGCCAGCGGCAAGATCTATGCGGAGGACGGCAACGTCGATCAACCGGCGCCGGGTTACGGCATTCTCAATCTGCGCCTGACCGCAAAGCAGGACTGGCATGCGTGGCGCTTCAAGCAGTTTGTCCGCCTGAACAATCTGCTCGATAAGAATTACATAGGCTCGGTCATCGTCGGCGATACCAACAAACGCTATTACGAAGCGGCGCCCGAGCGCAACTGGCTGCTGGGCGCAAGTGCGCTATATCAGTTCTGACATATGGGCCAATACGACGCCATCGTTGTAGGCAGTGGTCCCGGCGGCGCCAGTGTCGCGCGCGAACTGGCCAGGCGTAAGTTGCGCGTCCTGATCCTGGAACAAGGCAGCACAGCGCCGCTGCAAGGCACGCTGACACAGATGGCCGGCATCGCCGCGGTGCCCGGCAAGGCGGCATTCATCCATCGCGATGCCTCACTGCTGGTCAGCGGCGTGACAGTGGGCGGCACCTCCGCCATCAACTTCGCGACCGCGGCGCCACCGCCGGAAGCCATGTTCGCCGCGCACGGCATCGACCTGTCGCCGGCACTGGCTGCCTTGCGCGCCGAGCTGCCTATTCACCAGTTGCCCGATGAACTGATCGGCCCCATGGCCGGCCGCATCCGGCAAGGCGCGCTGGCGCAGCAACTGGCCTGGCGCAAGCTGGATAAACTGATACGGCCGCAAACCTGCCGTACTGGCTGTTGGCGCTGCGTCTACGGCTGTCCGTTCGGCGCCAAGTGGACCGCACGTGATTTCGTCGACGAAGCGGCGCGATCGGGCGCGACGCTGCTCGCCGATACCAGGGTGAACAGCGTGATCGTGGAAAACGGCCGCGCCGTCGGCGTGCGCTACGAAGGCGGCGAAGCGCGCGCCGACAAGGTGATCCTGGCGGCCGGCGGCATAGGCACGCCGCGCATTTTGCATCGCTCTGGTTTGCACCCTGCCAGCAGCAGTTTCTTCAGCGATCCGGTGGTGGCGGTCATGGGACAGGTCGACGACATCGATGGCGGCGCCGAAGTACCAATGGCGGCGGGCCTTTACCTTGAGGATGAAGGCATCGCGCTGGCCGACATGACGTTGCCCAAGCCGATGTACCAGGCGTTCGCCGCGCAGGTCGGTCGCCTGGACCGGCTGGCGGCGCATGGGCGCACGCTGACCATCATGGTGAAAATCCGCGACGACATCGGCGGCGGCATCGGTCCGCGCTGGGTGGACAAGACGCTGACGGCGGCCGACCGGCGCAAGCTGGCCAGCGGCGTGGAAATGGCGCGCGGCATATTGCGCGCGGCCGGCGCCACCAATATCTTCAAGAGCTGGCATTTCGCCGCGCATCCCGGCGGCAGCGTGAGGATAGGCGAAGGGGTGAACAGCCAGTTGCAGACCGGCACCGCCAACCTGTACGTGTGCGACGCCTCGGTGATACCGCAGCCGTGGGGCCTGCCGCCGACATTGACGCTGCTGTGCCTCGGCCATCGCCTCGGCAACTGGCTCTAAAATGCAAAAAGCCCGCTGAGATCACTCAGCGGGCTTTTTCTTTATAACTAGCTTGACGATAACCTACTTTCACACTGGTTGCA
>NZ_SPVG01000084.1 GCF_004614165.1 Duganella callida | reverse complement strand
CGTTGGGGCCGTTGGCCTGGGCGGTCTGGTTCAGCGGCGCGGTGGCGGTGCCCGGCGGCTGGTTCGACAGCGCGCCGGGGATGCCGCCTGGATTGGCGGCGTTGTTGTTGCCGTTGGTTTCGCTGGTCTGCTGGCTGCGGATCGCCGACGCGGCCGGCGGCGAGTTCGGCTTGTAGTTTTCCGACGCCTGTTCGATCTGGGCGAAATCGACGTCGGCCACCGCTTCGGCGCGCACATTGTTTTCGCCGACGATGGGAATCACGATCGATTCCACCTGCTTGATCACCTGCGCCTGCAGATCCTTGACGTATTTCAGCTGCTGCTCGTCGAGCTTGGCGTTGGCGGCGCCGGCCTTGTTCTGTTCGGAAATCAGATTGCCGGCCTGGTCCACCACGCTGACATTGGACGGCAACAGTTCCGGCACCGCCGAGGCCACCAGGTGGACGATGGCGCCGGTCTGCTGCTGGTCGAGCATCCGGTTGGGGTGCAGGGTGACGATCACCGACGCGGTCGGCTTTTGCTGGTCGCGCACGAACACCGACGGTTTCGGCAGCGCCAGGTGCACGCGCGCATTCTCGACCGGCGCCAGCGACATGATGGAGCGCGCCAGCTCGCCCTCGAGCGCGCGCTGGTAATTGACCTGTTCGGCGAACTGCGACACGCCCAGCTTCTGGTTTTCCATCAGCTCGAAGCCGACGTTGCCGCCCTTGGGCAAGCCCTGCGCCGCCAGTTTCAGGCGGATGTCATGCACCTGATCGGCCGGCACCAGGATGGCGGTGCCATTGTCGGAAAACTTGTGCTTGACCTGCATCTTGTCCAGCTCGGCCGTGATGGCGCCGCCGTCGCGGTCGGTGTAATTGGAGAACAGCACCGCGTAATCGGGCGGCTTGTTCCACAGCCACAGGCCGATCAGGATGGCGACGATGGCCGCGGCGCCGGCGGCGCGCAGGAAATTGCGGCCCATCGGCGTGCGGATGAAGGGCACTTTTTCCGCGTCTTCGTCGGGCGCGGCTGCATTGGCGTTATCGATTTCTTCCGCTACGGCCATGATGGTGTGGTCCCGGATAAGGGTGGTTCTAGAAGGAATAATCCATTATTGCTTGTATCCAGGCAATTCAATAGGCCGAACAGAGCGCCGTTTACCGTCTTCCTCGCGGCAGGCGACTGGCGTGGCGCTTGGTATTCTGTCAGCACTGAAAAAGCCGTGCCGTATTGTACCGCCATGGCTGCTTCCTTCGTGGAAATTTATTCCATGAAAGCAACATCAAGCAACAGCGAGGAGCCAAAATGAGAACAGGTGGAATCGACGCCAGCCAGATTCAGGCGATGATCGCCCAGCTGAAGGCGCACGCCACGAAACCGGGCCTGACGCCGCCGGTGATCCAGACCGAGCCGGCGGCCGTGCCGAAGGCGGAATTTTCCGACGCCTTGAAGACGGCGCTGGACGGCGTCAACGCCAGCGCCAAGGATGCCGAAGTGCTGGGCAAGAAATTCGCGATGGGGGATGACAGCGTCAGCCTGTCGGACGTCATGATTTCGCAACAGAAAGCCAGCATCAACTTCCAGGCCGCAATCCAGGTGCGCAACAAACTGGTGTCAGCCTACCACGACATCATGAACATGCAAGTCTAACTCCGGGGTCAGGTCTTTCATTGCGTCACGAGCCCAACCGTAGGCGTGCCTACGGTTGGGCTCGTGACGCAATGAAAGACCTGACCCCGGATTAGGTGAGGCCGGCGACGCGGGCGTTGCGTTCGCGCTCGAGCTTGGTGATGTAGCGCTGCACGTATGCCAGCATGCCGCGCGGGATGTCGACGAATTCGCAACCCAGCCGGCGGTTGGTCTTGTTGTTCAGCAGCGTCAGGTCCAGCGAGTTGCGCACCTGTAGCGAAGTGGTCACTTGGCCGATTTCCGGCAGGTCGATCCGGCAACCATCGTAATTCTTGCCGATGGTGTCGCCCAAAATCATTTTGTTGTCCAGAATCGCGATGCCGCCGCAGCTGATGTCGGCCAGCGGGAAGGTGGTGCTTCCGCCCAGCTCGGTCGGCAGCGGAATCAGCACCCGCACCGGATTGGTCACCGGCGTGGAAATCCGGTAGTACTCGCGCCGCTGCAGACGGATCAACGTCGGCGGCAGGGCGATCTTGAAGGCCGGATTGCCTTCGTAGGTGGCCGCTTCGACTTGTTCCGCCGCAAACAGGATGCGCACCTTGTCCAGCGAGGTCTCGAACGACAGCCGGCGCGAGTTCAGCACGCGCTGGTTTTGTTCCTTGTCGATCGAGCAGTCGAGGTAGACCGCGTCCGCCGCATCGTCCACGTCCAGGATGGAGGTCACGCAAACGTCCGCCTCGCCCTGGATCAGCATGCGGATCAACTGGTTTTTTTCGCCGATGGCGCGCAGCAGCGCGTAAATTTCCCGCCGGGATTCGATTTCAAAATCGTGCCAGTTTTCCAATTCCGCATCCTGAAAGTGTGGGTACATCTGTGGCCAGTGTTGGGGGTCAAGTTTCCGTCAAGGGGATGCTCGTGTCCGGCGCCGGGGGCAGGGGCGAACCAGACTTTTGCGCTGCTTCAATATGATAAAGCCAGGCTAACAGTTCCGCAATCACACGATACAGCATGGGCGGAATTTGTTGATCCAAATCTATGTCCATGAGTAAAGAAACAAGTTCTTTGGACTCGTGGATGGCCACACCGGCTTCCTGCGCGACGTTGATGATCTGCTCGGCCACCAGGCCGCGGCCCTTGGCCACCACTTTGGGCGCCGGGGTGCCGGTTTCGTAGGCCAGCGCCACCGCCTGCTGCAGCGGCTTGCGCGGCGCGTCATCCGTCATGGCCGGCCTCCGTCGGCTGTTCGGCGGCGATGGTCAGTGACGCCAGCGGGGCGCCGGCCGCCGCCAGGGCGCTCTCCAATTCGCCGGCCCAGGCACGCAAGGTGACGGCGGAGTCGCCGGTGCCGGTCTGCACCTGGATGTGGACCTGCTCGCCCACCAGAGTGACGGCGGCCGAGACCGCCCCCAGCAGCGGCAGACGAAAGCGTACGCCGCTGCGCCAAACCGGGTCCTGGCGTTCGTCGCCGCCGCCGCGGCCGCCTTCACGCTGGTCGCGCTGCACTTCCCATTGCATGGGCTGGCCGGGCCAGGCCTGGCCGTTCCACAGCACGCGGCCCTGTTCCTGGGTATGCAGTTGCTGGTTGACCATTTGCGCGGCGCTGAGATCGGGACCGTTGTTGTTGCCGGCCAGACGCGACAGCGGAGCGTCCGCCGCCTGCTGTTGCTGCAGCAGGCGCTGCATCTGCGGCTCGCGCATCAGGTCGGGCAGGCTGCGCTCGCCCTTGGCCCACTCGGCCACGTGCGATTCGTAGAACAGGCCGCTTTTGGAGATGGTGTCCTGTAGTTTTTGCGCCAGGTCCGCGGTGTCCGGCGCGCTGTTGCCGAACAGCGCGGTCTTGCCGACCAGCGCGACCTGCGCGGTCTGCCCCTGGGTCGCGCTGAGGATGCTGGTCAGCACGCGCGCGGCGCTGCTCAGCGTGGCGGCCTGGGTGTTGGGACCGAGGTTGGGCAGTTCGCTGGCCGGCGTCAGCGGCGCCCGGCCCAGCAGGGTGGCGGCCAGGCTCTGCGGCTTGACGGCGTCGGCCGGGATGGCGGAACCGGGCAAGGCGGGCTGGCCGGCGGCAGCAGGCTGCTG
>NZ_SPVG01000262.1 GCF_004614165.1 Duganella callida | reverse complement strand
AGCCAGTCTGGCTGTCCGGCCAGCTCGACACCGCGCAGTATCAGGCCGAGCAGGCCCTGCGGCTGTGCGAACAGGCGGCCGCCGCCCTGCCGGCCGCCGCCGCCGCCTGCCGCGCCGACGGCTGCTGGATCATGGCCTGGGTGGCCAACGACCGCGGCGACAGCATCAATGGCGACGCCTGGCTGCGCCAGGCCGCCGCCGCCGCCCGCGCCGCCGGCGATCCGGTGCGCATCGATGTGATCGACGCCGCCTCCGGTATCTGCGATGCCTTCAGCGATTCGCAGATCGCGCAGGAACGCTGGAAGGGCCGCTTCAGCGCCGACCTGACGGATGCGGCGCCGGTGACCGCCGGCTGGATCAGCGATTTCTTCGGCACCTGCGCCTTCCAGCGCAGCGACTACGGCCGCGCCATCGGCCACCTGATGCTGAGTTTCGAGACGGCGCTGACCACCGGTCAGATCCGCCGCGCCATCATCGTCGCCACCAACATCGGCAACGGCTTCACCAGCCTGAACGCGCATGAGGCGGCGCTGGACTGGATGCAGCGCGGGCTGGACCTGGCGCGTCCCACCGGCTGGCCGCTGAGTATCGGCATGTGCCTGATGCAGACCGCCGAAACGCTGCGCCAGCTGGGCCAGCGCGATGCCGCCCAGAGTCTGCTGCGCGAGGCGCTGACCACGCTGACGCCGCTGTCCGGTTCGCGCGCGTACGCGGTGGCGCTGGAATACCAGGGCGACCTGGCGCTGGACCTGGGCAATCACGCGGCCGCGCTGGAAAGCTTTACCCGCCTGGCCGCGCGCGGCGACGCCCTGCACCAGAAGGATTTCCAGAGCAGCGCGCGGCGCGGCCAGGCGCATGCGCTGTCGCACCTGGCGCGTCCCGAGGATGCGCTGGCCGCCGCGCAGGGCGCGCTGGCGCTGGCGCGCGAGCATGAAGACGCCACCAGCCAGATCGCCGCGCTGAACGTGCTGGCCGATATCCACGCGCGCCACCAGTTGCCGGCGCCGGGCCTGATGATGGCGCCGAACCCGGTGCTGCACTATCTGCAGCTGGCGCTGGAGATCGCCGCCACCATCGACGGCTATACGGTGCCCGGCGCGCTGCTGGACGCGGCGGCGCGCGAGTATGCGGCGATCGGCGATTACGAGCGCGCCTACACCATCGCGCTGCGCGCCAACACCGCGCGCGACCAGACCCACAGCAAGGAAGCCACCAACCGCGCCATCGCCATGCAGGTGCAGTATCAGACCGAGCGCGCGCAGGCCGAGGGCGAGCATCACCGCCAGTTGGCCGCCGCCGAAGCGCAGCGCGCCGAGGTGCTGCAGCAGATCAGCGCGACGCTGGAGCACCTGAGCGCCATCGGCCAGGAGATCACCGCGCACCTGGATGCGGCGGCGGTGTTCCGCGCGCTGGACCGCCATGTGCACGGGCTGCTGGACGCGACCCACTTCTCGATCTTCCTGCTGCAGCCGGACGGCGAATCGCTGGTCTGCGCGTTCGGCATCGAGGCCGGCAAGCCGCTGCCGCCGACCCGCATCATGATGTCCGACCCCAGCGCCAACACGGCGCGCTGTGTGCGCGAGCGGCGCGAGATTCTGGTGGAGCTGGACGAACAGGGTGTCACGCCCAATCTGATCCCCGGCACCCTGCCGACGCTGACGCTGCTGTTTGCGCCGCTGCGCGTGGGCGAACGCGTGATGGGCGTGATGACGGTGCAGGCGCTGCGCGCGCATGCCTACGGCGAGCGCGAACGGCTGATCTTCCGCACCCTGTGCGCCTACGGCGCCATCGCCATGGACAACGCCGCCGCCTACCGCCAGGTGGCGGCGACGCAGGAGCAGCTGCTGGAAAAGAACCTCGAGCTGGAGCAGGCGTACAAGGCGCTGGAGGAGGTCAGTCTGACCGACCAGCTGACCGGCCTGCGCAACCGTCGTTTCTTCCTGCAGAACGTCGACGCCGACGTGGCCATGAGCCTGCGCGGTTACGACACCGGCCAGCACCGCGAACTGACCGAATGCGATCTGCAGACGCCCAACGATCTGGTGTTCTTCATGGTCGACCTGGACCACTTCAAGGAAGTCAACGACCGTTACGGCCACTCGGCCGGCGACGCGATCCTGGTGCAGATGCAGGAGCGCCTGCGCGAGGTGTTCCGCGAGTCCGATTACGTGATCCGCTGGGGCGGCGAGGAATTCCTGGTGCTGGCGCGCGCCACCCATCGCGACGAGGCGGCCGGCGTGGCGGAGCGCATGCGCCGCGCGGTGGAGGAGCGCGACTTCGTGCTGCCGGACGGCGCGCGCCTGTCCAAGACCTGCTCCATCGGCTTCGCCTGTTTCCCGTTCCTGCCGGAGCAGCCACGCCTGCTGTCATGGTCGCAGGTGGTGGAGCTGGCCGACCAGGGGTTGTACATCGCCAAGCGATCCGGCCGCAATGCCTGGGCCGCCGTGTATAGTACCGCCGCCGCGCGTCCCGATGGGGTGTTCGCGCGGGTGATGCAGCATCTCGAGCAGGCGGTGGCCGAGGGCGAGGTGCGGCTGGTCAGCAATCTGCCTGGACCGCTGGTGCTGGATGGCGAACGTCGCCGCATCGGCTTGTCCAGCGACCTGGAACTGGGCTAACGACATGGAAAAGAAACGCTGCAGCTGGGCCAACCCGGCCAATCCGCTGTACCTGGAATATCACGATACCGAATGGGGCGTGCCTTGCCACGACGAGCGGCGCCTGTTCGAGATGCTGAACCTGGAGGGCGCGCAGGCCGGCTTGAGCTGGGAGACCATCCTTAACAAGCGCGAGAACTACCGCCAGGCTTTCGACCAGTGGGACGCCAGGAAGATCGCCGCCTACGGTACGGAAAAGGTGGCGGAATTGCTGGCCAATCCCGGCATCGTGCGCAACCGGCTCAAGGTGGCGGCGGCGATCACCAATGCGCAGGCTTATCTGCGGCTGGTGGAGGGCGGCGGCAGTCTGGATGAGCTGATGTGGTCTTATGTCGGCGGCAAGCCGATTGCGAACGGCAAGGGACCGCGTCCGGCCAAGACCGAGCTGTCGGACCGGATCTCCAGGGATCTGGGCAAGCTGGGTTTCAAGTTCGTCGGCTCGACGATCATTTACGCGTACATGCAGGGCGTCGGCCTGGTGAACGACCATGACCCGGACTGCTTCTGCAGGAAGGCGCGCAAGTGAACACCCGGGTGGTGCTCGACACGGACTTCGGCCGTGGCGAGCGGTTCGCGGCGGCGCGCGCGCAGGGCGGGCGTTTGCATTACATCGGCTTGGCGCCTGTTTTGCCGCCGGCGCCAGATGGTCTGCAGGACCTGTGGCCGCTGGATGTGCCGGGCTTCCACCGCGTGATACTCGATCAGGATGCGACGCTGGATCTGCTGGTCGGCGCGCCGGATGCCGTGCTGCCGCAGATCCGCGCGCATGTGGACGAATTCCATCTCGGCCCGCTGGCGCCATCGCATGCGCGGCTTTTGGCCGGGCTGGCGGTCCAGGGCGCGGCACTGCACGCGCGCGCCGCCGACGAGGCGCTGGTGTGGGCGCTCACCGCCGCCGGCTTCGCGTGCCGGCTGGCGCCAGGCGTTTCCGTCGATGTCGCCACCGCTGGCGTGCGGCCGGCGGGAGCAGTCACCGCCGAGACGGCGTCCGCGCCGCCCGACATCGATGCGGTCTACCGCGGCCGCATGGGGG
>NZ_SPVG01000128.1 GCF_004614165.1 Duganella callida | reverse complement strand
CGCGGCACTTCCTGCACCGCCAGCAGGCTGCAACGCTCGTAAGCATACAGCTCGGTCATCTGCGCCAGCACCGGCTTGACGCCGTCGGCGGTGTCCATGAAATCGTCCGCTAGCAGCACGGCGAACGGCTCGTCGCCGATCACCGGCCGCGCGCACAGCACCGCGTGGCCCAGTCCCAGCGGCTCCGACTGGCGGATGTAGATGCAGTTCACATGCTTGGGGATGACGTTGCGCACCAGCTCCAGCAGCTGCTGCTTGTCGGCCGCTTCCAGCTCCGATTCCAGCTCGTAGGCCTTGTCGAAATGGTCTTCGATGGCGCGCTTGTTACGGCCGGTGATGAACACCATCTCGGTGATGCCGGCCGCCACCGCCTCTTCCACCGCATACTGGATCAGCGGCTTGTCGACGATGGGCAGCATCTCCTTCGGCTGCGCCTTGGTGGCGGGAAGAAAACGGCTGCCGAGACCGGCCACCGGGAATACGGCTTTTCTGATTTTGGACATGACTTGTTATTGTGAGAGTAGTGCTAAAAGGCCGGCTTCATCCAGAATGGTGACCTCCAGCTCCTGCGCCTTTGCCAGCTTGCTCCCGGCGTCGGCGCCTGCCACCAGGTAGTGTGTTTTCTTCGATACGGAACCGGAGACCTTGCCGCCCGCCGCTTCGATCTGCGCGGCGGCCTGGTCGCGGCTCATGTTGGGCAGCGTGCCGGTGAGGACGAATGTCTTGCCGGTCAGGTGGCCTTCCACCACGGCGGCGACTTCCGGCAGTTGTGCCAGCAAGTCCTCGCGCAACAGGTGCAGCGCCTTGACCTGCTCGCGGTTTGCCGGCACCGCCATCCAGGCTTCCAGCGACTCCGCCACCGCCGCCGGCAGGCCGAACACATTGAACACGTTCAGATAGGCCAGCGCTTCCAGCGTCACGCCCTGTTCGATCAGCTGCTTGCTGCGCGGTTCGGTCAGTTTCGGGACCGCCAGCGCGGCCAGCAGCTTGACCGGTTCCAGCTTGTCGCGCAGCTTGGGACTGGGCGCGTGTTCGCCTTGCGGTTCGATGCCGGCTTTCAGCAGCGCGTCGATGGCTTCCTGGTTCTTCGGCTCGGCGAAGAATTCGGCAATCGAATCGGCCACCACGCCGCCGATATCGGGCAGCACGCGCAGCAGCGCGGCCGGCACACGGCGCACCAGCTCGAAGCGGCCCAGCCAGTCGGCCAGGGTCTTGGCGGTCGATTCGCCGACGTGACGGATGCCCAGCGCGAACAGCAGGCGCTCCAGCGGCGGTTTCTTGCTGGCCTCGATGGCGTCCAGCAGGTTTTCGGCCCACTTGGTGGCGATCTTGCCCTTGGCGACCGTCTCCGGCGTGGTGCCGTCGCGCTCATCGGCCAGGCGCTTCATCTCCAGCAGGTCTTCCAGCTTGAGCGCATAGAGATCGGCCACGCGCTGCACCTTGCCCCATTCGACCAGACTGTCGATGTAGCGGTCGCCCAGGCCTTCGATGTCCATCATGCGGCGGCCGGCGAAGTGACGGATGGCTTCCTTGCGCTGGGCGGAGCAGAACAAGCCTCCCGAGCAGCGCGCGATCGCCTCGCCCTCTTCGCGCACGACGTGCGAACCGCACACCGGACAGGTCTTCGGCAGCTCGTAGGCCACCGTCGATTGCGGGCGCTTGTCCATCACCACCGCCAGCACTTCGGGGATCACGTCGCCGGCGCGGCGCACGATCACGGTGTCGCCCACGCGCACGTCCTTGCGCCGCACTTCATCCTCGTTGTGCAGCGTGGCGTTGGTGACATTGACGCCGCCCACGAATACGGAGGCCAGTCGCGCCACCGGCGTAATCGCGCCGGTGCGGCCGACCTGCACTTCGATCGCCTGCACCACCGTCAGCGCCTCCTCGGCCGGGAACTTGTGCGCCAGCGCGAAACGCGGCGCGCGCGAGACGAAGCCCAGTGCCCGCTGATCGGCCACCGAATTCACTTTGTACACCACGCCGTCGATCTCGTACGGCATGGACGGACGCGACTCGCCGACCTGCTTGTAATACGCCATCAGGCCATCGTAGCCGCGCACCACGGTGGCTTCCTTGGCCACCGGCAGACCGAGCTCGCGGTACCACTGCAGCAGCGCCGAGTGCGAGGCCGGCGCCTCCGCGCCTTCCAGCGCGCCGACGCCATAAGCGAAGAAACTCAGCTTGCGCGAGGCGGTGATGCGCGAATCGAGCTGGCGCAGGCTGCCCGCCGCGGCGTTGCGCGGATTGACGAACTCCTTCTGGCCCAGCTCACGCTGGCGCGCATTCATCGCCTCGAAATCGCGCTTGAACATCAGCACCTCGCCGCGCACGTCGAGGATGGCGGGCGGATTATCGCTTTTGAGGCGCAGCGGAATGCTGCGGATGGTGCGGATGTTGGCGGTGACGTCCTCGCCGGTGTAACCATCGCCGCGCGTGGCCGCTTCATTCAACACGCCGTGGATGTAGCGCAGGTTGATCGCCAGGCCGTCGTATTTCACCTCGGCCGCGTATTCCACCTGGGCGGCGGTGTCCAGTCCCTCGCGCACGCGGCGGTCGAAATTCTCGATATCCTCCTCGGTGAAGCCGTTGTTCAGCGACAGCATCGGCACCGTGTGCGTGACCTGCTCGAACTGCGGCAGCGGCGCCGCGCCCACGCGTTGGGTCGGCGAGTCGGGCAGCACCAGCTCGGGGTGCGCCGCCTCCAGCTGCTGCAGCTCGCTGAACAGCTTGTCGTATTCCGCATCCGGGATGGTCGGCGCGTCCAGCACGTGATAGGCGTGCAAATGGCGGTTCAGCTCCGCGCTGAGTTGTTCGATGCGCGTCTTGAAATCTGCTTCCGTCATTACCGTACCTTAGCTGAACAGACGCAGCGCGCGGGGGGAGCCGGCCGGGATGTCGGCATCGTTCATCTCGCCGTAGAAGTCCTGCACCTGGCCGGCGATCTCGCTCAGCGCGGCGTCGGACAGCGGCTGGTTGTAGTCATCGACGATGGTCGCGTCCAGGCGCGCCATCAGCGAGCGGGCGCAGGCCACCATGGCGCCGAAGCCGTCGCGCGCCGGCGCCACGCAGGGCACATCCAGCAGCAACGTCAGGCGCGAGGTGGTTTCCTCGGCCGGCGTGACGTTGGTGCTCAGCGAGAACAGGAAGCCGCCCTCGCCGTCCGGCATGACGAAACGGCCGTCGGGACGCACGTCGAAGCCCTGCTTTTCCAGCGCGGCGATCAGGGTGTTGACCGACCATGGCGCGCCGTTCGACTGCAGGTTGACGCCCAGTTGCGCGTCGTGCGCGGCAACGAAGCGGTGCAGATTGCGCGCCTCGGCCATGACTTCGATCATGTCCGGCACGGCCGGTTCGGCGCCGATTTCGTCGGCCATGGCGCGCAGGCGCGTCACCAGCTCCGAGTATTCCAGTTCGTTCAGCGCGGTGCTGCGGCTGGCCAGCTGCACGCCGCCCTGCAGTTCGGTGTAGACGCCGCCGTGGCTGATCGGTTCCCAGTCGCCGCTGACGGCCTTGCCGATGAAGTGCACCGGCTTGTTGCCGACCATGCGCAGGGTCTGCAGCACCGGCAGCAGCTTCTCGCCACGCGCCGGCGCTTCCAGCGTCAGCGGCAGCAGGCAGTCGATCAGCGGATCGACCAGCGCCGTCGCCTGCTCGGCGGCGGCGGCCGATGCGGCGTCGGCGCGCGCGGCCAGTTCCTCGTCGCTGGGCGGCTGCCCCGCCACGTCCTCGGTGC
>NZ_SPVG01000039.1 GCF_004614165.1 Duganella callida | reverse complement strand
AGGTAAGCTTGTCGTAATTCAGAACAGGCTCATCCGACTGCGCCAGCCAGTCGAGCACAAAATTAGAACCGATGAAACCGGCACCGCCTGTGACAAAAATCATGTGTTAATCCTGCATTGAAATTGAATTAGTATCAACTATGATTTTACGTTAAATTTATCTTGCGCCGCACAAAAAGTTGAAGCGTGCTCGGGGGTGGGGATGCAGGGCCGGCGACGTAAATACAACAGCGCGCCGAGCCAAAGGCCGGGACGAAAAAAAACCCCGCGGTTGCGGGGTTTTTCGCTTCGTCGTCAGGATCAAGCCTGAACGATGTTGGAAGCTTGCTTGCCTTTAGGGCCTTGCGTGACTTCGAATTGAACTTTCTGACCTTCTTTGAGGGTCTTGAAACCGTTCATGTTGATTGCGGAGAAGTGAGCGAACAAATCTTCGCCGCCGTCATCAGGAGTGATGAAGCCAAAACCTTTGGAATCATTGAACCACTTAACAGTACCTGTTGCCATAAAAAGAACTTTCAAATATTAACTGATCACACGAGCCATAAAAGCAAGAAGCTTCTTGCCCCTCTCCTCACGCCCACTTCTATCAACGTGTACATTTCTGCACGAAGCCGATAACGCATTGTTAGCGGACCAATTTTGAATGTCAAGCAGATTTGTGGGCATTTTGCTACTTTTTGCCGGATTGGTGAAAAAGCAACTCTTGATTTTGCGGAATAGGGTCCCATCTGCGGCAAACCAAGAAAGGGCGTAAGATGGAAAACAATTGGAACTGTGCAGTGAAATGCACATTGCATCAACCCCGAAAGCATTAGAATATAAGCGTATGGCAACCAAGCATGACACCGATACCGTCCTGGAACGACAAACGCTGAAACCGCCCCCGCTGTACCAGGTGGCGTTGCTGAATGACGACTACACCCCGATGGAATTCGTCGTCGCCATCATCCAGGAGTATTTCAATAAAGACCGCGAAACCGCCACGCAGATAATGCTCAGTGTCCACCGCTACGGCAAAGGAGTATGTGGCGTGTTCTCGAAAGATATAGCCTGTACCAAAGTGGAGTTCGTTTTAACGCATGCGCGCAAGGCAGGTCATCCCCTGCAATGCGTGATGGAGGAAGTATGATCGCGCAGGAACTGGAAGTTAGTTTGCACATGGCGTTTGTCGAGGCCCGACAAGCCCGGCATGAATTCATCACGGTGGAGCACTTGCTGCTGGCCCTGCTGGACAACCCTTCGGCTGCCGAAGTGTTGCGCGCATGCGCCGTCAACATTGAAGATCTGCGCAAAACCCTGACCAATTTTATTGGCGATAACACGCCGACCGTGCCCGGCACGGGCGAGGTGGACACCCAGCCGACGCTGGGCTTCCAGCGCGTGATCCAGCGCGCCATCATGCACGTGCAATCGGCCTCGAACGGCAAGAAAGAGGTGACGGGCGCCAATGTGCTGGTGGCCATCTTCGGCGAGAAGGACTCGCACGCGGTGTACTACCTGCACCAGCAGGGCGTGACCCGCCTGGACGTGGTCAACTTCATTTCGCACGGCGTCCGCAAGGACCAGGCCGGCGATACCGCCAAGGCGTCCGAGGGCGTGGAAGAGGGCGCGCCGGCCGGCGAGGGCCAGAGCAAGGAAAGCCCGCTCGACCAGTTCACCCAGAACCTGAACAAGTCGGCCGCCGACGGCAAGATCGACCCGCTGATCGGCCGCGAAGAGGAAGTGGACCGCGTGATCCAGATCCTGTGCCGCCGCCGCAAGAACAATCCGCTGCTGGTCGGTGAAGCCGGCGTCGGCAAGACCGCCATCGCCGAGGGCCTGGCCTACCGCATCACCCAGGGCGACGTGCCGGAAATCCTGCAGAATGCCGTGGTGTATTCGCTGGACATGGGCGCGCTGCTGGCCGGCACCAAGTATCGCGGCGACTTCGAGCAGCGCCTGAAGGCGGTGCTCAAGCAGCTCAAGGATAATCCGCACGGCATCCTGTTCATCGACGAGATCCACACCATCATCGGCGCCGGTTCGGCCTCGGGTGGCACGCTGGACGCGTCCAACCTGCTGAAGCCGGCCCTGGCCAACGGCCAGCTGAAGTGCGTGGGCGCCACCACCTACACCGAGTTCCGCGGCGTGTTCGAGAAGGACCACGCGCTGAGCCGCCGCTTCCAGAAGGTGGACGTCAACGAGCCGACCGTCGAGCAGACGGTGCAGATCCTGCGCGGCCTGAAATCGCGCTTCGAAGAGCACCACGGCGTGAAGTACTCGTCGTCGGCGCTGTCGACCGCGGCCGAACTGGCGGCGCGCTTCATCAACGACCGTCACTTGCCGGACAAGGCGATCGACGTGATCGACGAGGCCGGCGCGGCGCAACGCATCCTGCCGAAGTCCAAGCAGAAGAAGACCATCGGCAAGACCGAGATCGAGGACATCATCTCCAAGATCGCGCGCATCCCGCCGCAGACCGTCAACCAGGACGACCGCAGCAAGCTGCAGACCATCGACCGCGACTTGCGCAACGTGGTGTTCGGCCAGGATCCGGCGATCGAGGCGCTGGCGTCGGCGATCAAGATGGCCCGTGCCGGCCTGGGCAAGACCGACAAGCCGATCGGCTCCTTCCTGTTCTCCGGTCCGACCGGCGTCGGCAAGACCGAGGTGGCCAAGCAGCTGGCCTTCATCCTCGGCATCGAGCTGGTGCGCTTCGACATGTCGGAGTACATGGAGCGCCATGCCGTGTCGCGCCTGATCGGCGCGCCGCCGGGTTACGTCGGTTTCGACCAGGGCGGCCTGCTGACCGAAGCCATCACCAAGAAGCCGCACGCGGTGCTGCTGCTGGACGAGATTGAAAAAGCCCATCCGGACATCTTCAACATCCTGCTGCAGGTGATGGACCACGGCACGCTGACCGACAATAACGGACGCAAGGCCGACTTCCGCAACGTGATCATCATCATGACCACCAACGCGGGCGCCGAGTCGCTGCAGAAGTCGACCATCGGCTTCACCACCAGCAAGCAGGCCGGCGACGAGATGGGCGACATCAAGCGCATGTTCACGCCGGAGTTCCGCAACCGCCTGGACGCGATCATCAGCTTCCGCGCGCTGGACGAGGAAATCATCCTGCGCGTGGTCGACAAGTTCCTGATGCAGCTGGAAGAGCAGCTGCACGAGAAGAAGGTCGAAGCGATCTTCAGCGAGAAGCTGCGCAAGTTCCTGGGCAAGAAGGGCTTCGATCCGCTGATGGGCGCGCGGCCGATGTCGCGCCTGATCCAGGACATGATCCGCAAGGCGCTGGCCGACGAATTGCTGTTCGGTCGCCTGGTCAGCGGCGGCAAGGTCATCGTCGACCTGGACGACAAGGACGTGGTCAAGCTGGACTTCCCGGAGCCGCCGGACGCGGCGCCGAGCACGCCGCCGGAAACGGTGGAAGTGGACTAAGCCGGTCCGCGAGCCAGAAACCCGCTGCGGCGGGTTTTTTTTCGCCCCCACACTTCTGATCCAGATCAAACTCCGTGCGCTGGTCCGGCGCAAGATGGACCGACATCAACACGCGGCGGGAGGGGTGATGATCGACTATTTCGGCCATCAGGCCGTGCTGGACGAGTTGCACGCGCTGCTGCACAGCACCACCTATCTGCATCCCGACGAGCAGAAGGCGCAGGCGCGCAGCCTGGAGGCGCTGGCGTCCGACGGCGACCTGGCGCGCCTGGGCGCCCTGACCGATCACCTGCTGGCGCACGCGGTCAGCGATGGCGCCGAGCTGGCCATGCTCGAGCAGGCGGCGGCGCTGTGGCGCGACGGCTTGCAGGTCTACGACGACGTCGGCACGGCGCGCGCGGCGCTGGAATCGTCGCTGACCGATCCG
>NZ_SPVG01000125.1 GCF_004614165.1 Duganella callida | reverse complement strand
GTCCGTCGCCCCAGGGCGGTTACGCCCCGCGCCGCGACAAGGTCGACCCGTGGTTCCTCAAGCCCTACGAGCCCAGCCAGAACAACAGCGCCGCCGCCAAGCCGGCCGCGCCGGCCGCCGGCGCCTCGATCACCAAGGCCAAGCCCAAACTCGCCTTCCTGCTGGGCGGCGTACCCAAATCCTGAACCGCGCGCGCATGACCGCCGCGCCGCGCCCGCCGGCCTTGCAGGCTGATGCCGAACGCCTGCTGTTCCTGGACGGTCTGCGCGCGCTGGCGGCGCTGTGGGTGCTGCTCGGCCACATCTACCTGACCGCGATCGGCTGGGTGGCGCAGGACTTCTGGCTGGCCCGGCCGCTGGAACTGCTGATGTATATGCACCTCGGCGTCGACGTGTTCCTGGTGCTGTCCGGCTATTGCCTGGCGCTGCCGGCGGCGCGGCGCGGCCACCGCCTGCCATCCGGCCTGGCGGATTTCTTTACCGCGCGCGCCTTCCGCATCCTGCCGCCGTATTTCGCCACGCTGGGCCTGATTCTGCTGGTGAACAGTTTCGTGCCGCTGGCGAGCTGGGGCCGCAATGAGGCGGGCCTGACCCAGACCCTGCCGCCACCGGTGTGGTGGACCAACCTGCTGCTGCTGCAGGATATCTACGGCCAATACAACACCATCAATGGGCCGTTCTGGAGCGTGGCCTGCGAATGGCATTTGTACTTCACCTTCCCGGCGCTGCTCTGGACACTGCGACGGCATGGCGTGGCGGCCCTGCTGGCGCTGGGCGCGTGCGCGGCCTGGGCCTTGACCACGCTGTCCGGCCTGTATCCGCGGCTGCCGCTGGTCGATGCCGCCGTGCCGCAGCCGCCGTACTACATCCTGCTGTTCGTGCTGGGCATTGCCGCCGCCGCGCTGGCGCAGCGCCCCGTGGCGCGCCGGTGCGCCTGGTGGGCGGGCGCCGTGCTGCTGCTGGTGCTGCCGGCGTTACTGTGGCACTACCGCATCGTCGATGTGCCGACCATGCTGCGCTTTGCCCGCCATCACGCGCTGATCGATAGCGTGACCGGCGCCTTCACCGCCGCGCTGCTGCTGGCGCTGAGCGGCGTCAGCCCCGGCCACTGGCTGCGCCGCGGTCTCGAAGCGGACTGGCTGGTGCGGGTGGGCGGCTATTCGTATTCGCTGTACCTGATCCACATCCCCATCGTCGCCTCGCTGGACTACTGGCTGCGGTTGCAGCCGGCGCTGCAGCAGTGGTCGCCGCTGTCCGGCTTCCTGCTGCTGGCCGCGCTGGCGGTACCAGTCTGCCTCGGCGCGGCCCGGCTGTTCGCCCGCCTGGTCGAACGCCGCATCCGCTGGCGCCCGGGCAGCGCGTAAATCCGGGGGCAGTTCTGCCAATCGCTACGGCAGAGCCCGTGTGCGATTGGCAGAACTGACCCCGGATTTATGCGCTATCATGCGGGCTGACAATATTTGCTTTTTTTAAATGGTACGCATACACGGTTGGGGACGCTATCCGGTGGCCGACGCCCAGGTGCTGGCGCCGGCCACGGTGTCCGAAATGGGCCGTACGCTAAGGCAGCAACACGGCGCGCCGCTGATCGCGCGCGGTCTGGGCCGTAGCTATGGCGACGCCTCGCTGGCGCCGCTGGTGCTCGACAATACACGCCGCCACCTGCTGCTGGATTTCGATGCGCAAACCGGCATCCTGCGCTGCGAGGCCGGCGCCACCCTGGCCGACCTGCTCGACGTGCTGCTGCCGCAGGGCTGGTTTCCACCAGTCACGCCCGGCACCAAATTCGTCACCGTCGGCGGCGCCGTCGCCAGCGACGTGCACGGCAAGAACCACCACATCGACGGTTGCTTCAGCGCGCACGTGCTGTCGTTCGAACTGCTGCTGGCCGACGGCAGCATCGTGCAGTGTTCGCGCCATGCCCATCCCGAGCTGTTTCGCGCCACCTGCGGCGGCATGGGCCTGACCGGCGTCCTGCTGACCGTGACGCTGAAGATGCTGCCGGTACAGAGCGCCTGGATCGAGCAGACCACGCTGCGCGCCGCGTCGCTGGAGCAGGTGCTGGCGTTGTTCGAACAGCACCGCGACGCCACCTATTCGGTGGCCTGGATCGATTGCGTCGCCGGCGGCGCGCGCCTCGGCCGCTCGCTGCTGATGCTGGGCGAGCACGCGCTGGACGGCGGCCTGGCGGCGCGGCCCAAGCGCAGCCGCAGCGTGCCGTTCGATCTGCCGCCGCAACTGATGAACCGCTACAGCATCGGCGCCTTCAACACGCTGTATTACCACAAGCCGTCGGCCGGCCGGGCCCGTGTGCATTACGAGCCGTACTTCTATCCGCTCGACGGTCTGCTGCACTGGAACCGCCTGTACGGCAAGCCCGGCTTCGTGCAGTACCAGTTCGTGTTGCCGCGCGCGGCCACGCGCGAACTGCAGGCCATCCTGGCGCGCATCGTCGACTCGGGCCGCGGCTCATTCCTGGCCGTGCTGAAGGCGTTCGGCCCGGCCAATCAGAACTATCTGTCGTTCCCGCTCGAAGGCTATACGCTGGCGCTGGACTTCAAGATCGAAGACGGCCTGTTCGCGCTGCTGGACGAGCTCGATGTAATGGTGACCGCTGCCGGCGGCCGCCACTACCTGGCCAAGGACGCGCGCATGAGCCAAGCCACCTTCGAGCGTGGCTATCCGCGCCATGCCGCCTTCCAGCAGGTGCGGCGCGACTACGGCGCGCTGGATGCCTTCGGCTCCTCTCTTTCTGATCGTCTCGGACTCTGACATGCAAAAAATCCTCATCATCGGCGCCACCTCGGCGATCGCCGAAGCCACCGCGCGCCGCTTCGCCCAGCGCGGCGACGCCCTGTATCTGCTGGCCCGCAACAGCGAGCGCCTGGACGGCCTGCTGGCCGACCTGAAAATCCGCGGCGCCGCCATCAGCGCCGGCGCCCGCTTCGACGCCAACGATTTCGATCAGCACGCCGCCTGCATCGAACGCGCCGCCGGCGCGCTGGGCGGCCTGGATGCGGTGCTGATCGCGCACGGCACGCTGCCCGATCAGAAAGCGTGCCAGGCCGACGCCGCGCTGGCGCTGCGCGAGATCAGCACCAACGCGCTGAGCGTGATCTCGCTGCTGACCCACATCGCCAACCGCTTCGAAGCCCAGCGCGGCGGCACCATCGCGGTGATCGGCTCGGTGGCCGGCGACCGCGGCCGCCAGTCCAACTATGTATACGGCAGCGCCAAGGGCATGCTGGCCACCTTCCTCCAGGGCCTGCGCAACCGCCTGTGCAAGGCCGGCGTGCACGTGCTGACCATCAAGCCGGGCTTCGTCGACACGCCGATGACGGCAGCCTTCCCCAAAAGTCCGCTGTGGGCCACGCCGGAGCAGGTGGCGGCCGCCATCGTCAGGGCCATGGACGGCAAGCGCAACGTGCTGTACACGCCGTTCTTCTGGTGGGGCATCATGACCATCATCCGCCACATCCCGGAAGCCATCTTCAAGAAACTGAGCCTGTAATGAAACGCGCGCTGTACTCCGCGCTGGCCGCGCTGCCGGCGCTGCTGGCGATCGCCGCCATGACCACGCTGTATCTGCAGCAGGCCATCGATCCCATGCTGTTCTTTAATTCGGACGCGCAGTACCTGCCGGCGCTGTACGCCGACCTGGTCGAGCAGGGCGGGCGGCTGCGGCAGTGGTACCTGACGCCGGCGCCGTATTTCCTGCCCGACTGGCCGCTGTACTTTGCCGCGCGCTGGCTCAGCGGCGACGCGTTCCACGCCTGGGCGCTGGTGATGGCGGCGCAGGCACTGGCGCTGTGGGGACTGGCCGCGCTGCTGGCGCGCCGCTATGTGGCGCTGCCGCAGGCGC
>NZ_SPVG01000176.1 GCF_004614165.1 Duganella callida | reverse complement strand
GACAGCTGCAGCGTCTTGACGTGGCCCAGCGCCAGGTGTCGGCGCACATCTGCTCGATGCCGCGCGCGGCGCGCCAGCCCAGCTCGCGCTCGGCCAGCCCGGGGTCGGCGTAGCACTGGGCGATGTCGCCGGCCCGGCGCGGCGCGAACTGGTAGGGGATGCGGCGGCCGCTGGCCTGCTCGAACGCGTGCACCATCTGCAGCACGCTGTTGCCGCGGCCGGTGCCGAGGTTGTAGGTCAGCACGCCGCCGACCTCGGCCAACCTCTGCAGCGTCTTGACGTGGCCCAGCGCCAGGTCGACCACGTGGATGTAGTCGCGCACACCGGTACCGTCGACGGTCGGATAATCGTTGCCGAAAATCGCCAGCTGCGCGCGCCGGCCCTCGGCCACCTGGGCAATGTAGGGCATCAGGTTGTTGGGGATGCCGTTCGGGTCTTCGCCGATCAGCCCGCTTTCATGGGCGCCCACCGGGTTGAAATAGCGCAGCAGCGCGATCTTCCAGCCGGCGTCGGCCAAGCCGACGTCGCGCAGGATTTGTTCGATCATCAGCTTGCTGCGTCCGTAGGGGTTGGTGGCCTGCAGCGGGAAGTCTTCCAGGATCGGCACCGCGTGCGGGTCGCCGTACACGGTCGCGGACGAGCTGAACACCAGCGTCTTGACGCCCGCCTCGGCCATGGTTTCCAACAACACCTGGGTGCCGTGCACGTTGTAGTCGTAATAGCGCAACGGTTGCTGCACCGATTCGCCCACCGCCTTCAGGCCGGCGAAGTGGATCACCGCGTCGATGCGCTCACGCGCGAACAGTTGCTGCAGCGCGGCGCGGTCGCGCACGTCGGCCTCGACGAACTGGCACGGCTGGCCGGCAATGGCGGCAATGCGCGCGGCCACGCCGGCGTTGCTGTTGACCAGATTGTCCACCACTACCACCTGGTGGCCGGCCGCCAGCAGCTCCACGCAGGTGTGGGAGCCGATGTAGCCCAGCCCTCCCGTTACCAATATCTTCATAAATCCTCGCTGTCGATTACCTCCGGGCAGCCGGGCGGCCGCCCACCTTCCGCCATTTTACAACGGCTTTGTTGTGATAATATCCAGACACCCTGCGGTGCGCCGCCCCGGGCGGGGTAAAATCGGGCTGTTTCATGGTGTTTTGTTCATACTTGCATCCTAAGAGCAACAAAATTTGCGTAAATCCTGTGGTCCGCAATGTTTTTGCGCGTAAAATAAAGCTAGGGCCAGTTACTGCTTATTGTCTTCTGGCATGACTTGCAGATTGGCCAGCCACAGCCTATTGTCCCCACATCTTGCGGCAAATATCTCTATGAAAACTCTGAAAAAACTGTTGCTGAGCGCGGTGCTCGGCGTCGCGGTCAGCGCGACCGCTTCCGCAGCCGACTTCAAGGCCGGATACGGCGTGTTCCAGCTCAACGGCGCCAACTTCTATGGCGTCGGCGTGAATTACCAGGACGCCTTCACCCGCTACGTGCAATCGAATGGCAAGGATGTCACCTGGAAAGCCGGCCTGGCCACGCTGAAGGCTTATAACATCCCGTTCATCCGCATCAATGCGATCGGCTTCTGGCCGGATGACATCCAGAAGAGCTATGTCAGTAATCCGACACTGTTCTACAGCCGCCTGGACGACTTCATGAAGGAATGCGCGGCGCAGAACATCGGCGTGATCCTCGACGTGTTCTGGAACTTCCCGGCGTTCTCCGACATGAACGGCGAACACGTGCCGGCCTGGGGCAACGCCAACAGCAAGACGCGCGTGATGATGCGCAAGATCACCACCGAAATGGTGACGCGCTACAAGGACCACGCGGCACTGTGGGGCTGGGAGTTCGCCAACGAGGCGACGGCGCTGATGGACCTGCCGGCCAGCATCAACAATTACCAGTGGATCCCGCGCGCCTCGACCGCGCCGGCGCGCACCGCCGCCGACAACTTCACGGTCGACACCATCATGAACGCGCTGGCCGATTTCACCGCCACCGTGCGCGCGATCGACAAGAGCCACCCCATCTTCAGCGGCAACGACCATCCGCGCTACAATGCCTACCACCTGCCGTCCAAGTGGGACCAGGACAGCCCGAGCCAGTTCGCCAGCATCTTGACGCGCGACAACAACGTCGCCGACACCGTGTCGCTGCACCTGTATCCGTATGGTGAAATGGCCGGCTTCGGCGTCGACGCGGCCTCGCCGAGCGTGGTGGCCGGCAATTTCAACAACATCATCATCGCCGCCCTGACGCGCAGCCGCCAGACCGACAGCAAAGGCAAGCTGATCGACCCGCGCCCGCTGTTCATCGGGGAATTCGGCACCAGCGACAAGGATCTGGGCGCCGACGTGGCCAAGACCAAGTTCTATGAAATGACCAGCACCATCATCGCCAACCGCGTGCCGCTGTCGGCCGTGTGGGTGTTCGACTGGGCCGCGCAGGAGGGCTCGTACAGCATCACGCCGACCAACAGCCGCAAGTACCAGCTCGACCGTCTGAAGGAAATGAACACGGTCATGCGCGGCTGGAAATAAGCCGCCGCGATCACGGCATCCGCCCGGCCCGACGGCCCGGCCGCGTCAGCGGCCGGGCCGTTGTCGTTGGGCGCCGCGCTCAGCGACCCGGGCAGACGCGGCGATACAATTCCCAAGTCTGGCGCGCGATCTGCGGCCAGCTATAGCGTTCGCCGACGAAGGCGCGCAGGCGCGCGCGGTAGGCGGGGTCGGGCGGCTGCGCGGCCACCGTTTCCAGCGCCGCCGCCAGCGCCGCGGTCTGGCCCAGGGGATAGTAGCGCACCTCGCTGCACGCCACCGCCAGATTGGCCGGGATATCGCTGGCGATCACCGGCAAGCCATAGCTGAGCGCCTCCAGCAGCGCGATCGGCAAGCCCTCGTGCGACGACGGCAACACGAACACGCCGGCGTGCGCATACAGTTCGGCCAGCGCGGCGCCGCTCTGGAAGCCGGTGCAGACCACGCCCGGCTGCGCGGCGGCGGCGTCCAGCACCGCGCGCGTGTGCGCGTCCGGATGATCGGAGGCGCCCACCAGCACCAGGCGCCAGCCGGGCAGGCGCGCCAGGGCGTACGCCTGGATCAGGTCCAGATGGCGCTTTTCCGGCACGATGCGGCTGACCAGCAACACATAGCGCCCGCTCTCCAGGCCGAAGCGCGCGAGGGTGGCGCCGGCCGGCGGCAGCGCCGGCAGCTGCACGCCGTTGGGGATCAGCGCCGGCGCCACGTGGTGCTTGCGCCGCACCAATTCCTCGATCACGCTGGAAATCACGATCGCCTGCTGGGCGTGGCGCATCGACCAGCGCTCGCCCAGCTGCAGGATGGTGCGCGCGAAGCGGCCCCATTTCTGACGGTCGTAATCGGGGCCATGGTGGGTCGCCACCACGCGCAGGCCCAGCAGACGCGCCAGCGGCGTGACGATGCCGGGACCGATGGCCTGGATGTGCAGGATGTCGGGCCGGCGCAGGCCGGCGTACAGCACCGCCAGCGTGGTGTGGACGATCGCCTCGAGGCCGCGCGAGCGCGGGCTCCACAGCGACTTGAAGCGCACGCCGTGCCAGCTGGCGCCGACCGCGGCAGGCTGGTACGGGCTGCGCACCACGGCCTCGACCTCGCAGCCCAGCTTGACCAGCTCGGTGCCCAGCTGTTCGGCGTGGGTTTCCACTCCGCCCTGCACGTTGGGAAAGCCGCGGATGCCGATGATCATCACCTTCATGCGGCCGGCTCCATCGCGAAGCGGGCGCTGACCCGGCGCGCCAGACTGGACCAGCTGAAATCGCTGGCCAGACGCGCGCGCGCGGCCTGCCCCATGGCGCGCCCGCGCGCCGGATCGGCCCACTCTCTTATACACAACTCAAC
>NZ_SPVG01000172.1 GCF_004614165.1 Duganella callida | reverse complement strand
GCGGCCAGCCTGGCTGGCCGCCGCAGGGGGCGAGCGCTGCCGCGCCGGTGCTGCAAATCGACAGCGCGCGTTCGCTAATCGCGGTCACGGTGCGGCGCGGCGGCGTGCTGGCGCGGCTGGGTCACGACCACGTGGTGGCGGCGCACGCGATCAGCGGTACGGTGTGGCCGGCGCGGAACCGGGCCGACTTGCAGTTCCGGCTGGATGAACTTACCGTCGATAAAGCGGATTTGCGCAAGGTGGCGGGACTGGACACGCAACCGTCCGCCGACGCCATCGCCGGCACGCGGCACAACATGCTGACCAAGGTGCTGGACGCCGAGCGTTTTCCCATCGTGTCGATCCACGCCGAGCGCGGCGCGGACGGTCAGCCGCTGCAGGTCGCCATCACGCTGCACGGCGTGACGCGCACGCTGGCGATTCCGGTCGTGCTGCGCGAGGAAAACGGCGTCATCAACGTCACGGGCACGGTCAATCTGAAGCAGACCGATTTCGGCCTGACGCCCTTCTCCGTCATGGGCGGCGCCATGGCCGTGCAGGACCAGATGGCGCTGCGCTTCGACATCAGCGCGCACTAGGCGCTAGTCGAACGCGACGTCTTCCATTCCGAAGCGAAATGACGCCGCTCGGGCGGCGGCTGTCGCGTGCCGTCGCGCACTTTCAATGTTTAAGGCAGGAAAAATCGGGAAAAAGCGGAAGCGTCTCCACACGGAGCCGGGCCCCGGTACCGCGGCGTGTATCCTCAGAACAAAAAAAAAGCCCATGCGCTTGGTAAGGCATGGGCTGAAAGTTTCAAATCGGGAGAGACTTGAAAGAGCACAGCCAGTATCGCAGCGCTGCATGACGCCATGATGACAAGCCCCCCTCCCGAACGGACTTTTTTAGCGCGCGATTCAGCGCACGAACATCAGGCGCACGCCGAGGCCGACGAAGATCGCGCCGGCGACCCGGTCCATCCACTTGCCGGCGCCGGGCGTGCGGTTGATCCAGGCGCCGACCGCGCCGGAAAAATAACCGAGCAAACTGAACAGCACCACCGCCTGCAGCGTGAACAGCACGCCCAGCTGGGCGGTCTGCCAGCCGGCGTCGCCGCGTCCGGCGTCCACGAACTGCGGCAGGAAGGACAGGAAGAACAGCACCACCTTGGGGTTGATCATGTTGGCCAGCAGCCCCTTGCCGAACAGCCGGCCCAGCCGCTCATCCGGCACGTCCGCGCCGGCCACGCGCGCGCCGCCGCGGCTGCGCAAGGCGCCGATGCCGAGCCAGATCAGATACGCACCGCCAAGCGCCTTCAGCGCGCCGAAGGCCAGCGGCGAGGCCTTGATCAGCGCGCCCACGCCCAGCGTGGCCAGCAAGGTATGGCTGAGGCAACCCAGCGCGCAGCCGATGCCGAACACCATGCCCTGCCTGCGGCCGCGCGACATGCCGATGCTGAGCACCATCAGGTTGTCCGGTCCCGGCGAAATCGTGATCAGCATGGCGGCGCCGAGAAATCCGAGACATTGTTCTGGTGAGATTAACAAGATATTTTCCTGCTCGCAAAGCTTGCATCATACCAAAACAATAAGTTCTCGTTTAGAATGGCAGGCAAACCATCACAGACTGCCGGGCGCACGGAAACGCATGAGCAAAGCAAGCCAGATCGACCAGCCGACCGTCCGACCGCACCCTCGCCCATCTTTGCTCCAGTGCGTGCTGCTGTTGCTGGCGGCCTGCGTGTGGTGCGCGGCGGCCCATGGCCAGACTGTCGCGCTGGGCAACGCCAGCGTCGACCTGGCCAAGAGCGGGCGCCTGTACCGCGACAGCGGCGAGCCGTACCCGGCCGGCGCCGCCGCGCTGCCGGCCATGCTGGCGCAACTGAAGCCGGCCGACAAGGTCGATCTGCTGGGCGGCAGCTACTGGCTGTACGCGGAACTGCGCAACGACAGCCGCCAGCCGCAGTGGGTCATCGATCCCAACGATACGCTGATCGACATGGTCGACATCCAGCTGTACGGCGAGGACGGCAGCATCCGCCAGATGCTGACCGGCTACCGCCAGCCGCACGCGTATCTGCTGCATTACGGCAAGGACGTCGACCTGCAGCCGGGCCAGCGCTATCACGTGCTGATCCGTTTCTCCAGCCCGTATTACGCGCGCACGCCGGTGTTTTCGGTGCTGCCGCGGCCGGCTTACCAGCAGCTGGTGGCCCGCGAGAACGTGCTGATCATCGGCTCGGTCGGCGCGCTGCTGGCGCTCACCGTGTTCAATTTCTTCATTTATTCGATCACGCGCGACCGTTCCTCGCTGTATTACTCGCTGTACGTGCTGTGCTACGCGATCGCCTGGGGCCTGACCTTCCACCTGGCGGCCGACCTGTTCAGCTGGCATGATTTGCACTGGCATTATGTGCCGTTCTTCCTGCTGCCGGTGCTGAGCACGCTGTTCTACACCAGCTTCCTGCGCCTGCGCGACACCGCGCCGCGGCTGTACCGGCTGAGCCGCATCAACCTGGTGCTGCCGCTGCTGACCCTGCCCAGCTGCTTTCTGGCGCTCAGCTACGCGCACACCATCGCCACCATCGTCATCACGATCTGGATGGCGCTGGCGCTGACCAGCGGCATCGTGGTGTGGCGCGGCGGCTATTACCCGGCGCGCTTCTTCGTGCTGGGCTTCGTGGCGCTGATGATCCCCGGCCTGCTGATCCTGCCGGCCAACGTCGGCCTGATCCCGGCCGTGGTCAGCAATGCCCAGCTGTTCACGCTGCTGGGCGGCACGCTGGACGGGGTGCTGCTGGCGTTCGCGCTGGCCGACCAGATCCGCTTGCTGCGCAACACGCTGGAACAGCGCGTCAAGGAACGCACGGCCGAGCTGACCTTGGCCAAGGAACACGCGGAAATCGTCAGCCGCCACCGCATCGACTTCCTGTCGGCCATGAGCCACGACATCCGCACGCCGCTGGCCGGGGTGATCGGCATGATCAAGTTCGCCATGCGCGACCAGTCGGTGCGCGGGCGTACCGAGGAATACCTGCGCATCGGCCTGCAGAACAGCGAGGCGCTGCTGGCCATCCTCAACGACATCCTCGACTTTTCCAAGATCGACGCCGGCCGGCTGGCGATCGAAACGGTGGACTTCGACCTGATCGCGCTGATCGACGACGCCATCGGCATCCTGCAGCAGCAGGCCGACGCCAAGAGCCTGCTGCTGCGCTGCGACCTGGCGCTGGACCTGCCGCGCTACGTGCGCGGCGACCCGACGCGGCTGCGGCAGATCCTGATCAACCTGCTCGGCAACGCCATCAAGTTTACCGACCGCGGCGAGGTGCGGCTGGACGCCGCGGCGGTCCGCACCGCCGACGGCCACGCCAGCGTCAGCTTCGACGTCAGCGACACCGGCCCCGGCATCCCGGCCGAGGTGCTGCCGCGGCTGTTCCGGAAATTCGAGCAGGCCGACCACTCGACCACGCGCCGCTACGGCGGCACCGGCCTGGGGCTGGCGATCTGCAAGGAACTGGTGGCGCTGATGGGCGGTTCGATCGCGGCCGACAGCCGGGTCGGCGCCGGTTCCACCTTCAGCTTCACGCTGCCGCTGGCGCTGGGCGCGGCGCCGGCCGCCGGCCCGGCCGAACGGCCGCGCCAGGAGCACCACAGCTACCGCCTGCGCGTGCTGTGCGCCGAGGACGTGCGCACCAACCAGATCATCGTCAGCACGCTGCTCGAGGGCATGGGCCACGATATCCGCATCGTCGAGAACGGCCTGCAGGCGCTGCACGCGCTGAGCACGGCCGCCTACGACCTGGTGCTGATGGACGGCCGCATGCCGATGATGGACGGCGAACAGGCGGCGCGCCTGATCCGCGCCGGCGGCAACGCCGACTACCGGGTGCTGGAGCCGGCGATCCCGATCATCGCGCTGACCGCCAACGCCAGCGACCACGACCGTGCGCGCTACCTGGCGGCCGGCATGGACGGCTTCCTCAGCAAGCCGGTCGACGAGCGCCTGCTGTACGACCAGCTGGAAAAAATCATCGCGCTGCACCTGAGCCGCGGCCGGCCGCTGCGGCCGACCGACGCCGCGCGGCTGGCGGCCAGCCGGCAGGACGCGCTGGA
>NZ_SPVG01000111.1 GCF_004614165.1 Duganella callida | reverse complement strand
GCGCGGCGCTGGCCTGGGTCAGCGCGGCGACGCCGTCGCCGGCCGGTGACGCCGCCCCGGCCAAACAGAAAGCCATGCTGACCGTGACCAGCCTGACGCCGCAGCCGAGCGAATGGCCGGTGGCGCTGGCGGCCAACGGCGGCATCTTCGCCTGGCAGGAAGCGGTGATCGGCAGCGAGCTGAGCGGATTGCGGCTGGCCGAGGTCGGCGTCAACGTCGGTGACTGCGTGCATGCCGGCCAGGTGCTGGCGCGCTTCGACGCCGCCACCGTGGCGGCCGACGTCGAGCAGAAGGATGCGGCGCTGGAAGAGGCGCGCTCGGCGCTAGGCGAAGCGCAATCGACGGTGGAACGGGCACGGCCGCTGTCGGCCAACGGCCTGGTCAGCGCGCAGCAGATGACCCAATACCTGACCGCCGAACGCAGCGCGAAAGCGCGCGTGGCCTCGGCGCAGGCGACGCTGAAAAGCGCGCGGGTACGGCTGGCGCAGACCGAGGTGCGGGCGCCCGACGATGGGGTGATTTCGTCGCGCAGCGCCACCCTCGGCAGCGTGGCGCCGCAGGGCCAGGAATTGTTCAAGCTGATCCGCAAGAACCGCCTCGAATGGCGTGCCGAAGTGCCGGGCGGCGATCTGCGCCTGGTCAAGCCGGGCCAGGCCGTCACGCTGACGGTGGCCGGCGGCGTGGCGCTGAGCGGCAAGGTAAGGATGGTGGGGCCGACGCTGGACCCGGCCACCCGCAACGCGCTGGTGTATGTCGACCTGCCGCCGTCCACCGATGCCCAGGCCGGCCTGTTCGCGCGCGGCCAGTTCGAAATCGGCCGCTCGCCGGCCCTGACCGTGGCGCAGAGTGCGGTGGTGATGCGCGATGGCTACGGCTATGTGTTCCGCATCGTCGCCGGCGACAGGGTCAGCCAGACCAAGGTGACGCTGGGGCGCCGCATCGGCGACCGCATCGAGGTGCTGGACGGCGTCGACGCGCACAGCGTGCTGGTCGATCAGGGCGCCGGTTTCCTGGCCGACGGCGACGTGGTGCAGGTGGCGCAGCCGCCGGCCCAATCTGCTCAGCCGGCGCAACTGGCGCAGCTGAGTCCCGGCAAGCGCTGAACGGAGCCTGAAGATGAATCTGTCCGCCTTATCGATCCGCCGCCCGATTCCGGCCATCCTGCTGTTCATCCTGCTCACGGTCGCCGGCCTGATCAGCTTCAAGCGCATGATGATCCAGGAACAGCCCGACATCGATTTCCCCATCGTGTTCGTCACCGTCAGCCTGCCCGGCGCCTCGCCGCCGCAGCTGGAGGCCGAGGTGGCGCACCATATCGAAAGCACGCTGGCCTCGGTGTCGCGGGTGCGCCACGTGTTCACCACCATCAGCGACGGCGTGGTGGAAACCACGGTCCAGTTCCACCTCGAGAAAGATCCGGCCGAGGCGCTGAACGACGTGCGCGACGCGGTCGGCCGCGTGCGCAGCGATCTGCCGGCCGACATCCGCGACCCGGTGATCTCGCGCCTGGACCTGGCCGGCCAGGCGATCCTGACCTATACCGTGGCCTCGGCCCAGCTGGACGAGGCCGGCCTGTCGTGGTTCGTCGACAACCAGGTATCGAAGGCGCTGCTGGCGGTGCCCGGCGTCGGCAAGGTGGCGCGCGTGGGCGGCGTCGACCGCGAGGTGCTGATCGAACTCGATCCGCTGCGCATGACGGCGCTGAACGTGTCGGCCGCCGACATTTCCGCCCAGCTGCGCCGCGTGCAGCGCGAAAGCTCGGGCGGCAAGGCCAGGATCAGCGGCGTCAACCAGTCGGTGCGCACCATCGCCACCGTCAAGAGCACGGCCGAGATCGCCGCGCTGGACATGGCGCTGCCGGACGGCCGCAGCATCCGCCTGGACCAGGTGGCGCGCATCAGCGACGGCGCCGCCGAGCGCAGCGCCATCACGCTGCTGGACGGCAAGCCGGTGGTCGGTTTCGACATCACCCGCAGCAAGGGCGCCAGCGAAGTCACGGTGGCCAAGGAAGTGCGCAAGGCGGTGGCGGCGCTGGCCAAAACCACGCCGCACATCGCCTACAAGGAAGCGTTCAACGCCGTCGATTCGGTGCAGGAAAACTACGACGGTTCGATGACCCTGCTGTACGAGGGCATGTTCCTGACCGTGCTGGTGGTCTGGTTCTTCCTGCGCGACGGCCGCGCCACGCTGGTGTCGGCGCTGGCGCTACCGCTGTCCATCATCCCGACCTTCCTGGCGATGAGCATGCTGGGTTTCACGCTCAACATGATCACGCTGCTGTCGCTGGCGCTGGTGATCGGCATCCTGGTCGACGACGCCATCGTCGAAATCGAAAACATCATGCGCCATCTGCGCCAGGGCAAGACGCCGTGGCAGGCGGCGCTGGAGGCGGCCGACGAAATCGGCCTGGCGGTGGTGGCCACCACCTGTACCCTGATCGCCGTGTTCCTGCCGACCGCCTTCATGAACGGCGTGGTCGGCCAGTACTTCAAGCAGTTCGGCTGGACCGCCTCGGTGGCGGTGGCGGCCTCGCTGCTGGTGGCGCGCCTGCTGACGCCGATGATGGCGGCACACCTGCTGAAGCCGCTGGCGCACGAGCCGAAACCGGGCCGGCTGATGCCGCGCTACCTGCGCGCGGTGGAGTGGTGCCTGAGCCACCGGCGCCGCACGGTGCTGCTGGCCGGGCTGTTCTTCATCGTCTCGCTGGGCATGATTCCATTCCTGCCGAGTGGCTTCATTCCGCCCTCGGACGGCACCCAGACCAAGGTGATGCTGGAGCTGGCGCCGGGCGCCACGCTGGAGCGCACCGCCGCCGCCGCCGAGCAGGCGCGCCGGCTGATCGCCGCCGACCGCGTGATCGCCCAGGACATGGTGCAGGTGTACAGCGCCATCGGCGGCGACGACGTGCGCAAGGCCACGCTGACGGTGAATCTGAAGCCGCGCACCGAACGCCATCACAAGCAGACCGAGATCAACATCCTGCTGCGCGAGCTGCTGCGCGCGGTGCCGGGCGTGCGCGTCACGGTCGGCAGCAGCGGCGAGGCCGGCGAGGAGCTGGAACTGCTGCTGACCGGCGACGATCCTGACGCGCTGAAGACGGCCGCGCTGGCGATCCAGCGCGAGATCCGCGCCATTCCCGGCCTGGGCAGTATTTATTCCAGCATCAGCCTGGTGCGGCCGGAAGTGCTGGTGACGCCGGACTTCGCCCGTGCCGCCGACCTGGGCGTGACCGCCACCGCCATCGGCGAAACGCTGCGCGTGGCCACCGCCGGCGATTACGAGCAGGCGCTGGCCAAGCTGAATCTGCCTGAGCGCCAGGTGCCAATCCGCGTACGCCTGCCGGAAGCGGCGCGCCAGGATCTGGCGCTGCTGGAGCGGCTGCCGGTGCCGGGCAAGAACGGCAACGTGCCGCTGTCGTCGGTGGCGACGCTGAGCATGGACAGCGGCCCGGCCCGCATCGACCGGCGCGACCGCACGCGGCGGGTGGTGATCCACGTCGAACTCAACGGCCAGCCGCTGAGCGAGGTGCAGGACAAGGTCGATCAGCTGCCGAGCGTGAAGAATCTGCCGGCCAATGTGCAGCGCGGCAAGTCGGGCGACGTCGAGATGATGCAGGAATTGTTCACCAGCTTCGGCCTGGCGATGCTGATCGGCATCCTCTGCGTCTACATGGTGCTGGTGCTGCTGTTCAAGGGCTTCATGCAGCCGCTGACGGTGATGGCGGCGCTGCCGCTGTCGCTGGGCGGCGCCTTCCTCGGCCTGCTGGTGACGCACAACGCGTTGTCCATGCCGTCGCTGCTGGGCGTGCTGACCTTGATGGGCATCGCGGTCAAGAACTCGATCCTGCTGGTGGAGTACGCGATCCGCGCGCGCCGCGAGCTGGGCATGGAACGGCGCGCGGCGCTGCTGGACGCCTGCCGCAAGCGCGCCCAGCCGATCGTGATGACCAGCGTGGCGATGGGCGCCGGCATGCTGCCGCTGGCCCTGGGCGTGGGCGCGGATCCGAGCTTCCGCGCGCCGATGGCGATTGCGGTGATCGGCGGCCTGATCACGTCCACGCTGCTGAGCCTGCTGATGATACCGGTGATCTATACCTATGTGGACGACCTGCTGCAATGGGCCACGCGCCGCTTGTGGCGCCGCCAGGCCGCACAGCCGGCGGCCGCCGCCGCTGCTGCCGCC
>NZ_SPVG01000197.1 GCF_004614165.1 Duganella callida | reverse complement strand
CGCGGCCAGCACCGCCACGCCGTC
Organism: Duganella callida; assembly: GCF_004614165.1. Lineage (GTDB taxonomy): Bacteria > Pseudomonadota > Gammaproteobacteria > Burkholderiales > Burkholderiaceae_D > Rugamonas > Rugamonas callida. The sequence continues at coordinate 4,193 of NZ_SPVG01000197.1, read as the reverse complement.
GATCGGCTCGGCGTCGCCGGCCTGCGCGGCGGCGGCCAGCGTCTCCTGCAGCACGCGCGCGGTGGACACCAGGCCGTCGACGATCTGCGCCCCCAGCACCGGCTCGTCATACAGGCCGGTCAGGCCGGACTGCAAGGTCAGCAGGTGACCGGCCAGGTTGCCGCTGTCGACCGTCGAGATATACACCGGATGCAGCGGCTTCAGGGTCTGGGTATCGTACCAGTTGTAGAAGTGGCCGTGGTAGCGCTCCAGCTGGTCCATCGAATGCAGCGTGTTGCCGGTGCGTTCCATCAGCTGGCCGACGGTGATGTAGCCGAAGTCGGTGGCGGTCAGGTTGGCCAGCAGCGCCATGCCGATATTGGTCGGCGAGGTGCGGTGCGCCACCACCTGCACCGGATGCTCCTGCATGTTATCGGGCGGCAGCCAGTTGTCCTCCGGGCTGACGAAGCGCTCGAAATAGGCCCAGGTGCGGCGCGACAGCTTGTGCAGGAACTGCAGCTGGTCGTGCGACAGCTGGGCGCTCTTGCGTGCGATCGGACGGCTGATCCAGTCGGCCACCGCCGGCGCCACCAGCCACGCCAGCAGGAACAGCGCGGCCGGCGGCAGGCTGGCCGGACGCCAGCCCAGCAGCCAGCCGCCGACGAACAGCGCCAGCACCGGCGCGAACCACATGGTGCGCCAGGTGCTGGCGGCGCCGGCGGCCTGGCGCGACAGCGCCGACGCGCGCCACTCGAGCAGGCGGCGGTGCGAGATGGTCAGGCGCCAGGTGCTGCGCAGGATCGCGTCCATGCTGAAGTAAGCCTCGTACGGCAGGAACACCAGCATCAGGATGGCGTGCGAAAAGTGCAGGCCGGAGCGGCGCAGCGAGGCGCGGATATGCTGGCTCCACAGGGTGTCCTGCGGCCGGTGAACCAGGTCGTACACCATGCTGACCAGCGGCGGCAGGAAGATCACGGCCAGCACAAAGCCGGTCCAGACCCAGGGATCGGGCAGCGAACGCCAGGCGGTGATCAGCGACAGCACCAGCGCCGGCGCGGTCAGGCTGCGGCGCAGGTTGTCGAACAGCTTCCAGCGCGACAGCAGCGACAGCGGATTCTTTTCGCGCTTGCCGTTGCCGCCCAGGACGCGGCCGAACAGCCAGCCGATCAGCTGCCAGTCGCCGCGTATCCAGCGCTGGCGGCGCGTGACATCCTCGCTGTAGGTGGCGGGATAGGCCTCGTACAGCTGTTCGTCGCTCAGCAGGCCGGCGCGCAGATAGCAGCCTTCCAGCAGGTCGTGGCTGAGGATCTTGTTCTCGGGCAGACGGCCGCCCAGCACCTGTTCGAACACGTCGACATCGTAAATGCCCTTGCCGATGAACGAGCCTTCGTAGAACACGTCCTGATACACGTCGGACACGGTGCGGGTGTAGGGATCGATGCCCGGTTCGCCGCCGCACAGTTTTTCGTAGTGCGAGGCGTTTTCGCTCGGTAGCGCTACCGCCACGCGCGGTTGCAGAATGCCGTAGCCCTCGGTGACGCGGCCGCGCGCGGTGTCGACGCGCGGCCGGTTGAGCGGATGCTGCATGGTGGCGATGAACTGCGCCGCCGCGTCGCGCGGCAGCTGGGTGTCGGTGTCCAGCGTGATCACGTAGCGGATACTTTCCAGCTCGCTGGTATCGCCCACCACCACCGAGAACTTGTCGCGCGCGCCGCCGCGCAGATAGCGGTTCAGGTCTTCCAGCTTGCCGCGCTTGCGTTCGTAGCCCATCCACACGCCCTCCTGCGGATTCCACAGGCGCGGGCGGTGCAGCAGCAGGAACGGCGACGCGCGTTCGCCGTTCGGGCCGACGCTGTACTTGTGGTTCAGGTGATTCAGGCAGCGCTTCATCTGCTCGACCAGCATGTCGTCGTTCGGCATTTTCTCGGCGCGGGCGTCGGCAAAGTCGGTCAGCAGGCAGAAACGCAGGTTCGGATCGCGGTTGGCCAGGAAGCGCACTTCCATCTGCTCGAACAGATCGTCGACATTCTCCTTGCTGTAGACCAGCGTCGGCACCACCACCAGCGCGCGGGCGTCGGCCGGAATGCCATCCTTGAAGTCCATGCGCGGCAGCGGATGCGGCTTGGTGACCAGCGTCGCCACCCAGTTCACCAGGTTCAGCGCCAGCTGGCTGCTGGCCAGCAGCGCCAGCACGCCCAGCGCGCCGATCACCCAGCCATGCACGCCATCGCGGCTGGCGCGCTCCAGCAGCAGCGCGGTGCAGACGAAGGCGATGGCGGCGATCGCGCCGATGTACGAGGTCAGTGGCGAAGCGCGCGTGGTGTGCTGCAGCGCCTCCAGCGCCGGGCGCCGCAGGGCGCAGCGTTTTTCCAGCAGCGGCAAGCCGCCGCCGATCAGATAAAAGCCGACGTGGCCATGGCGCGTATCGCCGCGGCCATGGTTTTCCTGCGCCAGCTGCAAGGCTTGCTGCGCCACTTCCGCCTCGGTGAACGTGGAGCGCTTGGCGATCTTCTCGATCGCGTGGCGGTACTGGTCGCGCGTGGCGAATTCCATTTTGCCGTAGGTGTCGGCCGGGTCCTGGCGCAGGGTCTGCTCGACCACGCTCATGGTCTCGACGAACTCCTGCCAGTCCATGGTGCCGAGGAAGCGCAGGCTGCCGATGCTGTTGGCGATCGAGACCTGCTCCGCCGCCTGCTGCTGGATCTCGGCCTGGATCTGCTGTTCGATGGTCTGGCCCGATTCGGCCAGGCGGTGGGTGATCCAGGTCAGCGCCAAGGTCAGCGCCGGGCTCTGGCCCTGCAGCCGGCGCGCCAGCTCGGCCACGAAGGCGCTGGTGATGGGCGGGTTGGAGCGCGCCATGTCGGCCACCATCAGTATCAGCCCGCTCGGATTTTTCTCCGCCACGTCGGTCATCTGGTCGGCCCAGGTGTTGGCCAGGTCGCGCTGCACGCGGTTCTCGGCCACGCGCACCGCCACGCGGCGCAGGTTCTCGATCAGCGCCAGCCGCAGCATGATCGGAATCGCCCACAGCTCGCCCAGCTTCAGCGTGGCCACTTCCTGGTAGGCGTCGACGAAGCGGCACAGCGATTCGGGATCGACGCGGCCGTCGCCGTGCGAGATGATTTCCAGCGCGATCTTGTAGACGCGCGGGGTGCCTTCGGGCGCGCCCTTGCCCAGACGCGGCAACTCCTTGCTGTAGTTCTTCGGCAGGTGACGACGGGCGATGCGGATCTGTTCTTCGATCAGATAAAAATTGTCGAGCAGCCATTCCGAGGCCGGCGTGATCTGGCGGCCGGCCTTGACGGCCGCGGTCAGCTCGTCGCAGGTGGCGTCGATCACGGCGGCGTTTTCCGCCAGGCGCGACAACAGGCGGTCGCGACCGCCGCGCTTGCTCAGTTCATGATGGCTGGCCAGCGTCTTGCCGTGCGCGGCCATCTGCGCCGCGCTGAAGAGTTCCGCCCGTAACGGCAGGTCTTCATCGTCTTCGTCTGACACGAGCGAGCCGGAGGGAGATTCGCGGAACCCGAGCGTCATCTCGGGCAATAGGGGATTGGACTTGTTCAACTTGGACCTCGCGTCAATTCTGCGAACGGGAAATTATCATTCAGCGCATCGTACGGTGGCGCACGGAAGGCGACTGTGCGGTGACGAACATACGAAGTCAGCAATAAAAAAAGGCCGCATTGCGCGGCCTTGAAGGGGAACAAGAACAAGTGTCAGGCAGCAAGCGCCATTGCCTGCGAGGCAGGTGATGCCAGCGCCAAACCGCCGCGCAGGCTGTACACGTGCGGATGGCCGAGCCGGCGCAGACAGTGCGCCGCCTTCAGGCTGCGGTTGCCGCTGCGGCAGAAGAACACCAACGGCGCGGCGGCACCCGCGCCGGCCTCGCGCAGCCAGCTCGCGGCATGCTCGGCCAGCCGGCTCATCGGCACGCTCAGCACGCGGCCGGCCGGCGCCTGGCCGAGGGTGGCGGCAAATTCATAGGGCTCGCGCACGTCGATCAGGCGCGCGGCGGGATGCGTCAGCAGGAACGCGTCCAGCGCGGCGCTGTCGAGCTGCGGGTCGCCGCCGGCGACGGCCGCGCCGGCGTGCAGGGCGGTGCAGAACTGGTTGTGCTCATCGCGCGTCGGGCACAGCAGCGTCTGCGCGCCGGCGATCGCGCGCACGGCGGGCGGCGCGCTGGCCCGCGCGCTGAACGCATGGCGTACGGCCTG
>NZ_SPVG01000255.1 GCF_004614165.1 Duganella callida | reverse complement strand
ACGATGACCGGTCATCGTTATATCAATGACGCAGGGGCGTCGTTACATTGGTGACGGCTGTGGATAGTATCGTTACATCAATGACGCTTTCCTGTGGATAGTGTCGTTATATCGCTGACGGCCATATCGTTATATCACTGACGGCAGGCTTTCGCGGAGCCAATGCCGGCGCGGCTTCCGGCGCGATATCCACAGCCTTAACAACGCGCGCGTTTTTTAACTCTTTTAAAATCTTTTAACGCAAATGCGCGGCCTGCGGCCGGGCACCCCGCTGCGCGAGGTTCCCCGGACAAGCCGGCTCCCCTCCTGGCCAATCAACAGCCCGCAAGCGGGCTAGGAACGCGCCCAGGCGCGTACTCACGCAACCCCACGGTATGCTGCAGCCACTGGCCAGCGCCGCCGCAGATGGTGCGCAGCTGCCGGGAAAAGCGTCTACAGGAAAAGGGGCGCATCGGTCCCGTCGAACCGGCCAGCGCCGGCACCGACTCGCCGGCCGGCAGGTTGACGCCAAAAAGTGAACCTGGCCAGCTCCGATAGTCCGCAAACTTCGATCAATCACGGAAGATCACCCGCCGCGAACGGGGATAGGCGGTCCAGGGCGGCCGCTGGTGACGTTTGCCGGGGGTGGATGGTGTGTTGGCACGTCTGCCCCCGAAAAAACGGCGCTAAGGCCCGATTTTGGGCCAGAATAGCCGGCGCAAGCATGGACAGACCGAAAGAATTATGAAAAAAATAACTGTTGAGGATATTGGGCGGTTGGACCAGCTGGGGCCGGCGGAAGAAAAACGCTTTTGGAAAGTGTTCACCCGCGCCCTGGCGGCCGACGATGGGGCGGCGGCCAAGTCCCACCTGGCGGCCGGCCGGCCAATCACCTACGTCGATGACGAGTACCCGGACGAGCTGGTGCGCAAGTGGCCAGACGGCCGGCGGGAATTTGTCGACGTGGCGGCTGATGGCACGGTGCATGTCGTTTGGGAGTTGGCCCAGGACCAGGCCAAAGGAAAAACGCCCAGGGCGTGAACCGTGGGCGTTTTGGAGTGGCGGCGCAGCTGGTGCGCCTCAATGTTTCCGGCGCTCGATCAGCTGCAGGCTGACAGTCAGGTGGATGGCCAGCTTGCAAAACTCATCTGCATTCATGCCGGCGGCAGCGGCGGCGGCCGTCATCGAGGCGTAGTCGTTGGGGTGACAGACCAACACCAGGGGGACCGGATTAGGGATTGGCGTAGTCATGGAAGCCCCGCCTTACTTGGCCTGCGCCATGACCTGCTGCGGCGGGTTCCAGTTGGTCAGGTGGCCGACATACACCGGCAGGCCGTAGCTGTAACGCTCAAACTGGTATTGCATCGGCACCCAACCACCAGGCAACAGCTGGCCGTCGCGGTTCAGGCGCGTATCGAACGGCGCGACCACGGCCATGTAGTCGCTCATCGAGTGGACGGGCAGGCAGATGTTCTTGATTTCTTCGCCGGCCGGTACCGTCACCAGCTGGTCAGGACCGCTAGGCGGCTCCTTCGCATCCACCGGCACGAACTTGCCCTGCAGCTGGACAGACTTACTCAGCACCAGTTTGTCATTCTCAACTTTAACGGCGGACAGTGGCACATTGCCCGTGACAACATAACGGCCGATGGACTGCAGGATGTTGGCCTTGCCCACCACCGCAGCCAAAGCGCCGTAGGCGCGCAGGTTGTTGGCAGGCTGGCCGCAAACCTGTTTCAGCACGTCGCCAGGCAGCACGCCGGCTTCTTTGGCAAAGGTGCTGACGCTCGAAACGACGAGCGCACCAGGTTTGATTTTTTCATCGAACAGCAAGGACATGCCGCGATTATCCGAGGTGTCGATCGCCACTTGCTGCTCAGTCGCCAATACCTTTTTCAGATAGGCGGTGCGGTCGTCTGGGGCGGCCGCGTGGGCGGCCGCGCTGGCGATGATGGACAGGCTGATGATGGTCTTGATGGTGTTCATTGTGAAGCTCCTAGAAGTTGAGTTTTGCCCGGTTACACCGACCGGGCGGCGGTTGATTCGTTACAGTGCGTCGCAGCGATTGCGCTGGTCCTGTTCCCATTCCGGGTTCAGGCCGCCAGGACTACGCTGGCGTGCTTCCTCGATCCGCGTAAGGCACAGCTCGCGGCGGTTGGAAGCGCTGGCCGGCTTTTCGGCGGCAGCGGTCACTTGCTGGGCTTGCTTCGTGGCCTTATGCGCCGCAGGCTTCGGTGTGGTCGCCTGTGTCGTTGCCGGCGCTGGCGATGTGCCAAGGACCAAGCCACCGCCGCGTACCAGGTTTTCGCATTCGGTTTGAATGCCGGCCTTTTGGGCCTTCGCCTCACGGCCCATCGTGAACATGCTGGTCGCATAGGCCGCCTGCTCACGCTCCTTGATGCACTGTGCGATGTCGGCCTTTGCTCGTTGAGCCGGAGTCACGCTGATGCCGGTACGCCACTCGCCATAAAAGACGACCGCACCTACTGCGAGGTAGACCAGGAGCGTTTTAAAAGCTGCTTGAGTATTCATGTCGTCGCCCTCTTACTTGGCCTGGTACGGCGCGTTAATGTCGGGCATCGGCACATAGTCCAGCTGCACTTTTGCGATTGGCAGTCCGGTCAGCATGAGGAAGCCATGCAGATTTTCCAGGCCGGTAATTTGGGAGGCCAGTACAGCGGCTTGCGTGTTCCGTTTGACACTCTTGTTTTCGCTGGACGATCCCAGGTCGCCTATCCTCTGGCTGGTCCCTTCGCTGACTTCTTCGCGCTCGACTTCCTGCTGTCCAATCTCGTTTTCAAAATACTTAGCCGTCTCACCGTCGCCGGCTTTCAGAATCAGTTTTGTGGTCATGCACGAAAGCAGGGTCTGCGCCTCGTCGTGGCCGTAGGTGCTGCGCAGCTGGGCGATGGTCTGCAGACCGGACACACACACGCCGCCATACTTCCGCAGTTTGGTCAGGCCGGCGCGTAAGCTCGTGATCTTGCCCAGGCTGTCCAATTCGTCCATCACGTACCACAGGCGGCGCAGCTGGCTTTCCGTCATCGACAAGCCCTCGACAATCGCCAGTTCAAGCCAGCACGCAACCAGGTTGCGCAGCTCGGCCATTTGCGCATCCGTGTATGTCAGGAACAGCCAGGTGTGGCTTGTGTCGGATTCCCGAACCCACTTGCGCACGCTGAACGTGCCTTCGTCGGCCAGGTACACCCAATTGGCCAGAGGTGTGCCGGCGCTGGATCGAACGCTGCCCAGCATGCGCTCGTTGCCCTGCTTCGTCAGCACGGCCGCCGGCGAATCGCCCAGCAGGTCCGCGAGTTCTTTCTGATCGGCGGCTGTGACGTAGTACAGTAGCTTTTTGACGCTACGCTCACCGCGCTTGTACATGACGCGCATGCACTCCGCGAACAGGACCTGTGCGTGATTGGTCCACTGTTCGTTTTCTCCGATGCCGTCAGGGATGGCGGCCTTTGCGATGCGGCGATAGTCGTACTCGGCCTCGATTTCAGCGAAGGGCGACCAGTCCACCGTGCGGCGGTCGAATGGGTTCAGGACAATATCGCCTTCCCGGCCGAAGCGTCCCAGGTAGCCGCCGGCGGGGTCCGCGATGATAGCGGCCTGGTCGCGCTGGCGAACCTTGCGCATCATTTCGTTGATGGCCTGCGTTTTGCCGGCACCAGTCTTGCCCTCGATGAGGAAGTGTTCAGGCTCCGACTTCGGCGGGATCGGCACGCCGCCCCACTCGATGACGCCGGCCAGATCGGCCGCGCTTGCGCCGCGCTTCAACTGCGCGGCGAGTGCTGCACCTGGCACGATGGCTGCACCACGCAGCAAGGTTTCATCGGACTTGGCCGCACCGCTTCCGGCGGCCATGACCGGCGCTGTGCCGCCGATCCAGGAACGCAGCCGGCCCTGACCAGGCTTCCATCCCAGGAAGCCATTGGACTTGTCAAAGGCGTTTGCGAAGGTCCAGAACGGCCAACCGACCAGGGCGACGAACGGCGTCACCGTCATCCAATAACTCGTGTAGCCGTGTTTGACGAAAGAGAAGATGCAGGACCACTGTGCAGCGGTTGCAAAAAGGATCGCCGGCCATGCAAACCAGTTGTAATACTCCTGGCCAGAGAACGTCTTGAAGATCACGTAAGGCGCGGCGATGGTGGACCACGTCCCTTTCCAAAGCCCATTCCAGATTAAAACGGGAAGCGCAATTTTATTCATTTTATTCCTTGAATACCCTTGCAATTATGATGACT
>NZ_SPVG01000142.1 GCF_004614165.1 Duganella callida | reverse complement strand
CGGCCGCGCTTGTCCAGCTGGTCCAGCAGGCCCTGACGCAGCGGGATGCGTGCCGGATGGTCGCTGCTGGATGGCAGCAGCGGCGAGCCGGTCTTGTCGTCGTCGAGCTGGATGAAAGCGATCCCGGTCACGCCCTGGTAGCCCAGCGCGGCGAAGGTGGTGGTGGTGATCGGCGCATCGGTGTTGATGTTCAGCGTGACCAGGATCTGGCCGGCCACCTTGGGATCGAAAGCGATGCCGCCGACGCGGCCGACCTCCAGCCCGCGGTAGCGCACCGGCGCCTGCGGGTTCAGGCCGGGGATCGATTGCGCGGTGGCGATCACGTAGGGCACGCGTTCGACGCGGTCGCGGTTGAACCAGAGGCCATACAGGATCGCCGCGATCAGCAGCACGATCGTGAAGAAGCCGGTGGTGAGGGCATGGGATCGGTTTTCCATCATTGCTCCGTTTTTGTTTTGTCGTCCAGCGCTTCCAGCGCGCGGCGGCCGCGGTCGCCGAGGAAGAACTCCTTGATGAACGGATGATCGACTTTCAGCAGGTCGCGCAGCGGTCCGAGCGCGATCACGTGTTTTTCCGCCAGCACGGCGATGCGGGTGGACAGCGCGAACAGCGTGTCCAGGTCGTGGGTCACCATCACCACCGTCAGTCCCAGCTCGCGGTGCAGGGACTTGATCAGCGCGACGAAGGCTTCCGACAGGTCGGGATCGAGGCCGGCGGTCGGCTCGTCGAGGAACAGCAGCTTGGGTTCCAGCGCCAGGGCGCGCGCCAGCGCCACGCGCTTGACCATGCCGCCCGACAGGTCGGACGGCATCTTGTTGGCGTGCTCGGGACCCAGTCCCACCATGTTCATCTTCAGCAGCACGGCGTCCTGCACCAGGTCTTCCGGCAGCACGTGCAGTTCGCGCATCGGCTGGGCGATGTTTTCGAACACCGTCAGCGCCGAATACAGCGCGCCCTGCTGGAACAGCATGCCCCAGTGATTGCGCAGCTGCTGCAGCTGGTCGGAATCGATCACGCTGATGTCTTCGCCGAACACGCGCACGCAGCCGCGCGCGGGACGTTCGAGGCCCAGCATCTGCCGCAGCAGCGTGGTCTTGCCGGTGCCGGAGCCGCCGACGATGGAGAGGATCTCGCCCTGTTCGATTTCCAGGTTCAGGTCCTGGTGCACCACCGTGCGGCCGTACTTGGTCCACAGGCCGGTGATCTCGACCACCGGCACGCTGCCGTCCAGCGTCAGTTCGCCGGTGCCGGGGCCGCAGCTGAGCGCCTGTTCGTCCATCTCAGAACCCCACGCCGCTGAAGACCACCGCGAACACCGCGTCGGCCAGGATCACGGCGGTGATGGCGGTGACCACCGAGGTGGTGGTGCCGCGCCCCAGGCTTTCGGTGTTCGGCTTGATGCGCAGGCCGAAATGGCAGGACACCAGCGCGATCAGCATGCCGAACACCACCCCTTTGCCCAGACCGATCATGTAGTTCGCCAGCGGCACCGCCTCCGGCAGCTTGAGCAGGAAGTACTGTGGCGACAGGTTCAATTCCAGTTTGGCCGACAGCATGCCGCCGGTCAGCGCGATGGTGTCGGTCCAGATCACCAGCAGCGGCATGGCGATGGCCAGTGCCAGCACCTTCGGCATGATCAGGCGGAAGCCGTGCGAGATGCCCATCACCAGCATGGCGTCCAGCTCCTCGGTCACGCGCATCACGCCCAGCTGGGCGGTGATGGAGGAGCCGGAGCGGCCTGCCACCAGGATCGCCGCCAGCAGCGGTCCCAGTTCGCGGATGATGCTCATGCCGAGCAGGTTGACCAGGAACACGTCGCCGCCGAAGTTGCGCAGCTGCTGTGCCGACAAATAGGAGAAGACCACGCCGATCAGGAAGCCGACCAGCGCCGTGATGCCCAGTGCCTGGAAGCCGGCGTGGTAGATGTTGGCCGAGATTTCCTTCCACGGTCCGCGCAGCGGGTTGCGGAGAAAACGCCAGCTGTCCAGTACCACCTGGCCGATCAGGCGCACCAGCCCGGTCAGGTGTTCGAAGAACAGCAGCATGGCGAAGCCCAGCTTCATCACCAACGTCAGGCGGTGCTGGCGGGAGCGCGGCAGTTCCAGCGCGCCGGTGGTCTCCAGCCGCTTGAAGAATTCTTCCAGTTCCGGCGGCAGCTGCAGGCTGGCCGGGCGGGCCTTGCCCCAGGCGTTCCACAGTAGCTGGGCGCCAATGTGGTCCATGCCCTGGATGGCGCTCAGGTCCCACTTCAGGTTCTGGCCCTTGAGCGGCTTGAGGAAGCTGGTGATGGTGGCCATCGCCTTGCCCTGCGCCAGTGCGTGGACTTGCCATGTGCCGGCCGCGGCGACGGCGCCGGCATTCAGGGTCAGGGTGGGCTCTTGGGCGGTAGGCATAAACGCCAGTTTAAGGGAGTTTGGCCCCGGCCGCCACTCGTGCGCCGGGCCGGGGTGCGTTGCCTCGCTCTTAGGGGATACCCCGGCGTCAGGCCGCCAGGCGGCGCGCCTGGCGCTTGGGGGCGGCGGCGTCGGTGGCCGGCTTGGGTTTGACGCCGCCGCTGTAGTCGCGCGCCAGCAGGGCGTCGGCTTCATCCGGTTTCATGCCGCGTGTCTGCAGGTAGCGGCCGACCATGGTCACCAGGCGGTCCAGCGCGATGCGGTGGGTGGCGTCGGTGTTCGCGTACAGCCAGTCGGAGAAGGCCATGAAATTGTCGAACGGCGCGTCGCCCAGCAGCACCGGCAGGGTGTGGGCGAAGCGGCCGGAATTGGCCACCAGGTCCCAGTAGCGGGCGAACCGCACCAGCCGCTGCATGGTGACGAAGTCGATGTGCTTGTTGGCCAGGATGGTGTAGGGCGCGTACGGGTCGTACACCATGCCGAATTCCTCGGTGTGGCGGATGATGGGCGTGCCGCGCAGGCGCTTGAGGATGCCGAACTGGATTTCGTGCGGCTCCAGCGCCCACAGCTTGTCGAAGCCGGCGGCGAAGCTTTCCACCGTCTCGCCGGGCAGGCCGGCGATCAGGTCGACGTGCATGTGGGCGTGCGACTGGGTGGTCAGCCAGCGGATGTTGTCGGCGGCCTTCCGGTTGTCCTGCTTGCGGCTGACCAGGGTCTGCACCTCGGGGTTGAAGCTCTGGATGCCGATTTCGAACTGCAGCGCGCCTGGCGGGAATTTGCTGATGCCTTCTTTCAGGGCGTCGGGCAAGTGGTCGGGCACCAGTTCGAAGTGGGCGTAGACCGGATCGTCCGGGTGGGCTTCCAGCTTGTCGAGGAAGAACTGCATGATCTTCAGGCTGGTCTTGATATTCAGGTTGAAGGTGCGGTCGACAAACTTGAACAGGCGCGCGCCGCGCTGGTACAGCGATTCCATCTCGGCCAGGAAGTCGTCCAGCGGGAACGGCCACGCGGTCTTGTCCAGGGCGGACAGGCAGAACTCGCACTTGAACGGGCAGCCGCGCGAGGCTTCCACGTACAGCGTGCGGTTCTTGATGTCGTCGTCTGTATAGAGAGCATAGGGCAGCTTGATTTCGGCCATCGGCGGCTGCACGCCGGCGTGCACCTTCATCAGCGGCTTGGGGCCATGCAGGATCTCGCCGCACAATTTGGGGAAAGTGACGTCGCCCCAGCCGGTGATGACGTAATCGGCCAGCCTGACGATCTCCTGTTCAGCGGTTTCGTGCGACACCTCGGGGCCGCCCAGCACTACCGTCACCTGCGGCGCCACGCGCTTCAGCATGGCGACGACCTTGGCGGTTTCCTCGACATTCCATATATAGATGCCGAAACCGACGATGCGCGGTTGCTGCGCCAGGATGCGTTCGACGATCTCGGTGGTCTTGGCGCCGATGACAAATTCCTGGATACGCGTTTGCGCCTGCAGGTCGCCCATATTGGCCAGCAGATAGCGCAGGCCCAGCGAGGCGTGGGTGTAGCGGGCGTTGAGAGTGGTGAGCAAGATAGACATCCGCGTATTTTACCCTTGCCAGCCGGCGGCGGCCTTGGTATAGTTCTGTCCCTCGCGAAAACAACGCGTCGCTGCCAAAGCGAAACGATGAAAAACGCGGGGTTGACGAGATAAACGAAACGCTTCATAATCTCGCTTCTGTGCTGATGAACAAAACGCTTCAACAGCAAGCAACACGGATCTTTAAAAATTCACAGTCGATAAATGTGGGCGTTTGATGAAAGTGCACGCGGAGCTAGTCTCCGCGAAACTTAAAATATCAAATGCTCAAACAAAGAAATACTGTCAGTATTTTGAGTAAGAGCGAACCTGGTCAGAAATGACCAAAA
>NZ_SPVG01000140.1 GCF_004614165.1 Duganella callida | reverse complement strand
CTTTTTGTTGCAGCATCAAACGCCCACATTTATCGACTGTATGTTTTTAAAGATCTACTTCGTAGCTGAGAATCGTTGTGTTCGTCAGCGAAGAGATGAGATTATGCTTCACGGCATTCATTCCGTCAACCCCTCTTTTTCAACTGCTACAATCGCAGTCTTTGATTTCGATAGAAAGCGGCAATGAGCAACACAACTAAACGCGACGGTTTCAGTTCCAGTTTCGGCGTGCTGGCGGCAACCCTGGGCTCTGCAGTCGGCCTCGGCAATATCTGGAAGTTTCCTTCGCTGACCGGCGCCAATGGCGGCGCCGGCTTCCTGCTGATTTACCTGTTGGCGACGCTGGTGATTGGCCTGCCGGTGATGATCGCGGAAATCACCATGGGCCGCGCCGCCAAGGCCAACCCGATCACGGCACTGAAAAATCTGAGCCCGAAAAAAAGCCTGCCCTGGTGGCTGGTCGGGGTCGCGGGCATGGTCGCCGCATTCCTCATTCTGTCGTTCTATTCGGAAGTGGTGGCGTGGGTATTCGCCTATGTGTTCAAGGCCATCGGCGGCAGCATTCTCAGCAGTGACCGTCACGTGACCGAGAGCGCGTTCGGCTCGCTGATCAGCGATCCGCTGCAGTCGCTGCTGTGGCAATGGGCGGTACTGGTGTTCATTGGCGGCATCCTGCTGATGGGCGTGACCAAAGGCATCGAAGGTATCACCAAGAAGCTGATGCCCATCCTGTTCCTGCTGTTATTGCTGCTGTGCGCAGTCAGCCTGACGCTGGCCAAGGCGGCCGACGGTCTGGCCTTCCTGTTCCGTCCCGACTTCAGCAAAATCACCGCTGGCGTCGTCCTGACCGCCATGGGCCTGGCTTTCTTCAAGCTGTCGCTGGGCATGGGCACCATGATGACTTACGGCTCCTACTTCCGCGACGACCAGAACATTCCGGCGACCACCCTGCGCGTGATGGTGGCCGACCTGTTCGTCTCCATGCTGGCCGGTATCGCCATCTTCCCGGCGGTATTCACCTTCGGCTTCGAACCGTCGGCCGGTCCCTCGCTGGTGTTCATCACCATCCCCGCCGTGTTCTCGCAAATTCCTGGCGGGCAGTGGCTGATGATCGCCTTCTTCATCCTGGCTTCGGTTGCCGCCACCGGCGCCATGCTGTCGCTGATGGAAGTGCCGGTGGTGATACTGCACGAGCGCCTGGGCATGAGCCGCCCGAAAGCCACGTCGCTCACCATCGCCATCCTGGCGGTGACTGGCGCCAGCTGCGCGCTGACCAATAATGTGCTGGCCAATTTCAAGCTGTTCGGCATGAACATGTTCGATCTGTTCGACTTCGTCTCCTCCAACGTGCTGCTACCGCTGGGTGGCATTTCGCTGGCTGTGTTCGTCGGCTGGGTATGGGGCCGCGACCGCTTCCAGCAGGCCGTGTCGAATCAGGGTGCACTGGCCAACGGCGCTGTGGTAAGCGTGGTGTTTTTCCTACTGCGCTACGTGTCGCCCGTGCTGATCCTGGTGGTGATGCTGAAAGGTCTCCGCTTGTTCTGAGGCCCGTTATATACTGACCGCACCGTGACCATGAGGGTGCGCGATGAACCAGAGCGAGATCCCGGTTGTGCCGATGTCGACGATACTCATCGTCGACGACTCCCCATCCTATTTGGCGGCCCTGCTGGACCGGCTGGAACGGCACGGCTTCCTGATCGTGCTGGCGCAGACCGCCGCCGAAGGCTTGATGCGCGCCGAATTCGCGGAACCCGATCTGATCCTGCTCGACGTGGTGATGCCGGACATCGACGGCTTCGAAGCCTGCCGCCGCCTCAAGGCCGGCACGAAGACCAAGGATGTCCCGGTCATCTTCATGACCGGCCTCACCGATCCCAAACAGAAAGTCACCGGCTTCGATGCCGGCGGCGTCGACTACATCACCAAGCCTTTCCAGATCGAGGAAGTCCTGGCCCGCATCAACACCCACCTGGCGCTGCGCCGCGCCCACCGCGAACTGCAGGACATGATCGCCACACTGGCGCGGGCGCGCGAAGACCTGGTACGCAATGAGAAGCTGGCCGGCCTCGGCGCGCTGGTGGCCGGCATCGCGCACGAGCTGAACACGCCGATCGGCAACAGCCTGATGGCATCCACCACCTTCGAAGCGCAGACCGAAGAAATCACCCGCCACCTGCGCGGCGATGGCGGCATCACGCGCAAGGAATTCGAAGCGTATATCGAAAACGCGCGCATGTCGGTGGAGATCCTCAGCCGCAACCTGCACCGCGCGGCCGACATCGTCACCAACTTCAAACAGGTGGCGGTGGACCAAACCAGCTCACAACGGCGCAGCTTCCTGCTGGATGAAGTCGTGGCCGGCAATTTGCTGACGCTGCAGCCGACCATCAAGCGTACGCCGTTCGTGATCCAGCAGCGCGTGCCGGCGGACCTGATGATGGAGAGTTACCCCGGTCCGCTGGGCCAGGTGCTCACCAACCTGATCAACAACGCCATCCTGCACGGCTACGAGGGCCGCGGCGAAGGCATGATACTGGTGGCGGCCAGCCTGTCCGCGCAAGGCTGGGTCACCTTGAGCGTGGAAGACCACGGCGTCGGCATTGCGCGCGACGCCCTGCCGCGCATCTTCGATCCCTTCTTCACCACCAAGATGGGCGTGGGCGGTTCAGGCCTGGGCCTGAACATCGTGCACAACATCGTCACCGGCATCCTGGGCGGCAGCATCACCGTCAGCAGCGAAGTCGGCGGCGGCAGCCGTTTCACGCTGACCTTGCCGATGTCGGCGCCGGTCAGATAAGGTCTACTCCTGTGCCCACACGGCGAGGATGCCGTCGGTCAGGCCGCTTTTGCGGTTGCCCAGGTGCTGAACAATGGCATAGGCCAGGCTACCGTCGCTGCGTTGATAGCGATAGGCGGCAAAGGAAATGGACTTGCCCGTCGAAATATCGTATTGAAGCTCGCCATTGAGTATGCGCGTCACGCCGGCGGCGTCGATCTGCATGATGCCGGTCGAGGTGACGGGGAAACTGCCATTGCCCTGGCTGTCAAAGGAAAACGATGGCAGATTGCTGCCGCCCTGCGCGCAGTTTTCGCGGTACACCGTGAATGTCTGATTCGCCAGCTCCAGAGCCTGCACCAGCTTGTACGCGGAGCGGGCGATCAGTATGTCGGTGGACTTCACCGTGTTGCCGTTGACTGTAGCCACGTTTTCGCACAGCATGCTGATCGTCGGCAGTACGCTGCCACCAATGCCGGCGCTGGCCACCAGCGGGGAGTCAAAGGTGAAAGCACTGCCGCTGCGGGAAAACTTGACGGTTTGCGCGGGCGTGCCGAAAGTCACGCTGCCCGTCGTGGCCGGCGGCACGACACCGCCCGCCGCGTAGGCGTAGCTGGCCGCGTATAAAGGCTGGTTGGTGTCGAGATCCTGCAGATAATTGTAGCCGGCATAGCGCACCACGATCGGGAATTCGCCAGGCGGCTGCAGACCGGCGATGAATTCTTCGATATCAATGCGGAATGCCGTCAGATCCGTTGTTGCCGTGATCGTGGCAAACAAGTCTCTGGCGGCAGCATTGCTTTGCTGCGGTTCATAACCCGCGACTTTTTCAGGCGTGTCAAGCAGCGACGTGAACAGGGTCGCGGCCCGGATTTTTTTGCCCACCACCACAGCATCGTCATTCTGCGCGCCGCTGACGATCCACAACACGGCCTGCGCTGGCGTGATTTGTTTGTTGTTCAGGAAGCCGGCCCAGAAATTAAGGCCGCTCGATTCTGCCTGACGATTGAAGGCGCGGAGGTAAAGCGCGTTGATGAGCCTGATGCTATCACCGGCGTAGAGGTCGGCAAACTCCTGGCTGTAGGTAAATCCGTCCAGCGTGCTGCTGATCTGCGGGTTGCTGGTATAACCAGCGATGAGTTCCGGCAGTGTCAGCGGCAAATTACGGTCGCTGAAAACCTGGGTCCAGAATTGCAGACCTTTGGCGTCGGCTGGGCGGCCGAAGAAGCCGATATAAATACTTTGCACTGTCTGGATATATTCGCTCGGAGCGTGTTGCGCGCCCTGGACAGTGCGGGCGGCCAGAGCCTTCGGGCGGGGAGCGGAAGATTCGGGACTGGAGCCGCCACAGGCGACAAGCAAAGCAGCGACGGAACAAAAGGTGGCAAACTGGATGGCAGTCCTCATGATTGTCCTCGACTTAAATGGAAAACAATCATACCTTTTTAATAATGCAATAAGCAACAAAAAAGCCCGCCGATCACAGATCGGCGGGCTTTTTCTTTATAACTAGCTTGACGATAACCTACTTTCACACTGGTTGC
>NZ_SPVG01000228.1 GCF_004614165.1 Duganella callida | reverse complement strand
CCCCGGCCCGCGGGGGCTGGCCCGCGCGTCCGCACCGCCCTTGTCCTCGAACAGCGCGGCCAGCGCCACGCCGAGCGCGCTGGCCAGCTTGTCCAGCACGGCGGCGGTGGGGCTGCTCTCGCCGCGCTCGATCAGCGAGATATTGGAGCGGCTGACGCCGCTGCGCGCGGCCAGGGCTTCGAGCGACAGGTGCTGCGCGTCGCGCAGGGCCCGCACGCGGCGGGCGATCAACAGGTGGATGTCCATGGAATCCATTTTACAGGAATTCCATGTCCAGTAAACTGGAAATCAGCGTGACGGCTTGTTGGTCCGGGTATAGTCGTCGGCGCGGGCGCCGGCGGTCTGGTCGCGGTGGGTGGCGGCCTTGGCCGCATCCTCGGCGCTTTGCTGGTTGCGCTCGCTGGCGCGGTTCTGGTTGTCCTGGCGCAGCGTCTGTTCCGAGCGCGCCGGACTGCGGCCGCCCTGGTCCTGCTGCAGATTGTCGTTGCCGTACGGGGTGTCGTTGCCCGGATGGCCGACCGCGTGGTTGCCGCTGTCGGACATGCCCTCGTGCGCCGGATCGTAACCTTGCTGCGGCATGTTGGCGCCCGGTTTGAAGCCGCGTTGGTCTGGTTTGCCCATGATGCTCTCCTCGTGTCAGCGGGCGCGGAGTGCGCCCCGAGTGGTTATCCTAAGCCGCCCCGGCGGTCGAGTGCGTAGGCGCACGCGCCGCCGCCGTGTAGGACGCCGTGGATGAGCGCCTGCGTGCGTCAGCGTACAGTGCGGCGGCGCCGCCGCTGCCAAGCTGGCGCCCTACAAGGAGGATTTTATGACTGACGTCAGGCAAGGGCAGGCGCCGCCGAAGCTGGAGCGCGACGAATTCCATCTGCGCTTCATGCGCTCGTTCGAGGATCCCAGCTTCGCGCCGGTGCGCGCGGCGCTGGCGCAGGTGGAGGAGGTGGCGTGGCGCAACTATGACGCCAGCCGCAAGTCGCCCGTCACGCAGAAGGCCGGCCCGGAATTCGCCGATCCCGATTACGATCTGTCGGTGGAGTGGAAGGCCACGCGCGACCGCCTGCTCGAAGCCGAGCGGCGCCAGAAGGACCCGCAGACCCGTTCGCGCGTGCTGCTGATCATCGGCGCCGCGCGCAACGACGGCAGCTGCCCGGGCGAGATCTCCAAGACCTACCGCATGAGCCTGTGGGCGCGCGCCGCGCTGGAGGAGGCCGACATCGAGGTCGACGTGCTCGACCTCAGCCGGCTGATTTCCGATTACGACCGCCACATCCACCCGTGCAAGGGCTGCGTCTCGACCGCCATGCCGCTGTGCCACTGGCCGTGCAGCTGCTATCCCAACCACGGCGCGCGCCAGACCAACGACTGGATGGCCGAGATCTACGAGCAATGGGTGGCCGCGCACGGCGTCATCATCCTGACGCCGACCTACTGGTACCAGGCGCCGTCGGTGCTGAAGCTGATGATCGACCGGCTGGTCTGCGCCGACGGCGGCAACCCCGATCCGACCACTACCCACGGCAAGAAGGCGGCCGAGGCCAAGCAGATCGAGCAGCGCGGCTGGGATTATCCCAAGCACCTGGCCGGCCGCGCCTACGGGCTGGTGGTGCACGGCGACGTGGCCGGGGTCGAAAGTCTGCGCCGCAACCTGGCCGACTGGCTGGACTGGATGGGCCTGATCGACGCCGGCCGGCAGTCGGCGCTCGACCGTTATCTCGGCTATTACGAGTCGTACGCGGACAGCCATCAGCACCTCGACCGCGATGAACCGTTCCAGCAGGAGGTGGCCAACGTGGCGCGCGCGGTGGCGGCGGCGGTGGGCCAGCTGCGCAGCGGCTGGCTCAGCAAGCCGGACGCGGCGATCCCGCCGGTGCGGCCGAAATAGGGCCGCGGCCCGCCCGCCGCGCCGCATCCGGCCATTGATTCGCATCCGATCGACTGTCCGAATGTCGGCTCTGACCCCGACTGTTCAGCTCGGGCGGCGTCAGCGGCGGCGCGCCAGCGTCAGGCCGTCGCTGAGCGGCAGCAGTGACAAGTCGATGCGCTCGTCCTGGCGCAGCTTGATGTTGAGCGCCTGGATCGCCGCCGTGTCGGCGTTGTCGGCGCGCGCGGTGACCTTGCCCTCGCGCAGCGTGTTGTCGAGCAGGATCAGCCCGCCCGGCCGCACCAGCTGCAAGCAGCATTCGTAATACGCGTCGTAGCCGGTCTTGTCGGCGTCGATGAAGGCGAAATCGTACAGCCCGGCCTCGCCGTCGTGCAGGTGCGCGCGCAAGGTCTCCAGCGCCGGCCCCAGCCGCAGGTCGATCTTGTCGGCCACCCCGGCCTGTGCCCAGTAGCGGCGCGCGATGTCGGTGTATTCGGCGCTGAGGTCGCAGGCCAGCAGGCGCCCCTGCGGCGGCAGCGCCAGCGCCACCGCCAGCGCGCTGTAGCCGGTGAACACGCCCACCTCGATGGCGTTGGTGGCGCCCATCAGCTTCACCAGCAAGGCCATGAACTGGCCCTGTTCCGGCGAAATCTGCATGCTGGCGCGTTCGTGGCCACGCGTGGCCTCGCGCAGGGCGCTTTGCGCCGGCTGCTCGCGCAGCGAGTGCGCCAGCACGTAGTCGTACAGGGTGTCGGTCAGGTTGAGCGTGCGGTTGGACATGCGGCGGTCTCCCTCGTGGCGATGGCGGACAGTGTAACAGTCCTGGCGCCGGGCCGGCAGACGATAGCGCGCCGCGGCGCGCCCACGCTAGGGCTGCTGGCGCACCACCAGCCGCGCGAAGCTGGCGGCCGAGGCCACCGCGGCGAACACCGCGCCCAGCATCAGCGCATAGCGGGTGCCGTGGCTCGACGACAGGGTGAAGCAATACGCCACCAGCGCCGCGCCGCTGGCCTGGCCGATCAGGCGCGCGGTGGCGACAATGCCGCTGGCGCCGCCCGCGCGCGACGGCGGCGCACTGCTCATGATGGCTTTCAAATTGGGTGCCTGGAAAAAGCCGAAGCCGATGCCGCACCACGCCATGCGCCAGCCGATGTCGAACGGCGTCGGCGCCGCCGGCAGCAGCAGCAGCGAGGCCATGCCGCCCGACAGCAGCGCCAGGCCGATGCCGCCCAGCACGCCCGGCGAATAGCGGTCGCTCAGGCGGCCGGCGATCGGCGCCATCACCGCCACCAGCGCCGCCCACGGCGTCATCAAAAAGCCGGTCTCGATCGGCGAGCGGCCCAGCGTGGTCTCGAAATAAAACGGCAGCGACACGAACGCCAGCGACTGCGTGGCAAAAGTGCACACCGCCGTCAGCGCCGACAGGGTGAACAGCGGCCGCTTGAACAGGTCGACCGGCAGCATCGGCGCGCTGTGGCCGGCCTGGCGCCGCAGCAGCAGCGCGAACAGGATCAGCGTGCCCAGCGCCTCGGGCAGCAGCTGGCGCCAGCCGACCAGGTGGGCGGCGTCGCCGAAGGTCAGGATCAGCAGGCCGAAGGCGAACACGTTGAGCAGCGCGGTGGGGGCGTCGATCGTGTGGCCGGCGCGCTCCGTGTGCGGCAGCGAGCGGCGCGCCAGCCACACCGCGCCCACCCCCAGCGGCACGTTGATGGCGAACAACCACGGCCACGGCGCCACCGCCAGGATCAGCGAGGCGGCCGTCGGCCCGACCGCGAACGCCACCGCCACCACCAGCGAATTGAAGCCGAAGCCGCGCCCCTGCAGCGCGGCCGGGAAGATGGCGCGCAGCAGCGCGGTGTTGACGCCCATCAGCGCGGCGCCGCCGATGCCCTGGAACAGTCGCGCCACCACCAGCAGCGGCAGCGACCACGCCAGCGCGCACGCCAGCGAGGCGGCCGTGAACAGCGCCAGGCCGAAGATCGCCACCCGGCGGTAGCCGGCCACCTCGCCCAGCGCGGCGAACGGCAGCAGCGTGGCCACCATGGCCAGCTGGTACACTTCGACGATCCAGACCGAGGCGGCGGGGGTGGTGCGCAACTGCTCGGCGATGGCCGGCAGCGCGGTGTTGGCGATTGCCGTGTCGAGCGAGGCCATGCCGACGCCGATGGCGACCGACAGCATGGCCAGCCCGCGCGCCCCGGGCGGCAGGCCATCGGCGCTGGTGGGTGTTGTCATGATATTCGATGCAGAGGGGAAACAGTCCGCTATTGTGGCGCAAAAACGCAATGTCTGCTGAAGTCGGGGTCAGACAGCGGCGGCGCGCAGGTCGCTGCAGGCCCGGTCCAGCGCCGCCTCGACCCCGGGCAACAGGTCGATCGCTTCCACCAGGTCGCCGGCCGCCGCGGCCGCCTCGAGTTCCTGACACAGCGTGTGCAGGTGGCCGGTGCTCAGGTAGCCGGCGCTGCCCTTCAGCGCGTGGATGGCGGCCGCGGCCGCGCTGCTGTTGCC
>NZ_SPVG01000017.1 GCF_004614165.1 Duganella callida | reverse complement strand
GCCTCGGCAAGCGCCTCGCCACGGATTAAAGGTGCAAAGTCAGGGTCAGGTCTTTAATTTCGTCACGGGCCCAGCCGTAGCGGCCGCTACGGCTGGGCCCGTGACGCAATGGAAGACCTGACCCCGACTTATTCCTCGTCCGGTGCGAGGCCGGAGGGTTCGCCTTCGGCAATGTCGGCTTCGCTCTCGGTGGCGAGGCCGGGGTTGTTCTTCAGCTCGGCCTTGCGCCGGGCTTTTTCTTCCTGCTTTTTCTTTTTCTCAAGTTCGCGCTGCCGTTTTTCGTATGCGAAATTCGTTTTGGCCATTTGCTACCTCTTTCTTGAAAAGGTTTGCGCTGCGTAGCCTTTATTATGAACCGTTTTTTTCAGCCTCGAGGATGATGTTGCGCATGCAAATGCTTCAAACGCTCGCGTGCGACGTGGGTGTAGATCTGTGTTGTTGATATATCGGCATGTCCGAGCAGCAGTTGCACCACCCGCAAGTCGGCGCCGTGGTTGAGCAAATGGGTGGCGAACGCGTGGCGCAGGGTGTGCGGCGACAGCGGCACGCTGATGCCAGCCTTGAAAGCATGTTTTTTGATCAAGACCCAGAACATCTGCCGCGTCATCGCGCCGCCGCGGCCGGTGACGAACAGGGCGTCGTCCTGCTGGCCGTTGAGGATGGCGCCGCGCGCTTCTTTCATGTAGCGCTCGATCCAGCGCCGCGCCTCGGCGCCGAACGGCACCAGCCGCGTCTTGGCGCCCTTGCCGGTGATGCGCAGCACGCCGTCGTTCAGGCTCAGCTCCAGCAGCTTCAGCGCCACCAGTTCCGATACCCGCAGGCCGCTGGCGTACATCAGCTCCAGCATGGTGCGATCACGCAGGCCCAGCGGCGTGGTGACGTCGGGCGCGCCCAGCAAGGCTTCGACTTGCGCCTCGCTCAGCGTCTGCACGAAGCGCTGCGCTTGCTTGGCCGAGACCACCTTCAGGCTCGGATCTTCGGCGATGCGGCGCTGGCGCAGCAGCATCTGGTAGAAGCGCCGGAGCGTGGCGCGGCGGCGATTGGACGAGGTCGCTTTGCCGCTGTCGGACTGGCGCGCGGCGATGTAATCCTCGATGGCCTTGCCGTCCACGGCCAGCAGGCCGTCCACCTGCGGCCGCATCTTCTCCAGCCACGTGGCGAACAGGCGCATGTCGCGCCGGTAGGCTTCCAGCGTGTTTTTCGACAGCCCATCCTCCAGCCACAGGCTGTCGCAGAATTCGTCGATCAGAGCAAGGTTGTCTGCTGCCATGCGTATTCGCTCGATCCTTCGTGCGCCAGCAGCCAGCGCTTGATGCCCAGCAGGTAACCGTTGGGGTCGTCGCTGTTGGAGAAGCCGCCCAGGCCGCCGGCCGCCGTCACGCGGTGGCATGGAATCACCACCGGGAACCAGTTGGCGCCGCAGGCCTGGCCCACCGCCCGCGGCGCCGAGCCCAGATGTTTGGCCAACTCGCCATAGGTGCGGGTACTGCCGCGCGGAATCGAGCACAGCGTGTCCCAGACCTTGTGCTGGAATTCGGTGCCGACGCGCTTCAACGGCAGGGTGAAAGCATAGTCGGGATCGTCACAGTATCGGGCGAGCTGCTGCGCCACCAGCTCCGCCACCGCATCTTGCGGCGCCTGCGCTTCAAAATGGGGCGGCAGGTAGCACAACTCGGTCACTTCGCCGGCGGCCGCGCGCACCCCTAACTTCCCGAATGGAAGCGCCAAAACGGCGGAAAACCGCGGATTTTCCTGTTGTATTTTCATCACAGTTTCATGCACCAAAAAAGCACTTTATTTTGTGTCACTGTTGTAGAAACGCACCATCATGTTGCATCGGTGATACAGCGCCACACGCCATTGTAAAGGCTATGGGCGAAAAAAAACGCACCCTAAGGTGCGTTTTCAAATCCTTCTCACGTTCCCGGTCACTTGCCCGTCCCCGTAGCACGCTTGTGGCAGCCTGCAGAGCCTGTAACAGCGACATTCTGTAAAACGTGTGTCTCCTCGATCTCGCCGGTATTCATTACCGATTCTATACACACTCCCCACTTACAATTCTGTGCTCTTGCTACCGGGCCGCATATCCATATGCATGTATCCCTGAGAGCGACGCCATCATAACGTATCCGTTACGGTTTTTCTCAAATTTTTTGTTGTGCCGAAGCGGCCTTAGTTTAGGCATCAAATAATGTGGCGGAAAAATCAAAAGTTGTGGTATGCCGGACGACGACGGCTGTGGCCGACCTAGTAATACCCCTCATTGCCAGCTTTACATCTCAAAGTTAAGTTACTGCAATGCTGGATTCCCCAGCACTAATAACTCTTAGAGACATATTATGTTCACAAAAATTCTCGATCATCTGGAGGAGTGGATCATCACCTTCCTGATGGGAGGAGCCACTCTCATCATCTTCTTTTCCGTGGTGCACCGCTACGGCACCGGCATTGCGATTCCCTACGTGCAAGACTTCCTGCTTGCCCTGCACTTCGAATGGGCGCAGGAACTGGCCATCATCATGTTCGTCTGGATGGCCAAGTTCGGCGCCGCCTACGGCGTGCGCAAGGGCGTGCACGTCGGCGTGGACGTGCTGGTCAACCGCCTGCCGCCCGAATGGCGCCGCTTCACGGTGATGCTGGCGCTGGTCTGCGGCGCGCTGTTCACCGGCATCGTCGGCACCCTGGGCCTGACCTTCGTCTGGGAAAACGGCATGCACCATGCGGTGTTCGGCCTGCTGGGCAAGGACCTGACCGACATTCCGGAAGGCCCGACCACGCCCGACCTCGAATGGCCGACCTGGCTGGTGTATTCTGCCGTGCCGTGGGCATCCTACCTGATGTGTTTCCGCTTCCTGCAGGTGGGCTGGGCCTTCCTGCGCCACGGCGAGCTGCCGCATCACGATGAATCCCACGTCGAAGGCTTGAGCGACGACGACCACGATGAACTGTTTGCCGCCGCGCCGGCCCATGGAGGTGCACGATGAGCGACGCGATCGCAGTGCCAGGCATCGAACCCTGGACCAAAAAGAAGGCCGGCACCGTGCTGGCGGTACTGGCCGGCATCCTGCTCGGCGTGTGCATCCTCGGCGGCAAGGTCGGCATCGTGTTCGCCCTGCTGATCCTGCTGATGCTGACCGGCATCCCGGTCTCCATCGCGCTGGGCCTGACGGTGCTGATGTTCATGTATCTGCTGACCGAGGTGCCGATCGAGGCGGTGGCGCTGAAGCTGTTCACCGGCATCGAGAAATTCGAGATCATGGCCATCCCGCTGTTCATTTTGGCCGGTAACTTCCTGACGCACGGTGGCGTGGCCAAGCGCATGATCAGCTTCGCGACCAGCCTGATCGGCCACTGGCACGGCGGCCTGGCGCTGGCCGGCATCATCGCCTGCGCCATGTTCGCGCTGGTGTGCGGTTCGTCGGTGGCGACGGTGGTGGCGATCGGCTCCATCATCCTGCCGGCCATGGTCAAGCAGGGCTATCCGAAGCAGTTCGGCGCCGGCGTGATCATCACCGCCGGTTCGCTGGGCATTTTGATGCTGCCGTCGATCCCGAAAGTGATTTACGCGATTTCCACCAACACCTCGATCGGCGCGCTGTTCCTGGCCGGCCTGTTCCCCGGCATCCTGCTGACCGTGATGTTGTGCGGCACCACCTGGGTGCTGGCCTACAAGAACAACTATCCGCGCATGCGCAAAGCCTCGTGGGGCCAGCGCTGGACCGCGTTCCGCAAGAGCGTATGGGGCCTGATGCTGGTGGTGATCATCATCGGCGGCATCACCAAGGGCATCTTCACGCCGACCGAAGCGGCGGCGATGAGCGCCGTGTATGCGTTCGTGATCTCGGTATTCGTCTACAAGGACATGCCGCTGAAGAAGACGCCGGAAGTGCTGAAGAAATCGGCCGCGCTGTCGGCGATGCTGCTGTACATCATCACCAACGCCGTGCTGTTCTCGTTCCTGATGGCGCACGAAAACATCCCGCAGGCGATGGCGGACTGGATCCTCAACAAAGACCTGGGCCAGGCCGGCTTCCTGTTCTTCACCAACATCCTGCTGCTGCTGGCCGGTAACGTGATGGAACCGTCGTCGATCATCCTGGTGATGGCGCCCATCCTGCATCCGGCCGCGATCCGCCTGGGCATCGACGCGGTCCACTTCGGCATCATGATCGACGCCAACATGGAAGTCGGCCTGTGCCACCCGCCGGTGGGCCTGAACCTGTACGTGGCCAGCGGCATCTCGAAGATGAGCATCTCCGAACTGACCGTGGCGGTGATGCCGTGGCTGATCACGATGCTGGTGTTCCTGGTGATCGTCACCTACTGGCCGGGCCTGTCGCTCTGGCTGCCGAAAGCGATGGGACTGATGTAAAAATCCGGGGTCAGTTCTGCCAATCGCACACGGGCTCTACCGTAGCGGCC
>NZ_SPVG01000162.1 GCF_004614165.1 Duganella callida | reverse complement strand
GACAGGCGCTGGCGTCGCGCAGTTCCCAGGCGGGATGGCCGAGCGCCGCGGCATCCCACGGCGCGCGCCGCAGCAGGGGCGTGGCGTCAGTCATCGGGCAGCTCGCGCGCGTTGGGCGTCAGGCGCCGCACGATGTACAGCGGGCGCTTCTTGGTTTCATCGAAGGCCTTGCCCAGGTAGACCCCCATGATGCCGAGGATGCCGATGATCAGGCCGCCGATGAAGTACAGCGACACGATCAGGCTGGACCAGCCGGCGATCGGCGAACGGTGGATGATGGACGCCACCAGCAGATACAGGCCGAACGCGGTGGCCACCGCCGCCATGGTCAGGCCCAGCCGCGCCGCCATGCGCAGCGGCTTGTCCGAATAGGCGATGATGGTTTCCGAGGCCAGCCGCCACAGCTTGGCGAAGGTGTAGGTCGACTTGCCCTCGGCGCGCTGGGCGTGCTGCACCTGGATGCCGGTGGTGGGAAAGCCCATCCACTGCACGTGGCCGCCGAAGAAGCGCAGCTGCTCGCGCATGCGGTTGAAGTTCTTCACCACCTGGCGCGACATGATGCGGAAATTGCCGCTGTCGCCGTCGATGTCGATGTCGGCCAGGTAGCTGAACAGGCGGTAGTACAGCCACGAGGTGGCGCGCTTGAGCAGCGGATCCTGGCGCTTGCCGCGCAGCGCCAGCACCACGTCGTAGCCTTCCTGCGCCTTGGCGTACAGGCGCGGGATTTCCTCCGGCGCGTCCTGCAGGTCGCAGTCCATCACCACCACCCAGTCGCCGCGGCACAGGTCCAGGCCGGCGGTGATGCCGTAGTGCTGGCCGAAGTTGCGCGAGAACTGCAGGCCGACCACGCGCGGGTCGGCCTGCGCCAGGCGTTCGATCACGTCCCACGAGCGGTCGCCGCCGCAGTCTTCCACCAGCACGATTTCAAACGCCGGCGTGACGGTCTGGATGGCGTCGCGCAGGCGCGTGTACAACTCGTCGAGCATCTTCTCGGCCTTGTAGACCGGGATCACGACCGAGATCAAAGGGGATGTTGCTGCTTGCATCAGTGTTTCTCCTGCGAATGCGGGGCGATGTCGGCGCCGCGCACGATGAATTGGCCCTGGCCGCTGCTGAACGCGCGCAATTCCAGCTGCTCCAGCTGGGTGGCGGTGTCCAGCCGCAGCACCACGTGCTGGCGGCCGGCCTGGGTGATGGTCTGGCGCGCGTGGGTGACCGTGGCGCCGCCGGTGACGGCATCGACGAAGCCGAACTCGCTGCCCTCCGCGCCGGTCGTTTCCACATCGAAGCCGATGTCGTAACTGCCGGGCGGCAGCGTGCGCGCCGGTCCGAACATCAGCGGACCGGCTTCGCCGGGCGCCGCCACCATGCCCGCCAGCGCCGGCTCGAAGTGGCCGGCCATGTGCGGCGTGCCGGCGTACACCGGATAGTGTTCCGGCTTGCGCAGGCGCAGATCCCATTTCGGCAGCACGCTGGCGATGTTGGCCGGATACACCAGCACGGTCAGGTTGCGGAAGCGCAGCACGCGCGGCGCGCCGGCCAGCGCCGCCATGCGCGGCTGATCCAGCGCCTTCAGTTCCTCATCCAGCAGCATGACAAAGGTTTCGCCTTGCCAGGCCTCCGGCCGGTACCAGCGGTTGGACGACAGCTTGCGCATCGGCAGCGGAATGCCGCCTTCCACCGTCACCGGCCGCACCTTGACGGCGCCGGCGCTCAGCACTGTCAGCTTGTTGGCGTTCCAGAAGGTGGCGTAGCCGTATCGCAGGCCCTGATCGCGCAGGAAATTGACCACGTCCTGGTCCGGCGTCTGCACGCTGAGGCGCCGCATCGGCAGCTGCATGGCTTCATTGTAGGGGTACAGGTAAGAGGTGGGGGCGCTGGTGGCCAGCAACGCCAGCGCCGCGAGGCCGGCGGCGCGCGGCAACGGCGCCAGCACGCGGCGGTCGACCAGCACGCCGGTCATCACCGGCACCATCAGCAGCAGCGACGGCACCAGATAGCGCACCGAGGCTTCCGGCGCCGCCATGTCGGCCAGCGAGGTGGTCAGCACGACGAACAGGTTGGCGCCCAGCGACACCGCGGTGAACAGCACCACCAGCTGGCGCGGGCCGCGGCGCGGCTCCAGCGCCTTGAGCAGGGTCCACGGCAGCACGGCCAGCAGCACCACGCCGCCCAGCAGGCGCGCGGCGGCGTAGGCGCCGGCCAGCGAGGCCACCTGGCCATCGAGACGCGGCAGGCCGTCCAGCAGTGCCAGCACGCCATGCGCGACGCCGGCCAGGTTGTGCAGCATGCCGTCGAAATCGCGCCACGCCAGCATGGTCAGGCCGGCGCTGACCATCACGTGCTGCAGGGTCAGCTTGTTGGCGAGGATGCCGGCGGCCATGCCCAGCAGCAGCGCGGCGCTGGCGCCGGCCTGGTGCCAGCGCACGCGGCGCCGTGCGCCATGCGCGGCCCGCCACTCCAGGCCCTGCTGGGCGGCGGCGGCGGCCAGCAGCGGCAGGCCGTAGGACAGCAGCGCGCGCTGCGGATTAGCCCAGAACGCCAGGATGGCCAGCGCCACGGTGGCCCCGCCCCACAGCAGGCGCGCGCGCGCGCCGCCGGCCTGGCTCAGGCGCCAGTACGCGTACAGCAGGTAGCAGGCCACGTAGTAGATGGTGCCGTAGGCGGCCTGGCCGTACACGTGTTCGGCCATGATCAGCGACATGCCGGCGCTCAGCGCCGCCATGCCGAGCAGGCGCGCCAGCCGGCTCTGTTCCAGCAGGCCGGTCACCAGCCAGCTGCCGTGCAGGATCAGGGCGGCGGTGACCAGATCGGAAATCAGCGCCGCCTTGTAGCCGTTGGCCATGAACGGCAGCAGCGGCACGATGAAGGTGTGGGTGGTCAGCACCCACAGGTCGCTGTTGACGTAATTCCAGTCGCGCGGGAAGTATTGGCCGGTCTCGACGATTTCCTGCGCCAGCAGGTTCTTGACCGCGGCGTCCGAGTGGTAGACCAGCTGGTAATCGATGGCGAGGTAGAACGCCAGCAGCAGCAGATTCACGCACAGCAGCAGCGGCAGCCAGCGTTGGATCACGGTGCCGGAGGCGGCGGGGCGTGGCAGCATAAGAGCCCTAAAAAAGAAGACAAGCCGGCAGTATACTGGACTCTTACGAAATCAACAATTTTACCGCCGGCGCCTCACGGCAGGGTGATCGGCGCGCGACGATACCAGCGCCCGCCCAGCACGCAATCGAGCAGCTGGCCGGCGCTGGCGGCCCAGTCCAGGCGCGGCATGCCGTGCGAGGCCGGCGCCGCGCCGGCAACGTGCAGCGCCAGCCAGTCCTGCAGCGCCGCGGCCAGTTGGGCGCCGTCGTCGGCGTGAAAATACCAGGCGTGCGCGCCGCCCACCTCGCGGAACACCGCCAGGTCGCGCGCGATCACCGGCAGCCCATGCTGGGCCGCCTCGATCAACGGCAAGCCGTAACCTTCGCCCTGCGACGCGGCCAGCAGCGCGCTGCTGCCGTGGTACAGCGCCAGCAGCTGGGCATCGCTGGCGCGCTCGAGCCAGTGCAGGCGCCCGTCATGCTCCGGGTGGGCGCGCAGGCGTGCGGCCAGAGCATCCACCTGCCAGCCCGGCTTGCCGACAATGACCAGATTCAGATCGACCCCCTGGGCCCAAAGCATCTCCAGCGCATCGAGCGCCTGGCCCTGCATCTTGCGCGGCTCCAGCGTGCCGACCATCAGCAGCGTCGGGCGTTGTGCCAGTTGCGGCGGCAGCGCGGCATCGGCGAGCTCGGCGGCGTCGCCGGGCTGGGCGCTGGCCAGGTCCGCGCCCAGCCCGGCACAGCCGATTTGCAGTGGCAGTGCGCGCCGCGGCGGATGCGCGTCCAGCCAGTCCAGCAGGTCGTCGGCGGTGGCGCGGGCGTTGCAGATCAGGCCATCGGCCAGCGCGGTGACGCTGTCGAGCCATTGCGCATAGGCGCCGGCCACGCCGTCGACGAACCATTCGGGATGGCGCACCGGCAGCAGATCGTAGACCATGAAGTACAGGCGCACGCCGTGCCGCTGCAGGCTGGCCAGCAGGTCGCGGCGGTGCGGCACCGACTCCAGCGCCAGGTCGACGCCGAGCAGCACGTCGCCCGGGCGCACCTGCAGCGGTTGCTCCTGGCCCGGCGCGGCTGCGATGTGGCGGCCGTCCGCCTCGGTCTCGGCATAGGCGTAGAAGCCGCCGGCGTCGTAGACCGGCCGCACTTGCCAGCCGTCCGGCGGCGTGGCCAGCAAGGCTTGCAGCACGCCGCGCGTGACGCGCTGGATGCCGGAGCGGGCGTCGCGGCGCACCAGCTCCGACAGGTCGTACAGCAGCTGCGGGCGGGCGTTAGCTTGCATGGACCTGACCCTCGGCCGGGGTGACCGGCGCCGCGGCCGCTGCTGCGTGGTTCGGTCCGGCCGCCGCCGCGTCGCTGTCAGGCATGGCCGTCC
>NZ_SPVG01000010.1 GCF_004614165.1 Duganella callida | reverse complement strand
GCCCATGGTCGCCACGCCGTCCGCCCCGGCCAGGACACCGGCCATCGCGCCGCATCCGGCCGCCGCCGAGGAAGCCGGCGCGCTGCGCTGCACCGGCCAGGCCGCGCAGCCGGGCAGCCTGGCGCTCCAGCTGGGCAAATCCACGCTGATGCGCATGCCGGAGGACGTGCAGGCGCGCAGCGTCGGCAACCCCGCCGTGTTGCAGGCGATGCTGGTGGCGCCCGACACTCTGTACGTGGTCGGCGTCGATATCGGCAGCAGCAATATGATCGTGCAGGGCCGCAGCGGCATGTGCAACGTGATCGAGGTGGCGGTCAGCATCGATCCCGGCGGCTTGCGGCAGGCGCTGGCGGCGCTGCTGCCGGACCAGAAGAACATCCAGGTCAGCGCCGCCGGCGACACGCTGGTCATCAACGGCACCGTCGACGACGCGCCGACCGCCGCGCGCGTGCTGGAGCTGGCCGCCGCCTTCGTGCGCCGGCCCGCTCGCGCCCTGGAAAGCGGCAAGGAAAGCAGCAGTGCCGGCGCGCCGCAGGCGCCGCAGAACGGTGCGCGCATCGTCAACTTCCTCAACATCGGCGCGCCGCAGCAGGTGATGCTGGAGGTGAAGATCGCCGAAGTCTCGAAGTCCCTGCTGGACAAGCTGGAAGCCAACGCCAGTTTCAATTTCGGCGGCGGCAGCTGGGCTTCCACGCTGACCTCCGCCTTCATCACCGGCACGCTGAAAGGGCTGCTCGACATCGGCAAGGGACGCGGCCACGTCGGCCTTGCGGCCGACCGCCAGGAGGCGCTGGTGCGCATCCTGGCTGAGCCGACCGTGATGGCGATCAGCGGCCAGGAAGGCAGCTTCCTGGCCGGCGGCAAGATCTTCGTGCCGGTGGCGCAGGACAACAACAAGGTCACGCTGGATGAGAAGGAATTCGGCGTCGGCCTGCGCTTCACGCCCACCGTGCTGACGGGCGGCCGCATCAACCTGCGGGTGGCGCCGGAAGTGTCGGAGATCTCGCGCGAGGGGATCGGCATCTCGGTCGCCGGCATTTCCGGCACCTCGCTGCTGCCGCTGATCACCACCCGGCGCGCCTCCACCACCGTCGAGCTGTACGACGGCCAGAGCTTCGCCATCGGTGGCCTGATCAAGAACAACCAGACCACCAACATGCGCGGCCTGCCCATCCTCGGCGAACTGCCGGTGCTCGGCGCGCTGTTCCGCAGTACCGACTTCCAGCAGGACCGCACCGAACTGCTGTTCGTCGTCACCCCGCATCTGGTGCACCCGCTTCCGGCCAACTACAAGCTGCCGACCGACGGCGTGACCACGCCCAGCCGCGCGGAACTGTTCCTCGGCGGCCGCATGGAAGGTCAGCCGGAGAAAAAATAGGAACCCTCATGCGATACCTTATCCTCCTGCCGGCGCTGGGCGTGCTGTCCGCCTGCGCCCCGCTTGCCGACCGCTTCGGCATCGACACCCGCATCACGCTGGCGCAGCAGCACATGTATCCGGACGCCGGCCGCAACACCGCGCCGGTCGACGGCATGGACGGCCGCAGCGCGCACGCCGCCTACGAACGCTATCAGAAGGCCGGCGACACGCCGGCCGCCGCCACCAAATGAAGACGCTGATGATCACCCGGGACAGCCTGCTGCACGCGGAGATCGCGGCGCAGGGAGCGGCGCGCATGCCCGCCGTGCAGCTGACCGCGTCGCGCAACGGTCTGCGCGACGCGCTCGAACGCCAGCTGGCGGATGCGCCGGAACTGGTGGTGCTGGACGCCAGCGATCTGTCGGCCGAGGAGGCGGAACTGCTCGAACGCCTGAGCAAGCACTATCCCGGCGCGTCGTACCTGCTGCTGACGCGCGAGCCGCAACAGGATCTGCTGATCCGCGCCATGCGCGCCGGCATGCGCGAGGTGCTGCAGCTGCCGCTGTCGCACCGCGCCTTCCACGAAGCCATGGACCGCATCGAAGTCGCCGCCGGCCTGACCCATATGCGCAGCGGCAAAGTGCTGGCCTTCATTTCCTGCAAGGGCGGCAGCGGCGCGACCTTCCTGTCGACCAATTTCGGCTACGCGCTGGCGGCGCTGGCCGACAAGAAGGTGCTGCTGATCGACCTGCACGGGCAGTTCGGCGACGCCACGCTGTACGTCTCCGACCAGAAGCCGACCATGACGCTGTCCGACATCTGCGCCCAGATCGGCCGCATGGACGGCGCCTTCCTCGATTCCTGCCTGGTGCACGTGGCCTCCAACTTCGGCGTGCTGGCGGCGGCCGACGATCCCAACCAGGTCGGCGGCATGAAGCCGGAGCACATGGACACCATCCTGCGCATCGCCCGCCAGCATTACGATTTCGTGGTGCTGGACGTGGGCCGTCAGATCGACGCCGTGTCGCTGCGCGCGCTGGACCAGGCGGACACCATCTACCCGGTGCTGCAGCTGGCGCTGCCCGACATCCGCGACGGCCGCCGGCTGCTGGATATCTTCCGCTCGCTGGGCTATCCGCCCGAGCGCACGCGCCTGATCGTCAACCGCTACGAGAAGGGCGGCAAGCTGCGCCTGACGGATCTGGAACAGGCGCTGGGCGCGGACGTGGTGCACACGGTGCCCAACGATTATCTGTCGGCGACCGACTCGGTCAACCAGGGCATCCCGGTGCTGCAGCTGTCGCGCAGCAGTGTGGTGGCGCGCAGCCTGTCGGAACTGGTGGAGCTGGTGACCGCGCGCCGCGTCGCCGAAAGCAAGGGCCTGTTCGACCGCATCTTTGGCCGCAACGAAGGAGTGTGAGATGAGCTTACGCGAACGCCTGTCCAGCGTGGAGGAAGCGCGCCACGCCGGCATCGATCCGCCCGGCCTGGCCGCGGCGGCCTACCAGGAACTGAAGAAGAGCATGCACCAGACCATCCTGGACCGCATCGACCTGGAGCGCCTGAAGCGGCTGACGTCCGAGCAGTTCAAGCACGAGCTGGCGCTGCTGGTACAGCGCATCATCGAAGAGGAGCGCATCGTACTGAATCAGCATGAGCGCCACAACCTGGTGCTCGACATCCAGCACGAGATGCTGGGCTTCGGACCGCTGGAGCCGCTGCTGGCCGATCCCGGCGTGTCGGACATCCTGGTCAACACCGCGTCCAGGGTGTACGTCGAGCGCGCGGGCCGGCTGGAACTGACCGACGTCACCTTCAACGACAACGCGCACCTGATGAAGATCATCGAGAAGATCGTCTCGCGCGTGGGCCGGCGCGTCGACGAATCGAGCCCGATGGTCGACGCGCGCCTGCCGGACGGCTCGCGCGTGAACGCCATCATCCCGCCGCTGGCCATCGATGGCCCGATTCTGTCGATCCGCCGCTTTACCGTGCACCCGCTCACCATCGCCAACCTGCTCGACTACCGCAGTCTGACGCCGCCCATGGTGCAGGTGCTGCAGGCGCTGGGCCAGGCCAAGATCAACATCCTGATCTCGGGCGGTACCGGCTCGGGCAAGACCACCATGCTGAACGTGCTGTCCGGCTTCATCCCGGCGCAGGAGCGCATCGTCACCATCGAGGATGCGGCGGAGCTGGCGCTGCGCCAGCCGCACGTGGTGCGGCTGGAGACGCGGCCGCCGAATATCGAGGGCAAGGGCGAGGTGAACCAGCGCTCGCTGGTGCGCAACGCGCTGCGCATGCGGCCGGACCGCATCATCCTCGGCGAGGTGCGCGGCCCGGAGGCGCTGGACATGCTGCAGGCGATGAACACCGGCCACGAAGGCTCGCTGGCGACGATCCACTCCAACACGCCGCGCGACGCCCTGTCGCGGCTGGAGAACATGGTCGGCATGGCCGGCGTCAACCTGACGCCGCGCGCCACGCGCCAGCAGATCTGCTCCGCCGTGACGGTGGTGATGCAGGTGTCGCGCCTGACCGACGGCACGCGCAAGCTGGTCAGCCTGCAGGAGATCACGGGCATGGAGGGCGATGTGATCGCCATGCACGAGATTTTCCGCTTCGAGCAGAAGGGCGTGGATGCACACGGCGCCGTGCAGGGGAGCTTCTACGCCACCGGCGTGCGGCCGCGTTTCGCCGACCGGCTGCGCATGTTCGGCGTGCCGGTACCCGACACGGCGTTCGACCCGGCCAAGATCTACGAGTAGATCATGGACGGCATCTTCACCGCCTTTGCCGTGCTGCTGTTCGCGGCCGTGATTCTGATGATGGAAGGCGCCTGGCTGTGGTGGTCCGGCGCCCACGGCGGCGCCGCGCGGCGCATCGCCAGGCGCTTGCGCCTGATGTCGCGCGATGCGGCGGGCGGCGGCGAGCGGATCGACATTTTGAAACGCCGCGCCTTCAGCCGCCATCCGGGCCTGGACCGCCAGCTGCGCCGCGTCGCCTGGCTGGCGCTGCTCGACCGGCTGCTGTTGCAGGCGGGCGTGCGCTGGTCGGTGGCGCAGTTCCTCGGCTGTACCGTGGCGGCGGCGCTGGCG
>NZ_SPVG01000092.1 GCF_004614165.1 Duganella callida | reverse complement strand
CAGGGTTGGCCGTCGGCGCCCAGGCGGAAACGCGCCACCAGCCCGGCCAGCGTCGCCGCCTGCTCCTGCATGCTGCCGGCCGCCGCCGCCGCCTGCTCCACCAGCGCGGCGTTCTGCTGCGTCACCGAATCCATCTCGGTGATCGCCATGTTGACGTGGCCGATGCCCGTGCTCTGCTCGCCCGAGGCATCGCTGATCGCCTGCATGATCTGGGTCACCTTGTTGACGCTGGCCACCACCTGGTCCATGGTGGCGCCGGCTTCCTGCACCAGCGCGCTGCCGGCGCTGATGCTGTCCACCGAGGCATTGATCAGTTCCTTGATTTCCTTGGCCGCCGCCGCGCTGCGCTGCGCCAGGTTGCGCACCTCCGACGCCACCACCGCGAAGCCGCGCCCCTGCTCGCCCGCGCGCGCCGCTTCCACCGCCGCGTTCAGGGCCAGGATATTGGTCTGGAACGCGATGCCGTCGATCACGCTGATGATGTCGACAATGCGCGTGGCCGAGGCATTGATGGTGTCCATGGTCTGCACCACCTGCGACACCACCTTGCCGCCGCGCTCGGCCACTTCCGAGGCCGACTGCACCAGCCGGTTGGCCTGCTGCGCATTGTCGGCATTCTGGTTCACGGTCGAGGTCAGCTGTTCCATCGACGCGGCCGTCTCTTCCAGCGAGCTGGCCTGCGATTCGGTGCGCGCCGACAGGTCCAGGTTGCCGGATGCGATCTCGCTCGACGCGGTGGCGATGGTGTCGGCGCTGCGGCGGATTTCGCCGATGGTGTCGGCCAGCCGCTGCTGCATCGACCGCACCGAGTGCAAAATACTGCCGCGGTCCGATTCGTGCACCTTGACCGTCACGCTGAGATCGCCCTCGGATATGCGCTGCGTGACTTCGCCCACGTATTCGGGCGCGCCGCCGATGGTGTGGCGCAGGCTCTTGTTGACCATGCTGACGATCACCCACAGCACCACGCACACCGCCGCCAGCCAGGCCGCCGACTTCAGCAGCGAGGCGCGGAAGGCGGCGTCGATGTCGTCGATGTACACGCCGGTGACCACGTCCCAGTTCCACGGCGCATAATGCATCACGCGGCTGAGCTTGGGCACCGGCTCGGCCGACCCCGGCCGCGACCAGTAATAGCGCACGAAACCGCCGCCTTCGGGCAGCGCGCCGGCGGCCGCGATCGCGCGGTAGACATAGGTGCCGTTCGGGTCTTTCAGGTCGACCAGATCCTTGTTGTTGTTTTCCGGCTTGATCGGGTGCATCAGCGACAGCGTGCCGCGGTTGATGGTGAAGTAACCGTCCTTGGCGTAGCGCAGCGCGCGGATGGTGTCCAGCGCCTGCTTTTGCGCCTCCTCCTGGCTCAGCGTGCCGGCCGCCGCCTTGTCGCCGTACTGCTTGATGAGGTTGAGCGCGATCTGGTCGATATTGGTCAGATCGGCGCTGCGCTCCTCCAGCCGCACGTTGCGCGTCTGGATGGTCTCGAACAGAAAGATGGCGGTGATGCACAACAG
Organism: Duganella callida; assembly: GCF_004614165.1. Classification (GTDB taxonomy): domain Bacteria; phylum Pseudomonadota; class Gammaproteobacteria; order Burkholderiales; family Burkholderiaceae_D; genus Rugamonas; species Rugamonas callida. The sequence continues at coordinate 3,022 of NZ_SPVG01000092.1, read as the reverse complement.
GCTGCAAATCAGCGGCACCCAGAGTTTCTGCTGGAACGACAATTTACGCATGGGGAGGTCTCCATTGTCTTGTGGAAATCAGCATACGCCCAAAGCGGCCGGTCTGCTGCAAGAAAATAGCCACCTGTCGCAAAAAGAAAACGGGCGCGGCGGTTTCCCCGGCGCGCCCGCTGTCGGTTGTGGTTTGCCTAGTTGGCAGTCTTGTCTTGTGCGTCTTGTTTCTTCGCAGCCATCTGGGCCTGGACCTTGCCGTTTTTCGCGCGCGGCGCCATGTAGGCGATGTCCTGGTTGGCTTCGTTGGTGTCGAGCTGGCCGGCAGCGCGCGCGGCCACGGTGTCGGCCTTGACCTGCTCGCGCGTCAACGTGCTGGCCGCCTGCTTGCGGAAGGCAAGATCGAACTCCGCTTCACTCTGGGCAAACGCGGCACCGGTGGCGATCAGCAGGGCGGTGGAAACGAGGATGGATTGGATTTTCATGATGGTGCTCCAAAGTTGGATACGATGGATTCATCTTAGTATCAAATTTTTGAATTAAAAAGCGCGATTTTCCGCGCAAACCCATCCATTTATCCGATCAGTCAACCCTAGCGGATAGTGTTCTTAAGCAATAAAGTGTGTCAGAATGGCGACCTGCCTCTTAACAATTCCCTGCTTATGAAATTGCTGCTGCCGACCATCCTGCTGAGCTTGTGCGTGACCGAAGCCCAGGCCGGCAAAGGCGCGCCGCTGGCGCCGGCGCTGCGCCAGATCGACGGTGCCGCGCTGGTCGAGCAGATCGCCACGCTGGCCTCCGACGAGTTCGAGGGCCGCGCACCCGGCACCCAGGGCGAAGCGCACACCATCGCCTATCTGCGCGAGCAGTTCAAGCAGATCGGCCTGGAGCCGGCCACGGCGGACGGCAGCTATCTGCAGACGGTGCCGCTGGTCGGCATCTCCAGCCACCCCTCGCTCAACTACGTCAAGGATGGCCAGGTCACGCCGCTGACATTCGGCGACGACTACGTCGCCTGGACCCTGCGGCCGGCGCCGGCCGTCGACATCGCCGATTCGGAACTGGTGTTCGTCGGCTACGGCGTGCAGGCACCGGAATTTCAGTGGGACGATTACAAGGGCGCCGACCTCAAAGGCAAGACCCTGGTCATGCTGATCAACGACCCGCCGCTGCCGGATCCCAGGAAACCGGCGCAGCTGGACGCCAGCCTGTTCGGCGGCCAGGCCGTCACCTGGTACGGCCGCTGGAACTACAAATTCGAGATGGCGGCCAAGATGGGCGCCGCCGCCGCGCTGATCGTGCACGACACCAAGGCGGCCGGCTACCCGTTCGACTTCGTCCTCAACAGCTGGGGCCGCGAAAACTATGCGCTGCAGCTGCCGTCGGCCGACCTGCCGGCGCTGCCGGGCTGGCTGCGGCAGGAAAGCGCGTGCGCGCTGTTCAAGGCAGCCGGCCTCGATTTCAGCGCGCTCAAGCAGCAGGCCGTCGCGCGCGACTTCAGGCCGGTGCCGATGGGCATCAAGCTGAACGCCACCGCGCTGAACGCGCTGCGGCCGGTCGAATCGCACAACGTGGTGGCGCGCATCACCGGTTCCGATCCGCAGCTGAAGGATGAGGTGGTAGTCTACACCGCGCACTGGGATCACTTCGGCATCGACGAGAGCCTGCCGGGGCCGCGCAGCCAGCAGATCTTCCACGGCGCGGTGGACAACGCCAGCGGCGTCGCCGCCCTGCTGCAGATCGCGCGCGCCTACAAGGCCTTGCCGCAGGCGCCGAAACGCACCATCCTGTTCGTCGCCACCACGGCCGAGGAACGCGGCCTGCTGGGCGCGCAATACTACGTGCGCAACCCGCTGTACCCGCTGAGCAAGACCATCCTCAACATCAACATCGACGGCCTCAACCTGTGGGGCCGCACGGCCGACGTCGAACTCAGCGGCCTGGGCAAGTCGTCGGCCGACGATCTGGTCAAAGCAATCGCCGCGCGGCAGGGGCGCGTGGTGCGGCCCGACAGCAACGTCGGCTACGGCAGCTACTACCGTGGCGACCAGCTGGAATTCGCTCGGGCCGGCATCCCGACCATCTACCTGCGCAGCAGCGCCAGCAAACTGCTGAACTACACCGCGCACCAGTTCCACACCGTCAACGACGTGGTCCAGCCCAACTGGAACACGCGCGGCGCGGTGGACGACATCGCCCTGCTGTTCCAGGCCGGCTACCAGGCCGCCCAGGCCAAAGACATTCCCCAGTGGAAAGCCGACGCCGAATTCCAGCGCCGCTGATCGTTAAAGCGACAGTTTCTGCAGCTGGGTCAGGTTGCGCTGCTGGCGCGCATCGTCGCCGGCGGCGGCGATGTCGGCCCGCAAGCCCTGCATCGCCTGGTCGATCCGTGCGCTGTCCTGCGGCGCCAGGTCGCGCAGGCTGCCGATGTAGGTGACGCCCCATTGCAACCGAGTCGCCGGTCCCAGTGCGGCGCGCCACGCTTGTTCGTACCATGACAGCACGCCGGCCACGTCGTTGCGGCGCTTGGCGATGCCCGCCAGACTCAGCATGAAGTAGTACGGCGCATGCGAACGCGGCAGTTCGGCCAGCAGCAGTTGCTCGGCCTGGTCCGACAGGCCCGCTTCGTTCAGCGCGCTGACGGCGGTGTTCAGCAGCGCGTGGCGCTCGTGGCCGTCGGTCGATGCATCCAGCGCCTCGCGCACGCGCTCGCGCACCTGGTCCTGCAGGCCCGCCGTCGGCGCCAGCAGGCGCGCCAGCCGCAGTTGCAGGCGCGCGGCCAGCAGCCGGTCGGTGGCGCCCAGCCAGAAGTCGTCGGCCCATTGCGCCGCCATGCCGCTCAGGGCCGCCACCAGTTCTTCGCGCCGCGTGGCGATCTTGATCAGGTTGAGACCGCTGTTGTTGAGGATGTCCATGTTCAGCCGCGCCAGCCGCGCGTCGCTGAACACCGCCAGCAGGGCGCTCGCGTCGGCGCTGCCGGCCGCCAGTTGCGCGTGCAGGTGCAGGCGGACGGCCGCATCGGCGTTGGCGC
>NZ_SPVG01000247.1 GCF_004614165.1 Duganella callida | reverse complement strand
GCCCGGCCCGGCGCACAGCAGGCGCGCGTCGTCCATGCCGCGCCGCGTGCGCATCAGCGCCAGCCCGTCGACCGGCTCCAGCGCCCGGATCAGCACGCCCGCGCCGTGCCCCGCTTCGCGGCAGACGAAATTCAGGCACCAGTGCAGGCCGTGCGACTGGTACACATAGCTGTGCGCCGGCGGCCCGAACATGGAAAAATTGCGCGCGGTCTGGCCGATGTAGCAATGCGAGGCCGGCTCCGCCTGGTCGTAAGCCTCGACCTCGACGATGCGGCCGCCGACCCCGTCCACCAGCAACGTCATCCCGATCAGCTGCGGCGCCACCAGCTGCGACGACGCGCTGAAATCGATTCCCGCCAATTCGGCAAACATCCCCCTCCCAGTGCAATGTAGCCGGCACGACCAGAAAACCCGTGCCAGATTATTATTGTTTTAGGGCAATACGCGACAAAATATGGCGTATCGCCCGCAAAATCCGCACAAATTCGCGCCGGCCCGGCGCGCTTGCGGCGATAATCGCGGATGGCCGCGCTCAGCAAAAGTGTTGCCTCTAGTTTATAGTGTTGCTATTTTTCCCGCCGATACCACAATGACGACCGCCGCCGCCCAAGCTTTGCCTACCGAAAACGCGGTGGAAGACGCGCTGATGCGCTCCATCCGGATTCCGCCACGGCCCAGCCTGCTCGTCGACCTGCAGCGCGAGCTGGCCAAGGCCGACCCGTCGCCGCGCCAGATCGCGCGCATCATCGCCAACGACGTCGGCATGTCGGGCGCGCTGCTGAAGCTGGCCAATTCGCCGTTCTTCGGCGCCGCGCGCAAGGCCAAATCGGTCGAGCAGGCCATCAACTTCCTCGGCATCAACCAGTGCGCGGCGCTGCTGACCGGGCTGCTGGCGCGCCAGGCGATCGAGGGCAAGGAAGCCGACCTTAACGCATTCTGGGAAATTTCGGCGCGCCGGGCGCAAGCGTTGGTGTTCACCTCGCGCAAGCTGCGCATCGCCCCGCCCGACATCGCCCACACCTTCGGCCTGTTCTGCGACATCGGCGTGCCGCTGCTGATGAACCGCTTCGCCAACTACGCCGAGACCTACGAGGACGCCTGCAACGATCCGGTGAACCCGTTCACCGCCATCGAGGATCAGCGCTACAGCACCAACCATGCCGCCATCGGCTGCCTGCTGGCGCGCAACTGGGGACTGTCGCCGGACGTCTGCTGGGCCATCCTGCACCACCACGATTACCGCGTGCTGGACGACCCGGCCACCGACGACGCCATCCGCTCGCTGGTGGCGCTGTCGCTGCTGGCCGAAAAAGGCATCCAGCGCCTGCACGGCCACAGCCTGTCGCACGAATGGGAAAAAGGCGGCGCGGCGGCCTGCCGCCACCTCGGCCTGAGCGAGGATGAAACCGAAGACCTGCTCGACGAGCTGAACGAAACCTTCCACACCGAACGCTAAGAAACATCCATGCCGAAAAATAAGAAGCCGGTCCCGCGCAAGTCCGCCAACGCGCCGGAACTCAAGGACGAACAACAGACCACCGAACTGTGCGCGCTGGCGCTGGAGCTGGCCGACGAATCGGCCGGCGCCGACATCGTGGCCGCCAGCACCCGCGCCGAGCTGGCGCAAAAGCGCATCGATTTCCAGCGCCTGCTGCGCCGCCTGCTGAGCCAGAACCGCAATGAGGTGCTGTACGGCGCCATCGAAATGGCGCGCGACGAAGCGCTGGACGGCTACCGCTACCTGCGCACCGCCATCGAGGAAGGCGCGGCCAACCTGATCCTGCGCCGCGAGGACGGCCCCGAGCTGGAAATCGACGCCTTCGCGATTCCCGTGTTCGTGCACAGCCAGGGCGGCCTCGACCCGGCCGCCGATTTCCAGGACGGCGCCGCCTATGACGCGCTGCTGGCCAGCTTCAGCTCCGCCGGACTGGAAAGCCCCAAGGCCAAGGTGGTGCTGGTCAGCCACGCCTACGACCTCGACGAAATGCAGCGCATTACCTTCGGCCAGTTGCAGGCCATGGTGCGTGAGGCGGCGCAATCGCTGACCGAGAAAAAAATCGCCGCCGCGCCGGCGCTGGAGCGCAGCCTCAAAACCGGCTGGGCGGCCACCAGCTTCGGCCCGCAGGACACGGCGGTCGAGCTGCGCTTCCTGCTCGGCTTCGCCCTCAAGCGCGCCGACGATCCGTTCTACCAGGTCCCGGCCGGCGAAAAAGCCGCCGACGCCTATTTCGCCCGGCGCGCCGAGCGTTACCAGCAATGGACCGCCGACCACGCGCCGCTGGTGGCGCGCTGCCTGGGCCGCGCGCGCGGCGCCGATCCGGCGCTGAGCCTGAACTTCCTGTACCAGGACCTGTTCTTCGGCGCCCTGGCCCAGGGTCTGGAAGAATATGCGCTGCTGCGGCTGATGTCGGCGCTGAACCAGGCGCTGGCCGGCCACGATCCGGCCCAGGCCAGCGTGGCGATCGCGCCCGACGACGATGGCTACGATCCCTTCCTGCGCCTCGAACTGTCGCTCGGTGGCGCCGTGCTGGCCACCGTCGAGCATCCGCTGGACCCGGCCGCCGACGCGGCAACGGCGCTGGCCGAGCTCGAGGACGCGCTGGCCAGCCTTGGCATCACGGCAATCAACCTGGCCGACCAGCCACTTTCCTGAAAGCGATTTCCCGTTTGACAGTGACACCCTAGCCGAGGATACTTGGCTGGACGCGGGACGCAGATCCCGCTGCCTGGTGCGGCGCAGGCCTTATGCTCCGCAGCAAAGGGAGACAATCATGAAACCATGGGCCATGATCCTGTGCGCCGCCGCTTTCCTCAGTGGCTGCGCCAGCCAGCCGTCGGCGCCGGTCGCGCCGCGCGTGCAACTGTTCCACGACCAGCTGTTCCAGCCGCCGTCCGAGCGCATCGACGCCGCCCGCGTGTTCGCGCTGACCCCGGCGATGCGCGACTACCTGCACAATGAAATCAACAGCGCCAGCCAGAGCCGCGACGTCCGCCGCCAGCTGTTCGACGCGCTGTACCGGCGCGACAAGCTGCAGGTCGAATACGATTCCACCATGACCCGCAACGCCGCCCAGACGTTCGAGGCGCGCTCGGGCAACTGCCTGTCGCTGGCCATCATGACCGGCGCGCTGGCGCGCGAACTGGGCCTGCCGGTGCAGTACCAGCAGATCGAGGTGGACGAGGTGTGGAGCCGCGCCGGCAACCTGTACTTCGCCAGCAACCACGTCAACCTGGCGTTGGGCCGGCCGCGCAACGACCACAATCCTTATATGACGTACAGCATGGACACCGCCAATTTCCTCACGGTGGACTTCATCCCGATCTCGCCCAAGGCGCGCGAGAACGCCAAGGTGCTGAGCGAGACCACCATCCTGGCCATGTATCTCAACAACCGCGCCGCCGAGCTGCTATCCACCGGCAAGACCGACGACGCCTACTGGGCCGCGCGCCAGGCGGCCGAGACCGACCCGCTGTTCCTCAACGCCTACAACACCCTGGGTGTGATCTACCAGCACCACGGCGACAACGCGGCCGCCGAGCAGGCGCTGCGCTACGCCCACGACCAAGCGCCCGACAACACCATCTACCTGGCCAACCTGGCGCAGACGCTGGAAAACCAGAACAAGCTGGAAGAGGCCGGCGTGCTGCGCGCCCGCCTGGCGCAGCTGGAGCCCTATCCGCCATTCCACTTCTTCCAGCTGGGCCAGGAAGCCATGAAGGCCGGCGACTATGCGCGCGCGCGCAACATGTTCGAACGCGAGCTGGAACGGGTACCCGACTATCACGAGTTCCACTTCTGGCTGGCGGTGGCCAACTACCAGCTGGGCAACCTGCGCGCGGCCGACGCCCACATGGCGCTGGCCATGCAGAACAGCACCACGCGCGGCGACCACGACCTGTATTCGGCCAAGTTGGACCGCATCCGCGCCTACGAGGCGCAGGCGCGGGCAAAATAGCAAGCGGCTGAACCTGATTTGACGTATTTCGCAGTCCGCGCTTGACACTTAGTTGCGTTCGCGCAACAATTGTAAGTAAATCAAGCCGCACAAAGGATACGTCCATGTTCCGATTCAGGTCCGCTCCCGCCCCCCTCTCCCTGACCATTGCCGCGCTGTTGACGGCCTGCGGCGGTGGTGGCGGCGGCGGCAGCAGTGGTGGCAGCGACGGCGGCACCAACCCGCCGCTCGTCACGCCCGCGCTCAGCTTCACGCCCGCCACCGTCAGCGCCAGCATTCCGGCCGGCACCTCGCAAACCCTGAGCGTGATTGGCGCCGTCGCGCGGCCATCCGATTTCAGCGGCGCCACCGTCTTCCCCAGCATCGTCGACAGCAACGGCGTGCTGCTGCCCAACGCGCAGCTGGTGCGCGACAGCGACAGCCAGTACCACGCCGTACTGCAATCGGCGCCGACCCTGGCGGCCGGCAATTACAAGGGCAGCTTCAGCGTGCGCCTGTGCCGCGACAGCGGCTGCGCCAGCCAGTTCCCCGGCTCGCCGGTGGCGCTGCCGTACGAGCTCACCGTCACGCCGGCGGGCGTCGCTCCCTTCAGCGCCGTCAGCGTCATGCCGCTGACGGCCACCGGCCAGGCCGGCGGCACCGCGCCGGCCACGCGCTGCGCGAGG
>NZ_SPVG01000133.1 GCF_004614165.1 Duganella callida | reverse complement strand
GGTCCGCCCGGAGCCGGCCGCGCCGCCATCGCCCGCTGCCGCCAAGCGCCCGCGCGCACCGTCACGCGAACGCACCATCGGCACCAAGGTCGCCGGCCAGCCGGCCTTCGTGCTGCACAGCTATCCCTACAAGGAAACCAGCCTGATCATCGATCTGTTCACGCGCGACTTCGGCCGCGTGGCGCTGATCGCCAAGGGCGCCAAGCGGCCGCACTCGCAGCTGCGCGGCGTGCTGCAGACCTTTCAGCCGCTGTCGTCGGGCTGGGTCGGCAAATCCGAATTGCGCACCCTGACCGATGCCGAATGGGTGGGCGGCATGCTGCCGCTGGAAAAAACCGCGCTGCTGTGCGGCTTCTACCTGAACGAACTGCTGGTCAAACTGCTGGCGCGCGACGACGCCCACCCGGCCCTGTTCGACCATTACGTCGCCACGCTGAACGAACTGGCGCACGGCGAACCGCCCACCATCGTCTTGAGAAAATTCGAGCGGGCCTTACTTAGAGAGACAGGCGTGGCCGCCGAGCTGACGCGCTGCACCGAGACGCGCAGCCGCGTGCTGCCGCAGGTGCTGTACGTGGTCGATCCCGAGCGCGGCCCGCGCCCGCAGCGCGCCGCCGACGCCTGGCCCGGCGTGGCCGGCAAGACCCTGCTCGACATGGAGCGCGAAGACTACCAGGACGCCGCCACCCAATCGCAGAGCAAGCAGCTGATGCGCTTCCTGCTGGCGTACCACCTGGGCGGCGCGCCGCTGAACACCCGCCAGATCCTGATCGACCTGGCGCAGATATAACTTGATAAACGGTATAGACGAATGAGCTTCCTGCAACCCTCCGGCACCATCATCGACCTGGGCGTCAACATCGACCACGTCGCCACCCTGCGCAATGCGCGCGGCACCGCGTACCCGGACCCGATCCGCGCGGCGCTGCTGGCCGAGCAGGCCGGCGCCGACTGCATCACGCTGCACCTGCGCGAAGACCGCCGCCATATCAAGGATGCCGACGTGATCGCGCTGGCGCCGCAGCTGACCACGCGCATGAACCTGGAAGCGGCGGTGACGCAGGAAATGATCGACTTCGCCTGCCGCATCAAGCCGGCCGACGTCTGCCTGGTGCCGGAAAAGCGCACCGAAGTGACCACCGAGGGCGGCCTCGACGTCGCCGGCAATTACAACGCCGTCGAGCGCGCCGTAAAGCAGCTGCAGGCCGAGGGCATCCGCGTCAGCCTGTTCATCGACGCCGAGGAAGCGCAGATGGACGCCACCGCGCAGATCGGCGCGCCGGTGATCGAACTGCACACCGGCCGCTATGCCGACACCGAGGGCGCCGAGCAGGCCGCCGAGCTGGAACGCATCAAGCGCGGCGTGCTGTACGGCGTCGGCAAGGGGCTGAAGGTCAACGCCGGCCACGGTCTGCACTACACCAATGTACAGGCGATCGCCGCCATCGCGGAGATCGCGGAACTGAACATCGGCCACGCCATCGTCGCCCACTCGCTGTTCGTCGGCTGGGAAAACGCCGTGCGCGAAATGAAGGCCATCATGGTGTCGACCCGGATCGGCATGCGCGTATGATCTACGGCATCGGCACCGACATCTGCAAGATCCCGCGCATCGAAGCGGCGCTGGAGCGCCACGGCGACCGCTTCGCCAAGAAGATCCTCGGGCCACAGGAATTCGAGAAGTATTTGGCGCGCAAGGCCAAGCATCCTGTGCGCGGCATCCGTTTCGTGGCGACGCGTTTCGCCGCCAAGGAAGCGTTTTCCAAGGCCATCGGTCTGGGCATGCGCATGCCGATGACCTGGCCCGCCGCGCAGATGCTGAACGCGCCCAGCGGCAAGCCGGTGATCGTCTGCAGCGGCGTGCTGAAGGAATTCATGGACAAGCACAAGCTGACGGCGCAAGTGACCGTCAGCGACGAGGCCGAATATGCCGTCGCCTTCGTCATCGTCGAACAGGCAAGAGACTAAGTAATGACCGATCTGGAAGCCCAGCCGGACCCGCGCGAGCAGGTCCTCGCCACCGTTGCCAAACTGCCCAATCTGCCGGGCGTGTACCGTTATTTCGACGCCGAAGACAAGGTGCTTTACGTCGGCAAGGCGCGCGACCTGAAGAAGCGCGTCTCCAGCTACTTCCAGAAAAACCTGGCCAGCCCGCGCATCGCCATGATGGTCGAGCGCATCGCGCGCCTGGAAACCACCGTTACGCACAGCGAGGCCGAAGCGCTGATCCTGGAAAATAACCTGATCAAGGCTCTCAGCCCGCGCTACAACATCCTGTTCCGCGACGATAAGTCGTATCCCTACCTGAAGATCACCGGCGGCGATTCGCCGCGCATGGTCTATTACCGCGGCGCGGTGGACAGGAAGAACCAGTACTTCGGTCCTTTCCCCAGCTCGTGGGCGGTGAAGGAATCGATGCAGATCCTGCAGAAGGTATTCCAGATCCGCACCTGCGAGGAGAGCGTCTACGCCAACCGCACGCGTCCCTGCCTGCTGCACCAGATCGGCCGTTGCAGCGCGCCGTGCGTGGACCTGATCAGCAAAGAGGACTACAAGGCCGACGTCGACAACGCCGCCCGCTTCCTGCGCGGCCGCCAGACCGAGGTGCTGCAAGACCTTGAACAGAAAATGCACGGCTACGCCGCCGACCTCAAGTTCGAGCAGGCGGCATCGGTGCGCAACCAGATCCAGTCGCTGTCGCGCGTGCTGCACCAGCAAAGCATGGAAACCACCGGCGACGCCGACGTCGACATCATCGCCGTGCTGGTGCAGGGCGGGCGCGCCTGCGTCAACCTGGCCATGGTGCGCGGCGGCCGCCACCTGGGCGACCGCGCCTACTTCCCGACCCACGTCAGCGATGCCGAAGCCATCGCCGAGGAATCGATCGAAGTCGAGGTGCTGGCCGCCTTCCTGGCGCAGCACTATGCCGACAGCTTCATCCCCGGCACGCTGATCCTCAACCTCGAATTCGACCACCCGGCGCTGATCCAGGCCTTGCAGGAACAGTGCGGCCATCGCATCAACCTGATCTTCCAGCCGCAGGACCAGCGCCGCAAGTGGCTGGAACTGGCGCAGAAGGGTGCCGAGATCTCGCTGGCACGCCTGCTGTCGGAGCAGGGCTCGCAGCAATCGCGCACGCGCGCGCTGGCCGACGCCCTGTCGCTGGAGACCGAAGACCTGGAGACACTGCGCGTCGAATGCTTCGACATCTCGCACACCCAGGGCGAGGCGACCCAGGCGTCGTGCGTGGTGTTCCATCACCACCAGATGCAGAACGGCGAATACCGCCGCTACAACATCAACGACATCACCCCGGGCGACGACTACGCCGCCATGCGCCAGGTGCTGTACCGCCGCTACGAAAAGGTGGCCAACGGCGACGGCGTGATGCCGGACGTGGTGCTGATCGACGGCGGCAAGGGCCAGATCGAAATGGCGCGCCAGGTGTTCGCCGAGCTGGGACTCGACATCAGCCTGATCGTCGGCGTCGCCAAAGGGGAAGGGCGGCGCGTCGGGCTGGAGACGCTGATGTTCGTCGACGGCCGGGCGTCGCAGGAACTGGGCAAGGAATCGGCGGCGCTGATGCTGGTGGCGCAGATCCGCGACGAAGCGCACCGCTTCGCCATCACCGGCATGCGCGCCAAGCGCGCCAAGACGCGCCAGACCTCGCGCCTGGAGGAGATCGAAGGCATAGGCGCCAAGCGCCGCCAGCGCCTGCTGGCGCGCTTCGGCGGTCTGCGCGGCGTGATCAACGCCAGCGTCGAGGATCTGAAACAGGTTGAAGGCATCTCCAGCGCGCTGGCCGAGGAAATCTACAAGCAGCTCCATTAGAGGCCAGCACTGCTGGTTTAAAGTGCTTGAGCAAGGTAGACTAGCGGCGCATTACAAAATTTCAAGGCCGACCCAGATTTCCTAGCCATGCCCTTTAATATACCGATACTGTTGACCTGGTTGCGCGTTGCGCTGATTCCGCTGGTGGTGGGCGTCTACTACCTTCCCACCACCGTCCTGCCGGTGGACGATCAAAACCTGGCGGCCACGCTGGTGTTCATCATCGCCGCCATTACCGACTGGTTCGACGGCTTCCTGGCGCGGCGCTGGAACCAGACCTCGGCCTTCGGCGCCTTCCTCGACCCGGTGGCGGACAAGCTGATGGTGACCGGCGCCCTGCTGGTGCTGGTGCAGCTGGACCGCGCCAACGCCGTCATGGCCTTCATCATCATCGGCCGCGAGATCGCGATCTCCGCGCTGCGCGAATGGATGGCGCAGATCGGCGCCTCGAAATCGGTGGCGGTCAGCTCGCTGGGCAAGATCAAGACCACCGCGCAGATGATGGCGATTCCGCTGCTGCTGTTCCATGACGTGCTGGGCGGCGCGGTCGACACCCAGTTCTGGGGTTCGCGCCTGCTGGAAATCGCCGCCGTGCTGACCGTGTGGTCGATGTTCTACTACCTGCGCCTGGCCTGGCCGCTGATCAAGGAACGTTCGGGCCAGCTGTAACGGTATAAACAATATTTTTGATTCGGCAAATTTTTCCCATTGACAGGCCGTGTAGAACCTCTATAATGCTGGCCTGTTGTTGATGACGACGAAGCAAAGCGGGAGTAGCTCAGTTGGTAGAGCGCAACCTTGCCAAGGTTGAGGTCGAGAGT
>NZ_SPVG01000266.1 GCF_004614165.1 Duganella callida | reverse complement strand
TTCCATGGCGGAGCCGCTGGCGGTGGCCGCCGAGGCCGCGCTGTCGCGCACCCGCGCGAATGCCAGCGCCACGCGGGTGCCGAGTTTGGAATGTCCCAATTTCATGGCTTGCCCAGTCACGCGCAGCTGGAGTTGTTGAGTCGGCAGGGCGGCGCGCAGGGGGCAGGCGCGTCGCGTGTCAGGTGCCAGGCCAGGGCCGCGCTGACCAGCAGGCCGAACGCGGACAGCACCTGCAGCACCCAGCGCGCGCGCCACACGGCGTGCGAGGTGGCTTCGACCAGCTCGGCGTTCTGGTTCAGCTGGATCTTTTCCATGCGCGTCAGGGCGTCGCGCCACTGGCGCAGCAGCGGCGCGACCACGGTCTGCTGCGTCCGGCGCGCGCCGTCCAGGTCGCCGGCGCTCAGCTGGTTCAGCAGGCGCCGGGTCGCCTGGGCGGCCTGCTCGTGCAGCGCGCGCGCCTGCTGCAGCGTCTGCAGTTCCTCGGGGGCGGCCTGCGCTGCCGTGAAGGAGCTGGCCAGCTCGGCTTCGCTGTTGAGCGACAACTGATCGGCGATGTCGATCTCGACAATATTGCTCAAGGCGCCGGCGACCGGCTTCTGGCTGATCAGCCGCTCCATCACGCGGAAGCGTTCGGAAACCGCATCTTTCATGTCGGACGCCAGGGCGAATTCGCGCTGGTTGACGGCGGCGATGTCGGTGACGCTGCGTTCCAGCCGGTCGATGCGGCTGAGCGCATAGCCGGCGATCACCGCCAGCAGCAGCACTTGCGCGGCAAATACCATGAGGAAGGGACGCCCGGTCGCGAGGAAGGTGTTCATAAGCCGCCGATCTGATCTGACAGTGGACGGCGGGGACAAGGCCGGAAGAAGGGAACGCCCGGAGTCATGGGGCGCACGCAGTGTAGCACGATTTTCCGTCTGGAAACTATCGTGTTGTAAATTCATTGTCGGTAAATTTTGGTAAAGCGCTGCCGGCCGCCGCACGATTTACCAGGCTTAACCCCGGCCCGGGCCGGCCGGTGCTAAGCTGGTTTCCGTCGAACTGGCATCAGTCAGTTAACTTTTCCGCAAAGGCCAACCCGCATGTCCACCAACCAACCCACCCTGTTCGCGCCCACCACCATCGGTGCGATTGCCGTCACCAACCGCGTCGCCATGGCGCCGCTGACCCGCTCGCGCGCCGACATGGACGGCGTGCACTCCGAGCTGGCGGTCGAATATTACCGCCAGCGCGCCGGCGCCGGCCTGATCATCAGTGAAGCCACCAATATCTCGCGCGAGGGCCGCGGCTACGCCTTCACGCCGGGCATTTACACGCCGGCCCAAGTGGCGGCCTGGCGCCGCGTCACCGACGCGGTGCACGCGGCCGGCGGCAAGATCGTCTGCCAGCTGTGGCACGTCGGCCGCATGTCGCACGTCAGCCTGCAGGAGCATGGCGCGGCGCCGGTGGCGCCGTCGGCGCTCCAGGCCGATGAGCAGGTGTTCCTCGAAAGTCAGAGCGCCGAACGGCCGTCGATGCCGCGCGCGCTGGAGACGGCCGAAATCGCCCGCATCGTCGCCGATTACCGCCATGCCGCGCAGTGTGCGCAGGAGGCCGGCTTCGACGGCGTCGAAGTCCACTCGGCCAACTGCTATCTGCTGGAGCAGTTCATCCGCGACAGCACCAACCGGCGCACCGACCAGTACGGCGGTTCGGTGGAAAACCGCACCCGTTTGCCGATCGAAGTGATCAGCGCCGTGGCAGAAGTGTGGGGACCGGACCGGGTCGGCGTGCGCCTGTCGCCGATCACCCGCGCGGTCGGCGACACGCCGCTGGACAGCGATCCGCAGGGCACCTATTTTTATCTGGCCGAGCAGCTGGGCAAGCTGGGCCTGGCCTATTTGCACTGCGTGGAAGGCCAGACCCGCGGCGACAACGGCGCCGGCGATTTCGATTTCAAGCAGCTGCATGCCAGGTTCGGCGGCAAGTACATCGCCAACAACAGCTACGACCGCCAGATGGCGATCGACGCGGTGGATGCGGGCCACGCCGACATGGTGGCCTTCGGCCGGCCGTTCATCGCCAATCCGGACCTGGTGGAACGCCTGCGCCGCAACGCGCCGCTGGCGGAAGCGGACCGCAACACCTTCTACGGCGGCGGCGCCGGCGGCTACACCGACTATCCGGCGCTGGCTTGATCCAGCAGGGCGCGCGCCTCGCGCAGGTCGGCGGTGGCGTAGCCCTCGCTGAACCGCGCGTACAGCGATTGCAGCAGCACCAGTGCCTCGCGCGCGTCGGCCTGGCGCAGCTTCAGGCGCGCCAGGTCGATGGCGGTGCGCAGCTGCCAGGACAGCGCGCCCTGGGCGCCGGCGAGCGCTATCGATTGCCGGTAGAGCGCCTCGGCCGCGGCTGCGTCGCGGGGCGCCAGCAGCTTGCCCTTCAGCCGCAGCATCTCGGCCTGGCACCAGCGTTCCTGGCCGCCGGCCGACAACGCCAGGGCGTCCTCGATCAGGGCCAGCGCGGCATCGGGCCGGCCCTGGGCATTCATCGCGGTGGCCAGCTTGGCCAGATGGCAGGCCATGCGCGGGCGGTAGCCGATCTGCTGCAGCTGCCGCACCGCGCCTTCCATCAGCAGCAGCGAGGAGTAATCGCCGCGCTGCACCTGCACGGTGGTCTCCAGGCAGGTCCACAAGCGGTCCCACAGCGTGAAGGCGTGCTGCTTCAGGCATTCGCCCAGCTCGGCCAGCAGCGCCTCGGCCGCAGCGTGGTCGCCGGTGTGTATCATCAGCGGGAAGGCCGCGTTGGCGATCGCATACATGCGCGACGGCGGATGGCCGGCCTCGCGCGCCGCCTGCATGGCGTCGCGTGCCGACCGCGCCGCCTGGTCCGGGTAGCCGCGCAACCACAACACGTTCGCCAGCGCGCCCAGCGACGCGGAACGCTGCTCCAGCTGGATGCGCGACAGCCTTGAGCTGCGCAGCGGCGGCACGTAATGGTCGAGGATCCGCTGCAGCGATGCCTGCGCGGCCGCATGGTCGCCCGAATAATGCTGGGCGGTGGCGATCAGCCGGTCCATGCCGGCCGGCACCGCCAAGCTGCCGGCGGTGGCCGCCACCCGTTCGAAGCGTGCCGCCAGTTCCAGCACCGTCTGCGGCTCGCCGGCATACGAGCGGCACACCGCCATGCCCCACAGCGCCATCAGCTGGCATTCCTTGTCCCGCAGTTCATCGGCCAGCTCCAGCACGCCGGCCCAGGCCGTCTCGGTACCGGGCACCGGCCCGTTCAGATACAACATGGCCGTGCCCAGCGCGGCGCGCAGCTTCAGTTCATCGGGCCGCGACGGTGCGCACGCCAGCGCACGTTCGACGTAGTGATAACACTCTTCCAGCAGCGACAGCTGGGTCCACAGCGGAATGGCGGCGATCACCAGCGCCACCCCCGGCTCCCCATGCGCGGGCGCGCCGCCGGCCGGCGCGGCGAAGGCCCAGCACAGCGCGCTGCGCACGTCGTCCAGAAGGCGGCCATACTTGGCGCGCCAGTCGGCCTCCGGCCGCGTATCGAGCAGCCCGGCCGCACGGTCCAGCAGCGCGCGGTGGTAGTCCAGATGGCGCAGGCGGGTGGCGTCGGTCTCGCCATGCTGGTCCAGCTTTTCCAGCGCATAGGCTTTGGTGGTGTCGAGCAGACGGTATTGGACGCAGCTGGCGCTGACGTCCGCCACCAGCAGCGACTTGTCGACCAGGTTGGCCACGCCGTCGACGATGGCGGCCGCGCCGGTGTGCGCGTCCTGGCACAGCGCGGTGGCCGCATCGAGTCCGAGATCGCCCGAGAATACCGCCAGCTTGCGCAGCAGCGCGCGTTCGGCTTGCGGCAGCAGGTCGTAGCTCCAGTCCAGTGAGGCCGACAGCGTGCGATGACGCTCCAGCGCGCCGCGCCGGCCGCGCTGCAGCAGTTCGAAGCGGTCGCCCAGGCGTGCCGCCAGTGCGGCCGCGCCCAGCGCGTCCATGCGGGTGGCGGCCAGTTCGATCGCCAGCGGGATGCCTTCCAGCCGGCGGCAGATTTCCACCACCGCCGGGGCGTCGGCGTCGCTGAGGTCATAGCCGTCCAGGCATTCCGAGGCGCGCAGCGCGAACAGCATCACCGCCGGGAACCGCAGCGCCTCGGCCGCCGTCAGCGGCGCGCCCTCGGCGGGGTAGCCGAGCGGCGTCAGGCGGTACACGTATTCGCTGGCGGCGCGCAGCGGTTCGCGGCTGGTGGCCAGCACCCGCACGCCGGGAGCGCCGTGCAGGATGCGTTCGGCCAGTACGGCCACCGCGTCGATCACATGCTCGCAGCTGTCCAGTACCAGCAGCAGGCGCCGTTCGCGCAGGGTGGCGACCAGCGAGTGCACGCCGTCGCCGGAATGGATGGTCAGCCCCAGCGCGGCGGCCACCGCGCCGATCACAAAGCGCGGATCGGCCACCGGGCTCAGTTCGACGAAGCAGATTTCGGTATCGCTGCGGGCGATGAAGGCTTCGGCCACCGGCAGCGCCACCGTGGATTTGCCGATGCCGCCGGCACCGACGATGCTGACCAGGCGGCGCTGTTCGAGGATGCCCAGCAGCGCGGCGATGGTCTCGCCGCGGCCGGTGGTGCGGCTGGCCGGCGCCGGCAGCTTGCGCAGTTGTTCCCAATCGGCCGGCGC
>NZ_SPVG01000130.1 GCF_004614165.1 Duganella callida | reverse complement strand
GTGAAGTCCGCGGTCATGCTGATGGCGACCGGTCGCGCCGGCGCGGCCTGCGGCTCGCGCACCCGTTCCCAGTCGCTGTAGCCGCCGACAAATTCGCGCCAGCGGCCCTCGCCTTCGGCCACGATCACCTGGGTGACCACATTGTCGAGGAAGGTACGGTCGTGGCTGACCAGGAACACGGTGCCGCTGTAGTCTTCCAACAACTCTTCCAGCAGTTCCAGGGTGTCGATGTCGAGGTCGTTGGTCGGTTCGTCCAGCACCAGGCAGTTGGCCGGTTTGGCGAACAGGCGCGCCAGCAGCAGGCGGTTGCGTTCGCCGCCGGACAGCGATTTCACCGGCGAGCGCGCGCGCTCGGGGGCGAACAGGAAATCGCCGAGGTAGCTCATCACATGCTTTTTCTGGCCATTGATTTCGACCCAGTCGCTGCCGGGCGAGATGGTGTCGGCCAGGCTGGCATCCTCGTTCAACTGGGCGCGCATCTGGTCGAAATACGCCACCGCCAGCTTGGTGCCCAGCTTGGCGACGCCGCCGTCGGGCGCCAGCTCGCCGAGGATCAGCTTGAGCAGGGTGCTCTTGCCGGCGCCGTTCGGCCCGATCAGGCCGATCTTGTCGCCGCGCAGGATGGTGGCGCTGAAGTTGCGCACGATGGCCTTGTCGCCGAACGCCTTGCTGATGTTGTCCAGCTCGGCCACGATCTTGCCGGAGCGTTCGCCGGTGCTCAGCTCCAGCCGCACTTGGCCGTGCTGGTCGCGGCGCGCCACGCGCTGTTCGCGCAGCCGCTCCAGCCGTCGCACGCGGCCCTCGTTGCGGGTGCGGCGCGCCTCCACGCCCTTGCGGATCCACACCTCCTCCTGCGCCAGCACCTTGTCGAACTTGGCGTTCTCCACCTCCTCGATGGCCAGCTGCTCGGCCTTGCGCGTCTGGTAGGCCGAAAAATTGCCCGGATACGATTGCAGGCGGCCGCGATCGAGCTCGATGATGCGGGTGGCGACGTTGTCGAGGAAGGAACGGTCGTGGGTGATGAACAGCACGCTGCCCTTGAAGTCGCGCAACAGTCCCTCCAGCCACTGGATCGAAGTGAAGTCGAGGTGGTTGGTTGGTTCGTCCAGCAACAGCACGTCGGGCGCCGACACCAGCGCGCGCGCCAGCGCCACGCGCTTCTGCATGCCGCCCGACAGGGTCTTCATCAGCATGCTGCCGGTGATGTTCAGGCGGTTCAACACGGTTTCGACCTTGTTGCTCAGGCTCCAGGCGTCGGCCGCGTCCAGCTGGACCTGGATCTCGTGCATGCGCTCCATCACTTGCTCGTCGTTGCCCTGGCCGAACTGGCCGGTCAGCGCATCGTATTCCTTGAGCAGGGCCGGCAGCGCACCCAGTCCGGCGGCCACCGCGTCGTGCACGCTCATCTCCGGGTCGAACACCGGTTCCTGCTCGACGTAGGCGATGTGCACGCCCTGCTGCATGACCAGCAGACCGTCGTCCAGCTTGAAGCGGCCCGAAATAATCTTCAGCAGCGAGGACTTGCCGGTGCCGTTGCGGCCGATGATGCCGACCCGCTCGCCGGTCTCCAGCGAGAATTCGGCATGATCGAGCAAGGCCACGTGGCCAAACGCCAGTTGGGCGTCGGAGAGGGAGATAACAGCCATAAGGAGGGTGCCGCCAGAAAGAATGGGAAGGCGGTATTGTACCGACTCCCCGGGCCGGCCGGCGATTTTCCGTGGCCGGCGGCGACGCCATGCGCTACACTGCGCTCATGCGATCCCGTCCGCCGTTCCCGCCGCGCCAGCGCGGCGCCGCCCTGTTGCTGCTGGTCGCCGTGCTGGGCATGGCCGGCGCCGCGCTGCTGATGTCGGCCTACCGGCCGGCCGGCGACGACCTGCGGCACGAACAGCGCACCCAGCGCCAGCTGGCCGCGGCGCGCGAAGCGCTGCTGGGCTATGCCGCCCAGTACGGCCGGCTGCCGCGCCCGGCGGCATCCGCCATCGACGGCACCGAAAGCGCACAACCGTGCGAACGCGCCGACAGCTGCAGCGGTTTCATTCCATGGGTGACCCTCGGCATCGAGGGGACGGACAGCTGGGGCAAACTGCTGCGCTACAGCGTCACGCCGGCATTCACTGCCGCGCCCATCCTGCCGTTGACGCCGGGCGACCGCCAGGTGCTGGGCCGCAACCGCCGCGGCGAGTATATCGAACTGGCCGGGCGCCGGCCCTGCGAACTGTACGCGCAATGCCCGCCGGCGGTGATTTACTCCAGCGGCAAGAACAACCTCGGCACCAGCAGCCAGGGCGTCGCCCAGGCCGCCGGGGTCGGCACCGATCTCGACGAGCGCAGCAACGACGTCGCGGTAAGCCAGTTCATCAGCCGTGCGCGCAGCGACGATCCGCGCAGCGCCGGCGGCGAATTCGACGATCTGGTGGTCTGGCTGCCGATCCAGCAAGTGAACGCCCGCCTGCGCGCCACCAGGGCGCACTGAGCGGACGCGGCGGGCGCGATTACTGCTTGCGCGCGCGGCGGGTCACCGCGCCCACCAGGGCCAGGCCGGCCAGCAGCATGGCATAGGTATCGGCTTCCGGCACCAGCGACACACTGGCCACGCGCACGAAGAACTGGCTCTGCGGCGCGCTGAATTCGATCGAGTGCACACCGGCCACCGATTGGGTCAGCGTCGAGAACTGGTCGGTATCGCCCAGATAGATGGAGCCGGTTGACAGCACGTTACCGTTGATGTCCTTGAAGGTCAGCGTCAGGTTCGGATGATCCTCCGGAAACGGGAAGGTCGAATTGTAACCATTCCACGGACGGCCGTTCAGGCTGATGCCACTGAAGTCAAAGGTGCCCGGATCATAGGTCAAGGTGCTGACGCCACCGTCGTAAAAGCTGACGAAAGGAGCGTCGAACAGCGTCGTCCAGTGGCCGCCGTAGGTGAAGTCGCCGACGGTGCCGCCGGTGAAGCCTGGCGGCGTGTCGAGTTTGACCGTCGAGGCCTGTGCGCCAGCCGACAGGCCGACAGCCAACATAAAGAGTGCGAAATATTTTTTCATTGCGAGACGCTCCGGGGAAGCCAAAAAGTGGCGCTTGAGACAATACAGCGGCTCAAGAATACTGCATCAATAACTTTAAGTAAATATTTTTTCTTAAGTCACACAGCGGTGCCCGATCGGGTTCCCCGCTTCGCCCCGGAGCCGTTATAATGCGCTGCGTTGCGCAGAGTCCTCCCCGTAGTACAATGGATAGTACACATGCCTCCTAAGCGTGGGATACTGGTTCGATTCCAGTCGGGGGGACCACCGCCGTCACTTCAATTTCCACCCGCGCGCGGTCTTCGACCAGGCCCGCCACCTGTACCGCTGTCATGGCGGGATAATGGGCGCCGATGATGTCGCGGTAGACATGGCCGATCTCCTTCCAGGCCGCCACATATTCCTGCTTGTCCACCACGTACCACGTCATGCGCGCAATGTGCGCCGGCCTGGCCCCGGCTTCGGCCAGCACCGCCACGATGTTGTGCAGCGCCTGGCGCACCTGGCCGGCGAAATCGTCGGTGTGGAACACGCCGTCGGCGTCCCAGCCGATCATGCCGCTGACGAACACCATGCGGCCGCTGGCGGCGATGCCGTTCGAGTAGCCGCGCGGACGCGCCCAGCCTGGCGGTTGCAGGATTTCCATCATGTCTCCTTCAGCAGTTCGCGCGCGATGATCAGCTGTTGCACCTCGCTGGCGCCTTCGTAGATGCGCAACGCGCGGATTTCGCGGTACAGGCTTTCCACCGTCTGCCCGCTGACCACCCCCAGGCCGCCGAACAGCTGCAGCGCAGCGTCGATCACCTGCTGCGCGGTTTCGGTGGCGTGCAGCTTGGCCATGGCCGCCTCCTTGGTCACTTTCTGGCCCTGGTCGCGCCGCCAGGCGGCGCGGTAGGTCAGCAGCGCCGCGCTGTCGATGCCGGTCGCCATGTCGGCCAGCCTGGCCTGCGTCAGCTGAAAGTCGGCCAGCACCTGGCCGAACATCCGCCGGCTGCGCGCGCGCGCCAATCCTTCATCCAGCGCGCGGCGCGCGAAGCCCAGCGCCGCCGCCGCCACCGAGGTGCGGAACACGTCCAGCGTCGCCATCGCCACCTTGAAGCCCTGCCCCGCCTCGCCCAGGCGCCTGGCGGCCGGCACACGGCACTGCGTGAACTGCAGCCGCGCCAGCGGATGCGGCGCGATCACGTCGATGCGCTCGGCGATGCCGAAGCCAGGCGTGTCCGCATCGACGATGAAGGCGCTGATGCCGCGCGCGCCGGGCTGCTCGCCGGTGCGCGCGAACACCACGTAGAAATCGGCGATGCCGCCGTTGGAAATCCAGGTCTTTTCGCCATCGAGCACGTAATGGTCGCCGTCGCGCAGCGCCGCGCACTGCATGGCGGCGACGTCGGAACCGGCCTGCGGCTCGGACAGCGCGAACGCGGCAATCGCTTCGCCGCGCGCCACCCGCGGCAGGTAGTCCGCGCGATCGGCGGCGCTGCCGAACAGGCTGATGGCGCCGGCGCCCAGCCCCTGCATGGCAAACGCGAAATCGGCCAGGCCGTGATGCCGCGCCAGCGTTTCGCGGATCAGGCAGATCGCGCGCGTGTCGATGGCGTCGTGCGCGCCGCCGTGCGCCGTGCCGGCAATCGCGTGGCGCAGCCAGCCGCCCTCGCCCAGCTGCCGCACCAGCTGGGCGAG
>NZ_SPVG01000015.1 GCF_004614165.1 Duganella callida | reverse complement strand
CGGCGCAGACGGCAGCCGGCGCGGACGCGCAAGCGGGCGATGGTGGCAGCTGCGCCTCTTGCGCGGATGCGAGCAGTGCGGGCGTGGTCGGGCGAAGCGGCACGGCGGACGTCGGCGCCGGCGATGCGCTGGGTGCGTGTTCGAGTTCGCGGCGCAGCAGAAACGCGCGCTTCCAGTGCTTTTCGCCTGGCATGCGCACCGACAAATCATTCCAGGCGTTGCGTACGCTGCCGGCCTGACTGGCAGCGAACTGATTGGGCGTTGTGGCATGGCCGTGATAGACCAGTTCGTCGCCCTTGACGATGGCGTATTGGTGGTCAGTGTCGTAGGTCATGCGCAGCCAGGTGCCTTCCGGCAGAAACAGCGATTTCCACTGGTAGCCGCGCGGCGGTGATTCGGGGGCGGAACCGGTGCGACCGGCGCGCACGGCTGCCAGCCAGTATTTGATGGCGGTATCGACTGCTTCGGCCGGATCGGTGGGGACCCCTGCCTTGCCGAGCTGCTCCATCAGGCAGAGCAGGGTGGTGGGGTGCAGATTTATGCTCACTGTCGACAGCATGCTGAAATCCCTCCTGAAATGTACTGGAATTTACTGATTCTTACTGAGTTGGACTGCCTCAGTAAAAAAGAGTTCATTTCAGTAGATTTCAGTACGGATTCCAGTAGGCTGGCGACACGGGGGCGAATTCGGCACCCCCATGGGTATACTCACAGCAAGGTGCGCAGGGCGAACAGTTCGGGGAACAGCACCACGTCCAGCATCTTGCGCAGGTAGCTGACGCCGGCGGTGCCGCCGGTGCCGGTCTTGAAGCCGATCACGCGTTCCACCGTGGTGACGTGGCGGAAGCGCCAGAAGCGGAAGGCGGTTTCCAGGTCCACCAGCTTTTCGGCCAGTTCGTACAGTGCCCAGTAGCGGGTCGGGTCGCGATAGACTTCCAGCCAGGCGTTCCGCACCGATTCGTCGGCCTCGGTCGGCCTGGTGACGTCGGCGTGCAGGCGCGCGTCCGAGATCGGCAGGCCGTTGCGCGCCAGCAGGCGGATCGCCTCGTCGTAGACCGAGGGTGTGTTCAAGGCTTCCTGCAGCAGCGGATATTCCGGCGTAGAGGCGTGCACGTTCAACAGCGCCGCATTCTTGTTCCCGAGGATGAATTCGATCTCGCGGTACTGGTAGGACTGGAAGCCGGACGAGGCGCCCAGGTAGGGACGGATCGCCGTGTATTCGGGCGGCGTCAAGGTGGCCAGCACGTCCCATGCGTGTACCAGCTGGTCCATGATGCGGGCCACGCGGGCCAGCATCTTGAAGGCCGGCGGCAGCTCGCCGCCTTGCAGGTGGGTGCGCACCGCGCGCATCTCGTGCAGCATCAGCTTCATCCACAGTTCGCTGGTCTGGTGCTGGATAATGAACAGCATTTCATTATGGTTGGGCGACAGCGGATGCTGGGCGTGGAGGATCTGGTTCAGGCCCAGATAATCGCCGTAGCTCATGTCCTTGCTGAAGTCCATCTGCGCGCCGTGCCATTCGGTGTCGGCGGTGGGCGCCGGCGCGTGCATCGGGCAGCCCGGGGCGGTTTGCTTGGTATCGCTCATACTGTTTATCTCGTTATCAGGTGACGGCGTCGCGCCTGGCGTCGACGTTGTAATCCTGGCGGTCCAGGATATCGCGCAGGATCTCCACCGCGTCCCAGACGTCGGCGTAGCTGGTGTACAGCGGCGTGAAGCCGAAGCGCATGATGGCCGGTTCGCGGTAATCGCCGATCACGCCGCGCGCGATCAGGGCCTGCATCACCGCGTAGCCGTGCGGGTGGGTGAAGCTGACCTGGCTGCCGCGGCGGGCGTGCTCGCGCGGCGTCACCAGCCCCAGCGGATGGGCAGCGCAGCGCTGCTCCACCAGTTCGATGAACAGGTCGGTCAGCGCCAGCGACTTGACGCGGATCGCCTCCATGCTGGTCTGGTGGAAGATATCGAGGCCGCATTCCACCAGGGCCAGCGAGACGATGGGCTGGGTGCCGCACAGCGCGCGGCCGATGCCTTCGGTGGGCGTAAACGAGGGCGCCATGGCGAACGGCGCCGCATGGCCCCACCAGCCGGACAGCGGTTGCCGGAAGTCCGGCTGGTGCATGCGCGGCACCCAGATGAAGGCCGGCGCGCCCGGGCCGCCGTTCAGGTATTTGTAGGTGCAGCCGACCGCCAGGTCGGCGCCGCCGGCGTGCAGGTCGACCGGCAGCGCGCCGGCCGAGTGCGCCAGATCCCAGACGATCAGCGCGCCGGCCGCGTGGGCCAGGGCGCTGGTGGCCTGCATATCATATTGATAACCGGTGCGGTAATTCACGTGGGTCAGCATCACCACGGCGGTGTCGGCGCCGATGGCGGCCGGCAGTTCGTCCGGGCTGTCGATCAGCCGGATGCTGTAGCCGCGGTCGAGCCAGCGAGTCAGCCCCTCGGCCATATAGATGTCGGTCGGGAAGTTGGCGCGCTCGGTGACGATCACCTGGCGGCCGGCCTTGCCGTGTTGCAGGTGCAGGGCGGCGGCCAGCGCCTTGAACAGGTTGACCGAGGTGGTGTCGGTGACCACCACCTCGCCGTCACGGCCGCCGATCAGCGGCGCCAGGCGGTCGCCCAGGCGCCTGGGCAGGTCGAACCAGCCGGCCGTGTTCCAGCTGCGGATCAGGTCATGGCCCCATTCCTGCGCGATCACCTGCTGGGCGCGCGCCAGCGACGCTTTCGGGCGGGCGCCCAGTGAGTTGCCATCCAGATAAATCACGCCGGCCGGCAGGTCGAACTGGTCGCGAAAGCCGGCCAGCGCGTCCTGCGCGTCGCGCTCCAGGCAGTGGTTGCGAGTTGTCATTTGATTAGCTGATTGAGGTCTAAAGCAGTGAGTTTAACCTGAAAAATCCGCTGTCGAGCCGGTTTTTCCGTCGCTGAACCGGCCGCCAGCCCGCATGAATGCTGGACTTCCCAACTTTTTGAAAAATTTTTCGGTTTTTTTCAAAAAATCCCTAAAGTTCTCCGCACCGCTGCCGTTACCGATTTTAGATGAGCAGGAGTGGGTGGAATTTTTCGGCTTTTGAACGCGGCGAAAAAACTTTTAAAAATTTTTCGCAAAAACCCTAAAGTTCTTCCGAAGCCTGCCGTTACCGGTTTAGATGTCGCAAAAAAGAGTCGTTTTATCGCCCTGATTGTCGCTTCGAAGCAGGACCTGTTTGAAGATTTTGAGCCCGCCCAGACCCGCATTTCCAGCGGGTTCTAGAGTGATCTGCGAGTGTTTGTAAGACAAACACCGACAGGTCGCGTTAGCTATTTCCCGACCAAAAATACGGAGTGTCACCTCTTCTCGCTCAAGTGTTGCTCGAGCAGAATGTATCTCAACGGAAACGCAAATGCGTTCTGACAGAGAGAAAACCGCAAGGAGAGGGAAATGACCGCTAACGATATGATGGCCGAAATTCGCGACGCCAACCTGAGCTACCTGATGTTGGCTCAGCAGATGATCCGCGCCGACAAAGTCACGGCGATCTTCCGCCTGGGCATCTCCGCCGACATCGCCGACCTGATCGAAGGCATGAGCAATGCGCAAATCCTCAAGCTGGCAGGCGGCAACATGATGCTGGCCCGCTTCCGCTTCGACGACAGCGCCATCCTGACCATGCTGACCAGCTACAACAAGGACCGCACCCTGGCGCAGTCGCACGCCGCCATCCTGATGGCCGGCCAGCCTGCCGAAGAAATCGTTTAAGCCCCGGGAGCGCACACATGGCCGCCAAGAAAAGCGTCGTATCGGAAGCCCAGGAAATCCAGCTGGCCATCGAACTGATCCAGCTGGGCGCCCGCCTGCAGCTGCTGGAGTCGGAAGTCGCGCTGTCGCGCGAACGCCTGCTCAAGCTGTACAAGGAGCTCAAGGGCGTGTCGCCGCCCAAGGGCATGCTGCCGTTCTCGACCGACTGGTTCCTGACCTGGCAGCCCAACATCCATGCCTCGCTGTTCATCAACATCCACGGCTTCCTGGTCACCCACGCGGGCGCCAGCGGCATCCAGGCGGTGATGAAGGCCTACAAGCTGTACCTCGAGCAAATGCCGCCGGAGCCGGGCGAGGAGCCGCTGCTGTCGCTGACCCGCGCCTGGACCCTGGTGCGCTTCTTCAGCAGCAGGATGCTGGACCTGGCGCCGTGCACCAAATGCCAGGGCAAGTTCGTGGTCAACACCATGGACCTGAACGGCAGCTACGTCTGCGGCCTGTGCCACATGCCTTCGCGCGCCGGCAAGACCAAGAAATCGCGCGACGCCGAGGCCATGGCGGCCTGATGTGGACCTGATGTGGGCCTGACATTGCCCTGACATTGGTCCGATATCGGCCGAAAACCGGCATAATGCCGGCGTGACCACCTTTTCTCTCCCCCGCCTGCTGCGCGCGCCCGCCGTGCGCGCCATGCTGATCCAATGCGGCGCGCTGCCGCTGACCCTGGCCATCGTCTATGTGTTGGCCAGTTTCCGTTTCCCCGTCAACTACCTGACCGTGGCCGCGCTGCAGGGCCTGCTCGCCGCCATGCTGACCTGGAAGCTGGCGCTGGCGCCCTGGTGGCGGCCGATCCAGCTGCTGTTCCCGCTGGCGGTGCTGACCGCGCTGGCGCTGCATCTGCCGTCCTGGCTGGCCGGCGCGCTGTTCTTGCTGCTGCTCGGGCTGTACTGGTCGACCTTCCGCACCCAGGTGCCGTACCGGGGGGGAGGGGGCGCGGGGGGGGGGGGGGGGCCAGGGCGCCCCCCCCGCCCCCACCACCCCCCCCCCGCCCCCCCCGCGCCGCCGA
>NZ_SPVG01000069.1 GCF_004614165.1 Duganella callida | reverse complement strand
TGAACGATGACGAATACGATCGACTCGACGACCTGCTGGCCGCCATGGGGCCGCAAGCTGAGCTTCAAGGAACAGCGCGAGCTGGACGAGCTGCCCAAGCGCATCGCCGCGCTCGAGGACGAGCAGAGCCTGCTGGCGGTGCAGTTGTCCGATCCCGACCTGTACAAGAAGAACGCCGCCGAGGCGCGCCGCCTCACCGCCCGGGTCGAGGAAATCGAGGGCGAGCTGCTGGCCACGCTCGAGCGCTGGGAGCAGATCGAGGCGCTGGTCAAGGGCTGAGGCGCGGCTGTTGTAATTTTGTTGCACACGCTTGCTCAGCAGTGCGCGGCTGCTGCATTGCGTCATTTATAATGACTTACATCAATTACTTTATGCAAGTCTCATGAGCGCTGGTGTTTGCCGTAGCAGGATCGCAGGTGTGCCGTCCCCCGGTCCGGGAGGATGGCGTGCTTAACAGGCTGACGCTGCCGCGCATCGTTCCCTTCGCGATTTATCTGGGCTTTCTGGCGCTGGCCGACCTGCTGGCCCGGCTGGGCTGGAGCGAGCACCAGCTGCGGCTGCTGTACGTGGTCAAGATCGCGGCGGTGGTGCTGGCGCTGCTGGCGTACCGCCGCCGCTACAGCGAATTGCGGCCGCCGCGCCTGCCGTGGCGGCAGGCCGCGTTGGCGCTGCTGGCCGGGCTGCTGGTGTTTTTGTTGTGGATCAACCTGACCGCGCCGTGGATGATGCTGGGCCAGCCGGGCGGCTTCGACCCGCGCGTGGACGGTGCCATCGTCTGGCCGCTGGCGCTGCTGCGCGCGGCCGGCGCGACGCTGGTGGTGCCGTTGATGGAAGAGCTGTTCTGGCGCTCGTTCCTGCTGCGCTGGCTGAGCCAGGAGGACTTTTTGGCGCTGAATCCCGCTCATGCAAAAATTACAGTGTTTGTTGGTACGGTGATATTATTCGGCATTGAACATCAATTGTGGCTGGCCGGTATGGTGGCCGGCGCGGTCTACGGCGGGCTGTACATGAGCAGCCGGAATTTGTGGGCGCCGATCCTGGCGCACACGGTAACCAATGGGGTCCTGGCCGCATGGATACTGGCGACCGCACAATGGACTTTCTGGTAATATTGCCAAATCATTTCTTGCACTAATTACAAACCATACTCATGTCCAGTAACCTGCGAGTGATCCAGCCGCACCGGCGTCCGGCGTTCTTTTCTTCCTCCGCGTGGCAGGCCGCGCTGGTCGTGCTCTGCGGCAGCATGTGTTGCGCGCCAGCCACTGCGGCCCTGAGCGATACCTTGCACCCGTATGCCGGCGTGACCTACACCACCGACGACAACCTGTTCCGCGTGCCCGATGGCGTCGAGCCGGGGCCGGAAGGGCGTTCCGACACCATGCGCCAGGCGATGTTCGGGATCCAGGTCGACCGGCCGTTCGGGCGCCAGCGCCTGGAAGCCAATGTCAAACTGAGCAAGGTCGACTTCAACAAGTATGAACAACTGAATTACAGCGGCAAGGATGCCGACGCCACGCTGCACTGGCGCATCGGCAATCTGCTCAGCGGCGATCTCGGCGGCAGCTATTCGGAAACGCTGGCGCCGTTCAACGATTTCCACAGCACCGAGCGCAACCTGCGCGTGCACCGCAACGGCTTCGTCAGCGCGGCCTATCTGTTCCACCCGAGCTGGCAGGTGCGCGGCACCTATGTGCGCGACCAGTTCGCCTACGACCTGCTGTCGCAGAAGTACCTGGACCGCACCGAAACCAGCACCGAGGTCGGTTTCGACTACCTGGCGGCGAGCGGCAGCACCATCGGCCTGCTGGCGCGCCGCAGCAAGGGCGAATACCCGGACGACGTGGCCGGCGGCTTCTTCACCAACGAGGACTACAAGCAGGATGCCTACCGGCTCAAGATCCTGTGGCTGCTGTCGGCGCAGTCGCGCGTCGAATTCCAGGGCGGCCATACCAGCCGCAAGCACGTGGTCTCGGGCTACCGCGACGCCAGCGGCACCAACGGCCGGCTGACGGCGACCTGGTCGCCGCGCGCCGCGCTGAAATTCGTCGGTTCCGCCTGGCGCGAGTTTACCCCGTACGAGGGTTCGCTGACCTCGTTCAGCCTGAACCGCGGCGCCAGCCTGCGCGGCACCTGGGCCGTGCTGGACCGCCTGAGCGTGGATGCGCAGTGGTCGACCATCCACCGCGATTTCGACACGCCGCGCATCGGCAACGTGATCTATCCGGGCTTCGGCGACAATTCGCGCACCGGCTCGGTGGGCGTCAACTATGTGTTCCGCGACCATATCGGCCTCGGCGCCGCGTTCAACCGCGACACCCGCAGCATCGACCGGCGCTTCGGCGTGCCGTACCGCTCGAACGGCGGGTCGGTTTATGTCAATCTGCAATTCTAGGGCGTGGGATCAGCATGACTGTCAACGATGTACCCCTGATCTCGTTTTACCAGCGCGTGGTGGACCCCATGATCATCATGGGCATGCTGTACCTGTCGTCGATGCTGGTCGGCGTGCCGTTCAACGGCCACGCGCTGGTGCTGATGGTGCTGGCCTTCTTTATCTCCTCGTCGGTGTACAGCCACGTCGACCCCTACCGCGCCTGGCGCGGCAACCGCATGCTGGCGTACGCGCGCGACATCGTGGTCGGCTGGGGGCTGACGGTGGCGCTGCTGTGGGTGCTGGGCGCGGCCAGCGGCCTGAGCAAGCTGTTCGACCCGCAGGTGCTGCTGTGCTGGTTCGTGCTGACGCCGGTGCTGCTGCTGGCCAGCCACCTGGCGGTGCCGGGTCGCGCCAAGCGCGCGAAGGAGGTGCGCTCGGTGGTGGTGATCGGCGCCAACGACGTCGGCCTGAAGTTCGCCCGCACCGTCAGCACCAACCCGAATCTGTTCATGAGCGTGGTCGGCTACTTCGACGACCGCACCGAGGATCGCTGGCCGGCCGGCATGCAGCAGCCGATGCTGGGCAAGATGGCGGACGTGGCCGACTATGTACGCAGCCACAACATCAAGATGATCGTCATCAGCCAGCCGCTGTCGGCCCAGCCGCGCATCCGCAAGTTGCTCGACGAGCTGCAGGACACCACCGCCTCGGTCTACTTCCTGCCCGACATCTATGTGTTCGACCTGATGCAGGCGCGCTTCGACACGGTGGACGGCATGCCGGTGATCGCCATCTGCGAATCGCCGTTCACCGGCTTCAACAGCATGGTCAAGCGCGCCAGCGACTTCGTGCTGGCGCTGGTGATCCAGATCCTGTTGCTGCCGATCATGCTGGTGATCGCGGCGGCCATCATGGCCACCTCGCCGGGGCCGGTGATCTTCCGCCAGCGCCGCTACGGCCTGTACGGCGAGGAAATCATCGTCTACAAGTTCCGCTCGATGACGGTGGCCGAGGATGGCGAACAGGTGCGCCAGGCCACCAAGAACGATCAGCGCGTGACCCGCATCGGCGCGTTCCTGCGCAAGACTTCGCTCGACGAGCTGCCGCAATTCATCAACGTGCTGCAGGGCCGCATGAGCATCGTCGGGCCGCGTCCGCATGCGGTGGCGCACAACGAGCAATACCGCAAGCTGATCAAGGGTTATATGTTGCGTCACAAGGTCAAGCCCGGCATCACCGGCTGGGCCCAGGTCAACGGTCTGCGCGGCGAGACCGAAACCCTGGACAAGATGGAGGCGCGCATCAACTACGATCTGGACTACCTGCGCCGCTGGTCACTGTTGCTCGATATCTGGATTATCGTGCGCACGGTGCAGGTGGTGCTGAAGCGCGAGAATGCCCATTGACACCGGGCCCGGCCTTAAGTGGATGTTAAGGTGACAAAGGTGTTTGCAAGATTGACAAGCGGGGAAACGCCCCCCATACTAACCGCCATACTGGCTTTCCTGTGCGGCGCAGCATGGCCCATAGGCTAATTTGAGGATGATATGTTGAAACAATTCACGCGTGCAAATCATACTGCCAGCCGCGCGCACGCGCCCCGCGCCATGGCCGGGATGCTGCTGGTCCTGCTGGCGGTGGCAGGTTGCGGTCAGAAGACCCACAAGGCGGGCCAGTCGCTGGCCAGCGTCAACGGCGAGGAAATCACGGTGCTGCAGCTGAACGAGGAGCTACAGCGCGCCAACGTGCCGGCGGCCCAGCAGGAAGCCGCCGGCAAGCAGCTGCTGGAAAGCCTGATCGACCGCCAACTGCTGCAAAACGAGGCGGTCAAGGAAAAACTCGACCGCGATCCCAAGGTGCTGCAGGCGGTGGAACGTGCCAAGGCGCTGATCGTGGCTCAGGCGTATCTGCAAAAGCATCTGCCGCCGCAGGCCAAGCCGACCCCGGCCGAGGTGGCCGATTACTACGCCAAGCACCCGGGCTTCTTCTCCGCGCGCAAGGTGCTGGAACTGCGCCAGCTGCTGGTGGCCAGCAAGGATTTGACGCCGGAACTGAAGGCGGTGCTGGACGCCAACAAGTCGCTGGAGGACGTCGCGGCCTGGATGGACAGCAACAAGGTGCAGTACGCGCGCAACCAGCTGGTGCGTTCGACCACCGACCTGCCGCCCGAGATGAGCGCCAAGGTGCTGGCCATGCCCAAGGGCCAGCTATTCATCGTCCGCGAGGGCGAGCGCAGCGTGATCATGACCGTGGCCGACGTCAAGGACGCGCCGGTCAGCGAGCAGGTGGCGGCGCCGCAGATCGAGCAGTTCCTGAGCAACCAGCGCGCCAAGGACGCCGCCGCGGCCGAGATGGCGCGCCTGCGCAGCGGCGCCAAGATCGAATACTTCAACAAGACCACCGGCGCGCCCGAGGCGGCGCCGGCGG
>NZ_SPVG01000127.1 GCF_004614165.1 Duganella callida | reverse complement strand
CTGCGCGCGCCGGTCAGCGCTTGCAGCGGCGCCTGGTCGAAGCGCGACAGCGGCGCCGCCATCGCCCGCAGCAGCGCGTCGTGCTCCGGCGCACCGCCGCTGTGGCCCATCCAGCCGCACAAACCGCTCATGATCCGCTCCCCGTTGCCCTCAGCTTGTTCATACCAGCACCTCCAGCGCCGCCGGATGGCCGAGGAAAGCCGCCGGACTGGCGCTCAGCCCGTAGGCGCCCGACTGGAACACCACCACCAGGTCGCCCGCCCCGGCCTGCGCCAGGTCCATCTGGTCCGCCAGCAAATCGAGCGGCGTGCACAGCGGCCCCACCACCGAGGCCGTCTCGCGCGGGCCGCCCTGCATGCGGTTGCCGATGGCGACCGGATAATTCTTGCGTATCACTTGCCCGAAATTGCCGGACGCGGCCAGATGATGATGCAGGCCGCCATCGGTCACCAGGAACACCTGGCCGCGCGACACCTTGCGCTCGATCACCCGCGCCACGTAGACGCCGGCCTCGCCGACCAGATAACGGCCAAGCTCGGTGACGATGGCCGCCTGCGGCAACCGCGCGCGTAGCGCCGGCAGCAACTGCCCCAGATTGATGCCCACGCTTTCCAGGTCCAGCCGCTGCTCGCCGGGAAAATACGGAATACCAAAGCCGCCGCCGATATTCAGCAGGCGCGGCGCGCGCGGCGCCGCCTCGGCCAGCCGCAGCGCCAGCGCCAGGGTTTTTTCGTGGGCTTCCCGCAGCGCTTCCACCTTCAGGTTTTGCGAACCGCAATAAATGTGGAAGCCGTGGAAATCCAGTTCGAGCGCGGCCATGCGCCGCAGCATGGCCGGCACCAGTTCGGCATCGACGCCAAACTGCTTGGGGCCGCCGCCCATCTTCATGCCCGACGACTTCAGTTCGAAATCGGGATTGACGCGCACCGCCACCCTGGGCGCGATGCCCAGCGCATTGCCGATCACGGCCGCGCGTTCCATTTCGCCGGCCGATTCCAGGTTCAGCACCACGCCGGCGGCGATCGCACGCCGCAGCTCGCCATCGGTCTTGCCGGGGCCGGCGAAGCTGATGTGGGCCGGCGCCATGCCGGTGTCCAGCGCCACCTGCAGCTCGCCGCCGGAAGCGACATCGATTCCATCGACCAGCCCGGCGAGATGCTGCACCACGGCCGGCATCGGATTGGCCTTCATCGCATAATGCAGCTGGACCTCGGACGGCAAACAGCGCCGCAGCAATGCCACGCGCGCGCTCAGCAGCGCACGGTCGTAGGCGTAGAACGGCGTCTGGCCGACGCGCTCCGCCAGCCGGGTCAGCGCCATGCCGCCGACCTGCAGGCAGTCGTCGACGATGGCGAAGCCGCTCAGCGGCGCGTGTTGGGGGCGGGACGGATTCATGCGGCGTTCTCGCTGAAGACATCGGCCAGCTGCGTGCTCAGCAGCTTGCGGTCGATCTTGCCGTTGGGGTTGCGCGGCAGGCTTGCGCTGGCCATGATGATTTTCTGCGGCAGCATGTAGGCCGGCAGATGCGGTTTCAGCGCGGCCAGCAACTCGGCTGCGCTCAGGCTGCTGCCCTCGCGCGCCAGGGCCAGCACCACGATCGCCTGGCCCAGGGTCGGATGGCTGACGCCCAGCGCGGCGGCCTCGGCCACGTGCTCGCGCGCATAGACCACCTCTTCCACCTCGGTCGGGCTGACGCGGTAGCCGGAAGTCTTGATCATCTCGTCGTCGCGGCTGATGAAATACAGGAAGCCGTCCTCGTCGCGGCGCACGGTGTCGCCCGACCACACCGCCATCTCGGTCAGCATCAAGCCGGACTGCGGCGAGCGGAATGGCTTGAAGCGCTCGGCGGTCTTGGCCGCGTCGTTCCAGTAGCCCAGCGACACCAGCGCGCCTCGATGCACCAGCTCGCCCGGCTCGCCCGGCGCGCATTCGCTGCCGTCCGGCCGCAGCACCAGCACCTCGGCGTTGGGAATCGCCTTGCCCATGGAATCGGGGCGCCGCTCCAGCTCCTCGGGCGGCAGGAAGGTGGAGCGGAACGCTTCGGTCAGGCCGTACATCAGGAACGGCCGCGCCTTGGGCAGCGCCTGGCGCAGCGCCGCCAGCGTCGGCCGCTGCATGGCGCCGCCGGAATTGGTCAGGTAACGCAGGGTGCAGTCGGCCGGCCAGTTCAGCTGCGCCAGCTGTATCCACAACGGCGGTACGGCGGCCAGGCCGGTGATGCCTTCCTTCTGCACCGCCAGCAGCACGTCGCGCGCCAGCAGGTGATTGATCAGTACCGCCGTCGCGCCGCTGTGGAACGCCGTGGTCAACTGGCTGAGGCCGTAATCGAAGCTGAGCGGCAGCACCGCCAGGATGCGATCGTCGGGCGTGTTGCCGAGATAGCTGGCGACGCTGCGCGCGCCGGCCACCATATTCCGGTGCGACAGCACCACACCCTTGGGCTTGCCCGTGCTGCCGGAGGTGTACAGGATGGCGGCCATGTCGGTATCGATCACGCGGTGCGCGGCCGCGGTGCCGCCTCCGCCCTCGGCCTGCAACGCCGCCCAGGCCAGCAGGCGCTGCCCTGCCAGCTGCGGCGCCGACGCCACATCACCGGTCACCACCACGTGGCGCAGATCGGGACACTCGCCCAGCACCGGCGCCAGCAACTTCAGGCGGTCGACCGAGGTCACCAGCACCCGCACATTGCAATCGCGCAGGATGTGCAGCACCTGCTCGGGTTTGAGCAGCGGATTGACCGGCACGAACACCGCGCCGGCGGCGGCCGCGCCGAACATCGCCGCCACATTCTCGACGTTTTTTTCCAGATAAACCGCGACCCGTTCGCCGCGCTGCACGGCCAGCGCCAGCAGCCCGCCGGCGGTGCGTTGTATCAGGGCCGCCAATGTTGCGTAATCGAGACGCTGCTCGCCATACACCAGCGCCTCGGCGTCGCCGTTGCGCTGCGCCGACAGCGCCACAAAATCGTGTATCAACTCACTCATCACAACCAGTCCTGTACAGCGGTTGGCGGGGAAAAATACCTCTGAGAAAACAGTTCTTAACGAAACGAAAACCGTTGCAGAGATATTAGCATTTTATTACCTGGGATATCAAAAAAATATTTTACGTTAGTATCTTCACATCAAGTCATGTTGCAACTTAAAACACAGGTTATACTCACGACATGCCTAAATTGAAACATGCATGGAGCTGCGTATGTACCTGCAACAAGTCAAAGAGCTGCTGATCGATGTGCTGAGCTTGTCGCCCGAGGTCGGCAACGCCCTGACCCCAGATTCAGCACTGCTGGGCAGCATTCCGGAGCTGGACTCGATGGCCGTGGTCAGCCTGATCACCGCCATGGAGGAACGCTTCGGCTTCAGCATCGACGACGACGACATCAGCGCCGCCACTTTCGCCACGCTCGGCAGCCTGGACGCTTTCGTGAGCAACAAACTGGGTTAATGCTAATGGCTGCCACGCCGTTCTTTCTTGCGCGCGAACAGGGACAGCGCTTTTGCCTGGCGCATGCCCCCGCCGGCCGCTGCCGCGGCGCGCTGCTGTATCTGCACCCGTTCGCCGAAGAGATGAACAAAACCCGGCGCATGGCGGCGCTGCAGGCGCGCGCGCTGGCCGAGGCAGGCTATGCGGTGCTGCAACTGGACCTGGCAGGCTGTGGCGACAGCAGCGGCGATTTCGCCGACGCCAGCTGGGACGGCTGGCTGGCCGACGTGGCGGCCGGACGGCAGTGGCTGGAGCAGCAATACGATCAGCCGGTGACGCTGTGGGGACTGCGCACAGGCGCCCTGCTGGCCCTCGATTACGCGCGGACCGCCGCCCGTGCGCCGCGGCGTCTGCTGCTGTGGCAGCCGGTGCTGAACGGCGCCACCTTTCTGACCCAGTTCCTGCGCCTGCGCATGGCCAACGCGCTGCTGGCGGAAGGCCGGCAAGGCGCCGCCGAAGACACCCAAACCCTGCGCGCCACGCTGCAAGGCGGCGCGCCGCTGGAAGTGGCCGGCTACACGCTGGCGCCGGCGCTGGCCGCCAGCCTGGATGGTCTCGACGCCATCCGGCTGCCAGCGCCGGCCTGCCCGGTCGACTGGTTCGAGCTGGTGGCGGCCGCCGATCGTCCCCTGCCCATACCGGCCACCCGCCTGGCCGCCGCGTGGCGCGAACAAGGCTGTCCATTGACGCAGCAGGCTATCGTGGGGCCGTCGTTCTGGGCCACGCAGGAAATCAGCGTCAGCCCGGCGTTGCTGGCCGCCACCAGTGCGCTGTTCACGGGGGCCGCGCCATGAATGCCTCCGAACAGGCGCTCGGCTTCCGCTGTGGCGACGATGCGCTGTACGGCATCCTCAGCCTGCCGGCGCAGCCGGCCAGCCGTGGCGTGCTGATCGTTGTCGGCGGGCCACAGTACCGCGCCGGCAGCCACCGCCAGTTCACCCTGCTGGCGCGCAGCCTGGCCGCGCACGGCATACCGGCGCTGCGCTTCGATTACCGCGGCATGGGCGACAGCGAGGGCGAACAGCGCGATTTCAGCAATGTCGAGGACGACCTGCGCGCCGCGCTCGACGCGTTCCAGGCCGCCGTGCCGGGGCTGCACGAGATCGTGCTGTGGGGCTTGTGCGACGCCGCCTCGGCCGCGCTGTGTTACGCGGCCGGCGATGAGCGCGTGCGCGGCCTGGTGCTGCTCAATCCGTGGGTGCGCACCACCGAGGGCCTGGCGCGCGCCACCCTCAAACATTACTACCGCGACCGCCTGCTGCAGCCCGAGCTGTGGCGCAAGGTGCTACGCGGCCAGTTCAAGCTCGGCGCCGCCGCGCGTTCGCTGCTGTCGCTGGCCGGCGCCGCGCGCGCACGGCCGGCGGC
>NZ_SPVG01000141.1 GCF_004614165.1 Duganella callida | reverse complement strand
TCGGGTTTTGTGGCGGGGCTGGGGGGCGGCGTACTGGCTTTGGCTGGGGGGGTATGCGCCTACTTGGGCAATTTTGTTTTACAAATTGTCTTATTGTCGGCTCTGACCCCGAATTTGGCTGGATTCGCCGGGGGCTTTGCGGGTACACTTGCGCTGTTTACAAAGGCGCTTTTTTCTATGATCAATGTTTTCGTTCTCCAGAATGGCCGGCTCAACCAGGTACCGATCGACACGCGCGCGGACCTGGAACAGGTGGAGCCGGTCTGGGTCGATCTGACCGACCCGACGGACGACGAACGCAGCTGGGTGAAGGCGATTTACGGCGTCACCCTGCCCGGCGAGGACGAGGTCAAGGACATCGAGGCCTCGGCCCGTTACTACGAGGCGGAAAACGGCGACCTGCATCTGCGCACCGACTTCCTGCTGGAAGAAGAAGACGGCCCGTCGCGCATCGTGACGGTGGCGTTCATCCTGGCGCGCAAGATGCTGTTCTCGGTGCACACCGACGATCTGCCGGTGTTCCGCCTGGTGCGCATGCGTGCGCGCTCGCGTCCGGGTTCGATCGCCGATTACATGGACGTGCTGCTGGACCTGTACGCCACCGACGCCGAATACTCGGCGGACGCGCTGGAAGGCATCTATCAGAACCTGGAAGAGGTCAGCGGCCGCGTGCTGCAGAAAGAATTCACCGACCAGGACGCGGCCGCCGCGCTGAACGCCATCGCCCACGAGGAAGACTTGAACGGCCGTATCCGCCGCAACATGATGGATACCCGCCGCGCGGTCAGTTTCCTGATGCGCGGCCGCTTGCTGAATTCGGAACAGTTCGAGGAAGCGCGCCAGATCCTGCGCGACATCGAGTCGCTGGATGGCCACACTTCCTTCCTGTTCGACAAGATCAACTTCCTGATGGACGCCACCGTCGGCTTCATCAACATCAACCAGAACAAGATCATCAAGATCTTCTCGGTGGCCAGCGTGGCCTTCCTGCCGCCGACCCTGATCGCGTCGATCTACGGCATGAACTTCAAGTGGCTGCCGGAGCTGGAGTGGGACCTCGGCTACCCGCTGGCGCTGGTGATGATGCTGGCCAGCGCCATCGCCCCCTTCCTCTACTTCCGCCACCGCGGCTGGCTCAAATAATCACACCGATAATCACACCGGCTGCGGGTTGAATTCCAGCGACAGGGTGCTGTAGTAGGGCGCGGCGCTCCATTGCTGGTTCAGTGCGACGGCGCGCTCGTACAGCGCTTCCTGCAGGTTCAGTGCCAGCTGGCTGAAGTCGAACGGCGGCTTGTTGCGGGTGGAGCAGGCCGCCGCCGCGCCTTCTAAAAAAGCTTCCTCGTCGAAGGCGCCCGACCACAGTTGCGCCTGCAGGCCCTCGACGATGGCTTCGGCCTGCACCGCCTCGGTCTCGACATGCGGGTTGGCTTGGTCGTGCACCTTTTCCATCACGAACTGCGCATCGGCGCCGCGCGCCAGCAAGCTGAGGAATCCATGGCGCAAGGGCAAGGCCGATTCCACCACATAGTGCACCAGGTCGTGCGGCAGGATGCCCTGGCGCGGCATCAGCGCCTCGGTCACCGTGCCGTTGTTGCGCACGAAACGCAACACATCATATTTGTCGGTCTTCGACCGTTTTTCCGCGATCAGTCTCATAGCCCGACAATTATAGATTAAATAACTTTCACGACTGTAATATATTTGACTTATTAATCCATTAGAATGGCGGCCAGCATCACGCTCCCTCCCCCCATCTCCACGCGATACCTCCTGTCGCTTTGAGAAAGTAATACGCAATGAACAAGAAACGGCAATTTTTCCCCCGCCAGGTGGTGGAAGCCGGCGGTAACCGCTGGGACTGGGCCTTGCTGCCCATCGTGCTCGCACTCTTCGTGCTGATGGCGTATGGCAGCCAGCAGATGGCGCGTCCGTACGAACTGGGCCAGCCGCTGCCGTTGTCGCTCGATCCGCTGAATCTGCCGTATTACCTGTTGCGCACCACGCTGCGCATGTTCATCGCCCTGGGCGCGTCGATGGTGTTCAGCTGTGTGTTCGCGGCGCTGACCACCAAGTACCGGCTCGCCGAAAAAGTGCTGGTGCCGCTGCTCGATATCCTGCAGTCGATTCCTATCCTGGGTTTTTTGTCGATCACGGTGACGGCGTTCATCGCGCTGTTCCCCGGTAACCTGCTGGGCGTGGAGTGCGCGGCCATCTTCGCCATCTTCACCTCGCAGGCCTGGAACATGGCGTTTTCCGCCTACCAGGGCTTCCGCTCCGTGCCGGCCGAATTGTCGGAGGCGGCGCGGGTGTTCCAGCTGTCCGGCTGGCAGCGTTTCTGGCGCCTGGAACTGCCGTTCGCCATGCCCGGCCTGCTGTGGAACATGATGATGTCGATGTCCGGCGGCTGGTTCTTCGTGGTGGCGTCGGAGGCGATCTCGGTGTCGAACCAGAACATCAAGCTGCCCGGCATGGGTTCGTACATCGCGCTGGCCATCGAGCAGAGCGACCTGGGCGCCATCGGCTGGGCCATTTTCGCCATGCTGATCGCGGTGCTGGCTTACGACCAGCTGTTCTTCCGCCCGCTGCTGGCCTGGGCCGACAAGTTTCGCTTCGAGGAAACCGGCAGCGACACCGCGCAATCGTCCTGGCTGCTGACCTGGCTGCGTCGCACCGAGCGCACCCAGCAGTTGGTGGAATGGTTCGGCAACCAGCTGTCGCGCTCGATCGCCGTGTTCCGGCTGTCGCATGACGGCACCTCGATCCGCGCGCGCCGCGACCAGCCGTCGCTGGTGCCGCAGCGCATCTGGGACGCGGTGATCGCCGCCGTGGTGTTTTATGCGCTGTGGAGCCTGGTGCACTTCATCCGCACCGAGGTCGGCTGGAGCGAAGTCGGCCACGTGCTGCTGCTGGCGGTGTACACCATGGTGCGCGTGGTGCTGCTGCTGGCGGTGGCCGCGCTGATCTGGGTGCCGGTCGGCATCTGGATCGGCCTGAATCCGCGCTGGGCCTCGCGCACCCAGGCGGTGGCGCAGTTCCTGGCGGCGTTTCCGGCCAACCTGGTGTTCCCGGTGGCGGTGATCATCATCGTGCGCTATCACCTGAATCCGGACATCTGGCTGTCGCCGCTGATGATTTTGGGCACACAGTGGTATCTGCTGTTCAACGTGATCGCCGGCGCCACCACCATCCCGACCGAGCTGCGCCACGCGGCCAAGAACTTCGGCCTGAGCGGCTGGCTGAAATGGCGGCGCTATTTGCTGCCGGCCATCTTCCCCAGCTTCGTGACGGGCGCGATCACCGCCTCGGGCGGCTCGTGGAACGCGGCCATCGTGGCCGAATTCGTCAGCTGGGGGCCGACCACGCTGAAGGCGCACGGCATCGGCAGCTACATCGCCGAAATGACCGCCAGCGGCGACTTCCCGCGCATCGCGCTGGGCATCGGCGTGATGTGCATCTTCGTGATGGGCTTCAACCACTTCGTCTGGCGCCGTTTGTACACCATGGCCGAAAGCCGGCTGCATTTCTAGGAACAGAAACATGAGCACTCCTATCGTTGAACTGAAAGCCGTCGGCAAGCACTTCCGCGCCGCCGACGGTTCCGCGCGCTCGGTGCTGGAAGGCGTCGACTTCACCCTGCGCGAAGGCGAAATCGTCGCCCTGCTGGGCCAGTCCGGTTCCGGCAAATCGACCATGCTGCGCATCATGGCCGGGCTGATCCAGGCCGACGCCGGCCAGGTGCTGTATCGGGGCATGCCGCTGTACGGCACCGCGCGCGGCATCCGCATGGTGTTCCAGTCGTTTGCGCTGTTCCCGTGGCTGACGGTGCAAAAGAACGTCGAACTGGGCCTGGAAGCCCAGGGCATGGCGCCGGAAGAGCGCGCGCGCCGGGCGGAAAAGGTGATCGACCTGATCGGCCTGTCCGGCTTCGAGGGCGCGCTGCCGCGCGAACTGTCGGGCGGCATGCGGCAGCGCGTCGGCATCGCCCGCGCGCTGGTGATGGAACCGGAAGTGTTGCTGATGGACGAAGCGTTCTCGGCGCTGGACGTGCTGACCGGCGAGCGCCTGCGCGAAGAAATCCTGGACCTGTGGCAATCGGGGCAGATCCCGACCAAGGCCATCCTGGTGGTCTCGCACAACATCGAGGAAGCGGTGATGATGGCCGACCGCGTGCTGATCTTCGCCAGCGACCCGGGGCGGGTGCGCGCCGAACTGCCGATCTCGCTGCCGCAGCCGCGCAAGGCCGAAAGCGCCGAAGTGCGCCAGCTGATCGACAAGGTCTACGAGCTGATGACCGCCAGCGCCGGCAAGCGCGGTGGCCTGATCAGCGAAAAGGAAGTCAAACTGGCGCTGGGCGACCGTCTGCCGCAGGCCGATATCGCGCACATGGAAGGCATCTTGCAGCTGCTGGTGGCGGAACCGTTCCACGGCCGCGCCGACCTGCCCAAGTTGGCCGAAGAAACCGAACTGACCGACGCCGAACTGCTGGAAGTGCTGAACGCGCTGATCCTGCTCGGCTTCGCCTACCTGACCAACGGCGACATCCTGCTGACCGAGCTGGGCGGGCGTTACGTCAAGGCCGGCAACACCGAGCGCCAGGAAATGTTCGGCAAACAGCTGCTGGAACATGTGCCGCTGATCGCCTACATCTGCCACGGCCTGCAGCAGGACAAATCGGGCGACCTGCCGGAAGACCTGTTCCTGAAACTGCTGCGCTTCACCCTGAGCGAAGAAGAAGCCGAACGCGCGCTGCGGGTGGCGATCGAATGGGGCCGCTACGGCGACCTGTTCGAATACAACTTCAACACCGGCGTGATCCAGCTGCCGGAAGAAGACGAGCAGGACGAAGTGTAATCCGGGGTCAGTTCTGCCAATCGCACACGGGCTCTACCGTAGCGCATGCGCTA
>NZ_SPVG01000137.1 GCF_004614165.1 Duganella callida | reverse complement strand
CGCCGCCGCCCCGCCCGGCGCGGCGCGCGCCGCCGGCGGTGCCGAAGCAGGTCGTGGCCAGCGTCAAAGCCCCGGCCATCGCCAGACCGGCGCCGAAAAAGCCGGTCAAGGAAATGGTCGGCGGCGACGAGTGGGAAGCCTTCTAAACTCCGGGGTCAGTTCTGCCAATCGCACACGGGCTCTACTGTAGGCGTCGCCTACAGTAGAGCCCGTGTGCGATTGGCAGAACTGACCCCGGATTAGGGGTGACGCTGGCGCCAGGCCTGTAATGCTTCGCGGTATTGGTCCAGCGCTTCCTGGTAGAGGTCTTCCACGCAGTAGGTGCAGCCGCTGTGGCAGCAGTCGCCCGGTGCCGGCGGCGTTGGCGGCTGGGGTTGCGGATCGTCGTCGTTCTGGTCAGTCATCTGCTCATATCGGTGCTACGGCCAGCAGGGCCTGGTTGCGGCCTTTTTCCTTGGCGCGGTACAGCGCGCGGTCGGCCAGCTGCACCAGCCCCTGCGGCGATTGGTCTTCGGTCGGCGTGGTCACCGCCACGCCGATGCTGATGGTCATGATACCAAATGGCGACTCGGCGTGCGGCAAGCGCCGCCGCGCCAGCTCGGCGCAGATTTCTTCGGCCACGCGGAAGGCGTCGGCGGCGTCGGTGGCGGCCGCCAGCAACGCGAATTCCTCGCCGCCGTAGCGCGCCACCAGGTCGCTGGTGCGGCGGCCATGGGTGGTGATCAGCTCGGCCACGCTGCGCAGCACGGCGTCGCCGGCCAGGTGGCCGTAGTGGTCGTTGTATTTCTTGAAGTAGTCGACGTCCAGCATCAGCAGCGCCAGCGTCTGGCCGGTGCGCGCCGCGCGCCGCCATTCGGCTTCCAGCGCCAGGTCGAAGCCGCGCCGGTTGCTGACGCCGGTCAGGCCGTCGGTGGTGCTCAGCGCCGCCAGCTTGCGGTTCGATTCCTCCAGCTCGGCGGTGCGCGCGGCGACGGTCTGCTCCAGCTCGGTCTGGTGGCGGGTCAGGCGGTTGATGCGGGTCTTGTAGGCCAGCGCCAGCGAACCGACGATCAGCGCCGCCAGGCCGGAACGGAACCACCATTGCTGCCAGAACGGCGGCGTGATGGTGATGTGCAGCGTGGCCGGCTCCTCGTTCCACACGCCCAGGTGGTTGGCGGCCTTGACGCGGAATACGTACTGGCCCGGATTCAGGTTGGTGTAGCTGGCGGTGCGGTGGCTGGCGTCGGTGCTGACCCAGTCGCGGTCGAAGCCCTGCAGCTGGTAGGCATAGCGGTTTTCCGACGGCTCGGTATAGTGCAGGGCGGCGAATTCCAGCGCGAACACCGAGGCCTGCGAGGACAGCGTCAGCGCGGTCGGCGCCGTCACCGGCCCCTCGGTCTTGGCGTCGGCCGCGGCCTGGCTGTTGTTCTGCAGCGACTGGTTGAACACGGTGATGTCGGTGATCGCCACCTGCGGCGGCACCGAGCTGGTTTTCACCTTGGCCGGATTCACCGCCGTCATGCCGTGCACGCCGCCGAAGAACAGCGTGCCGTCGG
This sequence comes from Duganella callida, assembly GCF_004614165.1. GTDB lineage: Bacteria > Pseudomonadota > Gammaproteobacteria > Burkholderiales > Burkholderiaceae_D > Rugamonas > Rugamonas callida. The sequence goes on along the minus strand of NZ_SPVG01000137.1, from coordinate 3,384 downwards.
CCGCGAACGCCACCGAGTTGACGGTGAAGCCTTCGGTCAGGCCGTCCGACGCGGTGAAGTGGGTCACCTTGCCGCTGTCGGGATCGAGCCGGTACAGGCCGGCAATGGTGCTGCACCAGATCTTGCCGTCGTTGTCGTGCTGGATCGCCAGGATCTTGGGCGCGCGCATGGCCGCCGCGTACGATTTGAAGCGCACCGCGCCGTCGGCCTGGAACTGCACCAGGTTCAGCCCTTTGCTGGTGCCGATCCAGACGCGGCCCTGCGCATCCTCGTGCAGGCTGGCGATGTTGTCGTCGCTGAGGCTGCCGGTGTCGCGGGCCGCGTGGCGGAAGTGGCGGAACTTGCCGCTGGCCGGATCGAGCAGGTCGAGGCCGCCGCCATTCCACTCCGAGCCGGCCCAGACGCGGCCCTGGCGGTCTTCCAGCACGGCCGAGGTGCCGTTCACGCTGCGCGTGCTCGGGTCCTGCGGATCGTTGTAGTAAATCTTGCGCGCGTCGGTCTTGATCTCGTAGCGTATCAGGCTGTTGCCGGTGGCCAGCCACAGCACGCCGCCGGCGCCGGGCGCGATGGCGTTGATGTAGTCACTGGCGGTGTTGCCGAAGTGGATGGCCTGGAACGGGCTGTCCGGCGTGTCCAGCCGGTTCAGGCCGTTCGACGTGCCCAGCCACAGCGGCCCCTTGCCGTCGTCGTCCTGGTACATGCTGTAGACGATGGCATGCGACAGTTTGCCGGGCGTCTTGTCGTCCGCGTGATAGCTGCGGATCACCGTGCTGGTGGCCGGATCGTACAGGCTCATGCCGACATTGCCGCCCAGCCAGACGCGGCCGTTAGGCGCGCGGGCCAGGCTCAGCAGCGCATTGCTGGCCGGCGCCTCGCGGCTGTCGATGCGGAACGGCACGTGGCGCACGAAGCCTTCGCTGCTCAGGTTGGCCATGGCGATGCCGTCGGTGAAGGAGGCGATCCACAGCATGCCGCCGCGGTCCTGCATCACCGCGCGCAGGTTGTCGCCGGGCAGGCTGTACGGATCGTCGGCCGCGTGCACGAACTGGTCGAACTCGCCGTTGGTCTCGTTCCAGCGCAGCAGGCCGGCCGACAAGGTGGTGGCCCACAGCACGCCCTTGTTGTCGAGGCCGAAGTTGGTAACGCGGCTCTGCGGCGCCGCGATCGCCTTGCGCGTGTCCCAGTCGCCCTTGCCGTCCCAGCGGATGATGCCGTTTTCGGTGCCGATCCACAGCGCGCCGTTGCGGTCGAACTGCAGCGCGCGCACGATGTTGGCGCGCGCATCGGGCCTGGCGGCCGGGTCGACCTGGTGGTGGCGGAAGGTGCTGGCGCCGGGCGCCAGATAGTCGAGCCCGCCGGGCCAGGTGGCGATCCACAGCCCGCCCTGGCCGTCCAGCGCCAGCGCGTTCAGGTCGTTGGCCGCCAGACTGTCGGGGTTGGCGTCGTCATGGGCGTAGATCGCGGTGAATTTGCCGCTGTTCGGATCGAAATGCTGCAAGCCGCCCCAGGTGCCTATCCACAGCCCATCCTTGCCGTCGGCAATGATGTTCTTGACGATGCGGTGGTTCTTGGGCGCCTTGTCGGTGCTGAAGGTGGTGAAGTTGTTGGTGTCCGGGTTGAAGCGCGCCAGGCCGTTCTGGGTGGCGGCCCAGATGCGGCCCTGCTGGTCCTCGTGGATGGCCGAGACGCGGTCGTGCGGCAGGCTGGCCGGATCGCCGGGATTGTTGGTGTACTTGACCGACTGGTAACCGTTGTAGCGGTACAGGCCGTTGGTGTGGGTGCCGACCCAGACATAGCCCTTGCGGTCCTGCATCAGCGACAGCATCGAGGGCTCGTCGCCGCCCAGCGGACCGAGTTTCTTGAAGCGCAGCGAGGGCGCGGGCGCGGCGCCGGCTGCCATCACGGCCAACAGCGTCAACAGCAACAACAAACGGCGCAGCGCCGGGACAAGGACATGCATGGAGGCCGGAATTCAACTGGTTTCTGATCAGATTGACTATTATATATGTCTTTGATGCAATGGTTTCAGCATAAAAGTGCCGTTTTTTCGCGCAGTTGCCAGAAATTAGGGTATAGTTTACGGCGCTTCACCTTCCGTTCACATTATGTCCGATACCGAGATCACTACCTCTTCCGTCCCCGAGCAAGCCGCGACCGACATCGCCGCCGCGCCAGTCCAGGTCCGTTTTGCCGATTTTGGCCTGTCGCCCGACATCCAGCGCGCCTTGGACGAGCAGGGCTACGTGCATCCGACCCCGATCCAGGCCCAGGCCATTCCGATCCTGCTGCAGGGCCGCGACGTCATGGGCGCGGCGCAGACCGGCACCGGCAAGACCGCCAGCTTCTCGCTGCCCATCATCCAGATGCTGCTGGCGCACGCCAACACCAGCACCTCGCCGGCGCGCCACCCGGTGCGCGCGCTGATCCTGGCGCCGACGCGCGAACTGGCGGTGCAGGTGGCCGAGAACGTCAAGGCCTACGCCAGGCACACGCCGGTGCGTTCGACCGTGGTGTTCGGCGGCATGGACATGAAGCCGCAGACCGTGGCCCTGAAGGCCGGCGTGGAAATCGTCATCGCCACCCCGGGCCGGCTGCTCGACCACATCGAACAAAAGAACATCTCGCTGAGCCAGGTGCAGATGCTGGTCATGGACGAGGCCGACCGCATGCTGGACATGGGCTTCCTGCCGGACCTGCAGCGCATCATCAACCTGCTGCCGAAGACGCGCCAGAACCTGATGTTCTCGGCCACCTTCTCGCCCGAGATCAAGAAGCTGGCCAACACCTTCCTCAACAACCCGGTCAGCATCGAGGTGGCGCGCAGCAACCAGACCGCCGACAAGGTGACCCAGGTGGTCTACAAGGTGGCGGAAAACCAGAAGCACGCGCTGACCGCGCACCTGCTGCGCCAGCGCGAGCTGAAGCAGGTGATCATCTTCTCCAACACCAAGATCGGCGCCTCGCGCCTGGCGCGCGAACTCGAGCGCGAAGGCATGAAGGCGGTGGCCATCCACGGCGACAAGACCCAGCAGGAACGCATGGCCGCGCTGGACGCGTTCAAGAAAAACGAGATCGACATCCTGGTGGCGACCGACGTCGCCGCGCGCGGCCTCGACATCTCCGACCTGCCGTGCGTGATCAACTACGACCTGCCGTACAATGCCGAAGACTATGTGCACCGCATCGGCCGCACCGGCCGCGCCGGCGCCTCGGGCGACGCCATCTCGATCTACTCCGACAAGGACGAGCGCCTGCTGGCCGACATCGAAAAACTGATCAAGCAGACCATCAGGCGCGGCGAGCCGCAGGGCTTCGTGCCGGGCCAGTTCGCCGACGAGCGCGGCGAGCGCCGCCCGCGCCGCAGCGAAGACGCCGGCCGTGCGC
>NZ_SPVG01000032.1 GCF_004614165.1 Duganella callida | reverse complement strand
GTGCCGGCCTGGCCGCGCGCCTCGACATAGCCTTCCGCCGTCAGCAGCGCGTAGGCGGCTTCCACCGTGCCGCGCGCCAGGCCCAGTTCCAGCGCCAGCGCGCGCGCCGCCGGGATGCGGTCGCCCGGCTGCAGCAGACCGTCGGCGATGGCGCCGCGAAAGCGGGTGTAGATTTGGCGGTATAGTGGTTCGGCGGCGCTGCTGTCCAGCTGCAGGAAGTCTGCGCGGGCATTCATGGTCTACTCCAGATGTCGTTTCATGGCTCTGGGGATTATGCCATCAGCGGATTAACATGGCCCTATTCTGAAAGGAGCAGCCATGAACACCCAATTACGCATCGTAGAAACGGAACAGGACCTGCGCGCCTGCTATCCGGTGATGAAGGAACTGCGTCCCCACCTGCAGTCGGAGGACGCATTCGTGGCGCAGGTCTTGCGCCAGCAGGAGCAGCAGTACCACATCCTGGCGGTGTGGGAGGACGGGCAGGTGGTGGCGCTGGCCGGCTATCGCTATCAGGAAAACACCGTGTACGGCCGCTTTTTGTACGTCGATGATCTGGTGTCCGCCGAAAGCCACCGCAGCCGCCGCTGGGGCGCGCGCCTGCTGGACCGCCTGACCCATTACGCCCGCGACGCGCAGTGCGTGCGGCTGGTGCTGGACACCGCCCTGACCAACAGCCAGGCGCAGCGTTTCTACTTCCGCGAAGGGCTGGTCATGACCTCGGTCCGTTTCGGTAAGGCGCTGGAGGTGGCGGCATGAACAGCATCCTGCACCTGAGCGCCAGTGCGCGCGGCGCCGAGTCGTCCAGCTATCGTCTGTCGCAGCAGATCGTGGCGCGGCTGCGCCAGCGGCATCCGCAGGCGCGCCTGATGTCGCGCGACCTGTGGGCCGAGCCGCTGCCGCACGTGGACAGCCTGTATGCCAACGCCCTTGGCCGCACGGAAGGCGGCAGCGCGCACGCGCAAGGCCTGTCGTCGCTGGCCTGGTCCGATCTGCTGATCGACGAGCTGAAGGCGGCCGAGGCGGTGGTGATCGCCACGCCGATGCACAACTTCACCGTGCCGTCGGTGCTCAAGGCGTGGATCGACCACGTGGTGCGCATCGGCGTCACCTTCAATCCCACCCCACAGGGCAAGGTCGGCACGCTGGCCGACCGGCCGGTGTACATCGCCGTCAGCTCGGGCGGCGTGCGCACCGGCGAGCGCGCGCGCCAGCCGGACTTTCTGGAACCGTACCTGCGCGCCATCCTGGCCACCATCGGCCTGAAAGACCTGCACTTCTTCTCGCTGCAACTGATGGCGGCGGGGCCGGAAGCGATAACGGCCGCGCAGGCGGCCGTCGAGTCAGAGCTTGCGCAACACTTCCCGCTTTAAAGACGCTTGACCACCACGCAGCCGATCGAATAGCCGGCGCCGAAGGAGCAGATCACGCCCAGCTGGCCCGGCGCCATGTCGTCCGAATGCTTGTGGAAGGCGATGATCGAACCGGCCGACGAGGTGTTGGCGTATTCGTCCAGGATCACCGGCGCTTCCCGCGGTTCGGCGTCGCGGCCCAGCACCATGCGGCTGATCAGCTGATTCATGTTCAGGTTGGCCTGGTGCAGCCAGTAGCGGCTGACCTGCGGCACCTCCAGGCCGGCATGGGCAATGGTGTCCTTGATCATCTCGGCCGCCATCGGGCACACATCCTTGAACACCTTGCGGCCTTGCTGGCGGAACAGCTTGTCGGCCTGGCCGACGCCCTGTTCGTCGAAGCGGTTGAGGAAACCGAAGTTGTTGCGGATATTGTTGGAGAAGCTGGTCTTCAGTTTGCTGTCGAGGATTTCCCAACGGTGGGCGCCCCTGGCCGTCTCCGCATCTTCGACAATGATGGCGGTGCAGGCATCGCCGAAGATGAAATGGCTGTCGCGGTCGCGCCAGTTCAGATGGCCCGAGGTGATTTCAGGATTCAGCACCAGCACCGCGCGTGCCTGGCCGCTCTGGATCGCCGCCACTGCCTGCTGGATGCCGAAGGTGGCCGACGAACAGGCCACGTTCATGTCAAAGCCATAACCGTCGATGCCGAGCGCTTCCTGCACCTCGACCGCCATGGCCGGGTAGGCGCGCTGCATATTCGAGCAGGCCACCAGCACCATATCGATATCGGCAGCCGACTTGCCGGCGCGGTCCATGGCCTGCTGGGCGGCGGCCACGCAGATTTCGGCCTGCAGCGACAGGTCATCGTCGCCGCGCTCGGCGATATGCGACACCATGCGTTGCGGATCGAGGATGCCGGCCTTCTCCATCACATAGCGCGCCTTGATGCCGGACGCCTTCTCGATGAAGGCCACGCTGGACGGCTCCAGCGCCGTGACCGTGCCGGCGGCGATGGCGGCGGCGTGCTCGGCGTTGAACTGTTCGACATAGGTATTGAAACAAGCCACCAGCTCCTCGTTGGTAATCGATTGCGCCGGGGTGTAGAGGCCAGTACCGCTGATGACGGCTTTTTTCATGGTTTCAAACTTTCAAATTTGGCAATGGCATACGCCATCATGAACCAAATTCTACACAATAAAAACGGGGGATTGCCTCTAATAAATCGGGGTCAGGTCTTCCATTGCGTCACGGGCCCTACCGTAGCAATTGCTACGGTAGGGCCCGTGACGCAATGGAAGACCTGACCCCGGAGTTTATTTCTTCAGGCCGGTTTCGGTGGTGACCACGGTGGTGCTTTGTTTGGCCAGCTGTACCGGCAGGCCCTTCAGGTGGTTCAGCGCCTGGTGCAGCTGGAAGTCGTCGTCGCTGCCGTAGTCCAGCGGCTTGCGCTTTTTCTCCAGCGCGATGGCGCGCAGCTGTTCTTCCATTTCGTCGCGCTTGGTCTTCTGGCCTTCGGCTTCGCGGTCGTTGCTAAGGTGCTTGTCCAGGTCGGCTTCGCGCGTGCGCAGGGCGTTCAGGCCGTCGCCGTCGGCGTATTCGTCCACCGCCACGTCGGGCGTGATGCCCTTGGCCTGGATCGAGCGGCCGTTCGGCGTGTAGTAGCGCGCCGTGGTCAGTTTCACCGCGGTGTCGGCCGTCAGCTGGCGGATGGTCTGCACCGAGCCCTTGCCGAAGGTCTGCGAACCGATGATGTCGGCGCGCTTGTAGTCCTGCAGCGCGCCGGCGACGATTTCCGAGGCCGAGGCGGAGCCGGTGTTGACCAGCACTACCATCGGCACCTTCTTGACGGCGGCCGGCAGCTTGGCCAGCGCGTCGCTTTCGTTGCGCAGTTCGTAGTATTCGGGACGGCCGTAGAAGATCTGTTTCTGGTCCGGCAGCTGGCCGTTGGTCGAGACGATCGGCGAGTCCTTCGGCAGGAACGCCGCCGCCACGCCGATCGCGCCCTGCAGCACGCCGCCCGGGTCGTTGCGCAGGTCGAGGATCAGGCCCTTGAGGTTGGGATCCTGTTTGTACAGTTCGGCAATCTTGGCGGCCATGTCATCGACGGTCGGCTCCTGGAATTGCGAGATGCGCAGCCATGCATAGCCCGGCTCGACCAGCTTGCCCTTGACGCTTTTCTGGTGGATCTCTTCGCGCGTGATGTTGAAGGTCAGCGGTTCGGCTTCGCCCTTGCGCAGCACGGTCAGCATGACTTTGCTGTTCGGCTCGCCACGCATTTTCTTGATCGAGTCGTCCATCGACAAGCCCTTGAGCGGGGTGTTGTCGAGACGGCTGATCAGGTCGCCCGGCTTGATGCCGGCGCGCCACGCCGGCGAGTCTTCGATCGGGGCGACGATCTTGATGTAACCGTCTTCGCTCTGGCCGATCTCGATGCCGAGGCCGACGAACTTGCCCTGCGAGCCTTCGCGCAATTCGGCATAGGCTTTCTTGTCCAGATAGGCGGAGTGCGGGTCCAGCGAGGCGACCATGCCGGAGATCGCTTCGGTCAGCAGCTTCTTGTCTTCGACCGGTTCGACGTAATCGGATTTGATGAGGCTGAACACGTCAGCCAGTTGGCGCAGTTCTTCCAGCGGGAGGGGAGGATCCAGCGGTTTTTGCGCCATCGCCGAAAACTGCAGCGAGATGGCGATGCCAGCCACCACGCCCAGGCCGACCAAACCGGAATTCTTTAGCTTCTTGCCCATGTTTCACCTGTCAAAGCAGCCGCTGCGAACTGCAGCGTCATGCGGTCGAGTATAAACCTGATTTTGGGCAAACGTCGTGGCCCTGCCGAAATCATTTATACCTTTACGTCGATTTACAACGGTTCGCGTTGACATTGAAAGTAAGCCAAGCTCCGCTTGGTGAAACGCCAATTTTGCAGAATTGTACGCAGTGTATCCCCAACGTTCACGACGGTAAGTATTTGTAAGAACACCTGTAACGCGCAAATCCGCGTCCTACACTGAGCTCGTATTTCTCTCTACCCTGAAGTGGTTTTCAGCCTGCACCCCCGTGCAGGCTTTTTTTTGCCTACGGAGTCTCCATGCGCCTTGCCGTTCCCGTCGCCCTGCGCCGCCTGAGTGCCGCGCTGGTTTTGTCTGCTGCGATTGCCCCCGCGTTTGCCCTGCCTGTGATGGAGTTGAAGGCGGAGGATTATCTGCCGATGGCATCCGAGTTGAAGAAGTCGCTGAACCTGAACACCAACCAGGCCACCTTGTGGCAACAGACTGAAAGCAAGACCCGCAATCTGCTGCGCGAACGCAAGGCGCGCCGTGAGCGCCTGCAGGAAGCGACCCTGGCCGGCGCGCAAACTGCCAACGTCGAATTGCGCGATGTGGCGAAAGCCATCGACGCTGAAAGCGCACTCAGCGCCAGCGAGGAAAAGCAGCTGCGCGAATGGTGGCTGACTGTCAATGATGCCTTATCGGAAAGCCAGCGCCAGATCGTGGCGCAGACGCTGGCCGAACAGTTGCAGCGTGTGCCCGAGGCCGGCGGCGCGCGTCCCGAGCACAAGCCGGAAGGCGGCGGCGAACAT
>NZ_SPVG01000186.1 GCF_004614165.1 Duganella callida | reverse complement strand
GCCCGCCGCTCCGGCACTGGCGTCGGCCAAGCGCGCGGTCGTCATCGGCGCCGGTCTGGCCGGTTCGGCGGCGGCGCAGCGTTTGTGCGCGCGCGGCTGGCGGGTGACGCTGATCGAACGCCATGCGCAGCCGGCGCAGGAGGCATCCGGCAACCTGGCCGGCATCTTCATGCCGCTGCTGTCCAGGGACGACAACATCCCGACGCGCCTGAGCCGCGCGGCCTACCTGTTCGCGCTGCGCGAATGGCACCGCATGGGCGGCGTCGGCCGCGTCTTCGACGGCGCCGATTGCGGCGTGCTGCAATTGGCGCGCGACGAGCGTCACGCCAGGGTGCAGCGGGATGCGCTGGCGCAGTGGAACTACCCGCAAGAATACGCCCGCTGGGCCGGTGCGGACGAAGCCAGTACGCTGATCGGCGCCGCGACGCCGCATGGCGGCTGGCTGTTCGAGCGGGGCGGTTGGGCGCGTCCGGCATCCTTGTGCGAGGCGATGCTGGCATCCTGCGGCGATAATCTGCAACGCGTGTTCTGCACCGAAGCGCTGGAATTGCGGCGCCAAGACGAAGAATGGCGGGTGCACGGCGCGGACGGCAAGCTGCTGGCCGAGGCGCCGACCGTGATCCTGGCCAGCGGCGCCGCCGCCGACCGGATCGCGCAGGCGGCCGAACTGCCGTTGTTCAAACTGCGCGGGCAGGTCACGCACCTGCCCGTGGACGGCGCGGCCAGGCCGCCGGTGCTGCCACTGGTGGTCTGCCGCGAAGCCTACGTGACGCCGCCGTCGCAAGGCATGGTTTGCGCCGGCGCCACGTACGACAACGACGACGACCCCGTCCTGCGCGCCAGCAGCCAGCAGGAAAACCTGGCGCGGCTGGCTGAAATCATCCCCGGCGACGACGTTGCCGCGCTGGCGCAATCCGCGCCGCTGGCCGGCCGTGTGGGCTTCCGCTGCGCCGCGCCGGACCGCCTGCCGCTGGCCGGCGCGCTGCCCGACTATCCCAACGCCGGCCGCCTCGAATGCCTGCCGGACGTGCCGCGCCACCCCGGCCTGCATTGCCTGCTCGGATACGCTTCGCGTGGACTGATCTGGGCGCCGTTGATGGCGGAACTGCTGGTATCGCAACTGGAAGGCACCCCGCCGCCGCTGGAGGCCGCTCTGGTCGACGCTTTGGACCCCGGACGCTTCCTGCTCAAACAACGCCGGCGCGAACAATAAGCCGTATAATCAAAGCCAAACGCCCACCGAGATCCGACTATGGATGAACAAGAAGCCCCGCAGCACGAAGGCTCGCCGGAGCTGTTCATGTTTCTGGCATCGACCGTGCATGACATGAAAAATTCGATCAGCGTGCTCAGTGGCACGCTGGAGAACCTGCTGGCCGCGCAGCAGCCCTCCGACGCCCCGGAATACGGGCAGATGGCGCACATGCTGTACCAGACCAAGCGCCTCAACGACAACCTGATCCAGCTGCTGGCGCTGTACAAGGACGTCGGCAAGCCGGGTTATCCGTTCGACCCCGCGCCGCACAGCGTGCGCGAACTGGTGGAACTGGTGTCCGGCCAGACCAAGGTGCTGCTGCAGTCGCGCGGCGTCGCCATGGAGACCGACTATCCGCCGGACGCCATCTGGACCCTGGATGAAGACCTGGTGATCGGGGTGCTGGTCCACGCCATCAACAACGCCATCCGCTACACGCGCGACCGCATCCGGCTGGCGATCCGTATCGACGGCGACTACCTCGAGGTACGGGTGGAAGACAATGGCCTCGGCTTCCCGGATTCCATGCTGCAGGCCGGCGCCGACGCCATGAAGCCGCAACGCGCGCAGGTCAACTTCCTCAACAACAGCAGCGGCCTGGGGCTGTACTTCTCCAGCGAGGTCGCAAAAATGCACAAGCACCGCCAGCGCAGCGGCAGCATCGCGCTGGAAAACTGCGGCGCGCCCGGCGGCGGCTGCTTTATCCTGCGCCTGCCATGATGGTGACGGAAATGAGCGCACCGGCTCCGGCATCAGGCGGCATCGATTGGGAGGAGAAGCGCTACCTGATCATCGACGACTTCGTCGGCATCCGCCAGCTGCTGCGCGAATCGCTGCGCAACCTCGGCGCGCGCCATATCGATCAGGCGTCCAGCGGCGGCGAGGCCATGGTGCTGCTGGCGAAAACCCGCTACGACGTGGTGCTGTGCGATTACAACCTCGGCGACGGCAAGAATGGCCAGCAGGTGCTGGAGGAGGCGCGCGTGCGCAACCTGATGTTGCCGAGCAGCGTGTGGCTGATGGTGTCGGCCGAAAAGAGCGTGGAATCGGTGATGGGCGCGGCCGAGCATCAGCCGGACGCCTACATCATCAAGCCGATCACGGAAGGCGTGCTGCTGACGCGGTTGAACCGCGTGTGGATCAAAAAGCAGATCTTCGCCGAAATCGACCAGGCGTTCGCCGACAAGGACTACCTGCGCGCGGCCAAGCTGTGCGAGGAACAGGTGGCGCACCATCCGCTGCACGCCATCGATCTTCTGCGCATGAAGGCGACCCTGCTGCTCAAGAGCGGAGAGGTCGACCAGGCCGGCGCGGTGTACGAGCAGGTGCTCAACGAGCGCGAATACAACTGGGCGCGCTGCGGCCTGGGCAAGATCCGCATGGCCAACGGCGACGTCGACGCGGCGCGCCTGATGTTCCAGGCCGTGATCACCGACAACCGCTTTTACATCGACGCTTTCGACCAGCTGGCGCAGTCGTTTCAGCTGCAGGGCAAGACGGAGGAAGCGTTCGACGTGCTGCAGAAAGCCGCCAAGCTGTCGCCCAATTCGGTGCCGCGCCAGCGCGCGCTGGGACAGACGGCGCTCAAGCTGGGGAATATTCCGGTGGCGGAGCGGGCCTTCCGCAAGTGCATCGAGATCGGCGAATTCTCGGTGCGTAAAACCGTGGACGCCTATCTCGGGCTGGCGCGCGTGTGCGGCCAGAAGAACGACACCAAGGAGGCGATCCGTCTGCTCAACGCAGCGGTGCACCAGTTCGGCGGCGATCAGGTGACGCTGCGCGCCAAGATCACGGAGGGGCTGGTGTACCACGAGAGCGGCGATTTCCGCCGCGCGCGCAAGTCGGGCGACGAGCTGGAAGCAATGCTGGCCGACGAAAGCCGTCAGCGGCCCGACACCGAGAGCTGTCTCGACATGGCGACGCTGCTGTTCGCGGTGGGCGTGAAGGAAGCGCCGGTCGCCCTGCTGTGCTACGTCACCCGCAACAACCACGACAACATGCCGTTGCTGGACGATGTGCAGAAGATCTTCGACAAGGCGCGCATGAGCGAGGAGGGCCAGGAGTTGATCCGCTCATCGCGCCAGGAGGCGGCCGACATGATGAACAAGGGCGTGCTGCTGTGGAAGACCGGCAAATTCATCGAGGCCATCGAATGGATGCGCGTGGCGCGCAAGGCGCTGCCGCACAATATGCGCATCCTGTTCAACTCGGCGCAGATCCTGATCTCGCATCTGCAGAAGAACGGTTACGACGCCGGCTTCGCGGACGAGGCGATCGCGGTGCTGATGCATGTCGACGCCATCGCGCCGGGCCAGCAGCGCTTCGCCCAGCTGATGGAACAGCTGGCGATGCTGGCGCCGGTGTCGGGCGTGGTGGCCGCGGCCGCCGCCAGCGAGTACGAGGCGGAGCACGGCCCGGTGCCGGAAAGCACGCGCTTCAACAGCTACGCCTGATCAGCGGGGACAGACCACGATTCTGCAACAAGCACGCTTGTTGCAGAATCGTGGTCTGTCCCCTGCGGTTTAAGCTTTCGGTGGCGCTTTCTTCACTGCCGGCTTTTTGACCACCGGTTTTTTCACGGCCGCCGGCTGGTCGGGCGGCGTTGCGGTTTGCCCGGCCGGTTCAGCTTCGGCCGCCGGCTTGCCGGCCGACTTGGCGCCCGCCGCCGCCGCGGCGGCGAATTTCACCGCCGCGTCGGTCATCATCGATTCCGACGCCATCGCGGTCGATACCGCCTGCTTGAACTGGTCCTGCAGCAGATTCCACCAGGCGGTGGCGCCGGCATTGGCGCTGCTGCCGACGTCCGGCTTGGGCGCCTCGGCTTTCGGCGGCTCGGTCCTGGCTTCCGGCTTCGGCTTGACTTCGGGCGGCGCCGTCTGCGCCTTGTCGGCCTCGCGCGCGTGGTGGAAGAAGGCCGAAGCATACGGATTGGCGTCGAAAATCGACTTGTCGTTGACGCCCGTGTTGACCGCCGAGGCCAGGCTGGCGCCCACCGATTTCAGGGTGGCGATGGTGCCACGCTGGACTTCCAGCGCCTGGATGCTCCCGCGCAGCATGCTGAGGTTCAGATTGAGCCAGCTCTCGACGGCTTTCAGATCGCTGATCTTCTTGTCCAGCTCCTCCACCGACAGCGTGGGCGCGGTCAGGCCTGGCACGCTCATGCTGCCCCACAGGCTTTTCACGAAGTCCAGCGTATCGTTCATAACACCAGCGCCGGGAATGTTGGGCATTTGCGGATTCGCCATGGAAGTCTCCTGAATGTAGTGGTTTTAGCGTAGCAGATATTTGTTTGTCATTCAAAAGGTTTTGACAACATTTCCGGCGCCGGCCCACCCCTGGGCGCGATCCCGTTTAAACTAGCGGCCATGACGCAACCCTCCTTCCTCATCCGGCACCGGCGCGTGCTGCTCTTGTGCGCGGCCACGCTGGCGCTGCACTACACGGCCATCGAGTGGGTGGGCGGCCGCCTGAGCGCACAGTCGAACCGGCCGTCGCCGCTGCCGGCATCGCTGATGACGGCGCAGTTGCGGCTGACCTTACCCAGGCACGTCGAGAGCGCGCCGGTGGAACAGGTCAAGCCGCTGGCGCAGGCGCCGCGCAAGCCGGTCGTCAGGGTCAGACCGAAGCCGGCGCCCGCGCCTGCACCGGCGGCGGACAGCGTCGCCGCGCCAGCGCCGACGGAC
>NZ_SPVG01000055.1 GCF_004614165.1 Duganella callida | reverse complement strand
AGCAGGGCCAGCGTCAGCAACAGCGCAAAGCCGGCGCAATAGCCGGCCAGGCGCGGCCGGATCGCCGCCGCATCGCCGGCCAGAATCGCCGACGGAATCAGACTGGCGGCCAGCATGCCGGCGACGCCGGCCGCTTCGCGCCAGGCCACCGCGCTCAGGGCCAGCGATGGCTGCGGCAAGCGGGCGCCCCAGGCCAGGTAAGCGATGTTGACCAGGCTGTGGGCGCCATAGGCCAGCACCAGCAGCGGCGCCAGCCAGACGGCCGGCGCCACCGCCGCCGGCGGCAGCCACAGCGCGGCAAAGCACAGCCCCAGGGCCAGGGCGCCGCAGGCCATCCAGCGCCGCGGCGCCGCCGTGCGGTCGAGCAGATGGCCAAGCAGCGGGTCCTGCAGCATGTCGATCAGGCGCGCGCCGAACAGCACGCCGCCCAGCGGCGCCAGCGCCATGCCGAGGCTGGTGGCGTAATAGGCCGGCAGCTGCACGAACAGGGGCAGGGCCGCCATCGCCAGCGGCGCGCCGAGCAGGCCGTAGGCGGCCGGCCTCATGGGGCTGCTCCCAGCAGGCGGCGCCGCAACGCGGTGTCGCGGCTGTCCGGATGCAGCCAGATGCCGAAGAACGCGCGCGCCAGCGCCGGGTCGGCGATGTCGCCCAGCAGACGCGCGCCGTGATACAGGCGCATGCCGTGGCCGGGCTCGAATACGCCGGTCAGCTCGTCGCCTTCGTCGACATCGGTCAAGCTCGCCTGCAGCCGGGCTTCCCAGCGCGCCAGCGTGGCGCTGTCGATGGGCGCAGCGCTGAGGCGGCGGATTTCCTCCATGCTAGTGGCGACCAGCCGCGCGCGGCTGATGCGGCGGTAGTACCGCAGCTGCAGCGCAAACGGCTGCGCCGGATCGAAAGGGCGCACCGCCGACCACAGCGCGGCATGATAGATGCGCAGGCCGAACCAGCGCAGATCGCCTTCGCCCAGTATCCGCGCCTGCGGCAACAGGGCGCGCCAGCCCTCCGTCTGCTCCGGCTGACCGGCGCACCAGGCCCGCGGCGGCAGGGCCAGGGCGGCCAGGCAGGCCAGCCACAGGCGGCGGCGCTCAGCGCTGCAGCAGGAATTGGACCACATCGGTACGACCCTCGTCGAAAGCGGCTTCGCAATAGGCGAAATACAGATCCCAGATGCGCATGAAGCGGGCGTCGAAACCTTGCGCCGCCACCTGCTGGTGGGCGTGGTGGTAGGCGCTGCGCCAGCGCCGCAGGGTTTCGGCATAATCGGGGCCGAAAGCATGGTGGGCCAGATTGTCCAGCCCGGCGCGCGCGGCGCCGCGCTGGAAGCGCTCGATGCTGGGCAGCATGCCGCCGGGGAAGATGTACTGCTGGATGAAGTCCGTGCTGCTGCGATAGCGCGCGAAGTGGCGTTCGTCGATGGTAATCGACTGCACCAGCGCCTTGCCGCCCGGCCGCAGGCGCGCCGCCAGCGTGGCGAAATACTGTGGCCAGTAGCGCTCGCCCACCGCCTCGAACATTTCGATCGACACCACGGCATCGTACTGGCCGCCGACATCGCGGTAGTCGCGCAGCTCGAGCCGCGCCAGCGGCTGCAGGCCGGCCTCGGCAATGCGCTGTTGCGCGATCTCCAGCTGGGCGGCCGAAATGGTCAGCCCGTGGACCTGGATGCCGCGCCGCGCCGCATGCTCGGCGAACCCGCCCCAGCCGCAACCGATCTCCAGCACGCGGTCGCCGGCGCGCAGGCCCAGGGTGTCGAGGATACGCTGGTATTTGCGCTGCTGGGCCTGTTCCAGCGACTGGCCGTAATCGCCGTCGAAGATGGCGGCCGAATAGGTCCAGCTGCGGTCCAGCCACAGGCGGTAAAAGGCGTTGCCGATGTCGTAGTGCGCGTGGATGTTGCGGCGGCTGCCGTCGCGGCTGTTGGGCCGCAGCCAGTGACGCAGCCGGTACCAGCAGCGCGCCAGCACGCCGCCAAACAGCGCCGGTTCCAGCACCGCCTCGTTGCGCAGGGCCAGCCGCAGCAGCGCCACCAGGTCGGGGCAGTCCAGCCAGCCCGCGCCCCAGGCGTCGGCCAGGCCGATGTCGCCGGCGCGCAGAATGCGCGCGCAGGCGCGCCAATCGTGCAGCTCCAGCGTGGCGCCGGGACCGGCGTGGGCGTCGCCAAACACCATGCGCGTGTGGTCGGGCGTGATCAGTTCCAGGTGGCCGTGACGGATGCGCTCCAGCAGCAACAGGAACAAGCGGGCGGTGGCAGGCGCGGTCTGCATGGTGGTCGACAGCGTACGGGTCATCGTGACGGCTCCTCGTGGGCGGTAAGGTGGGGGGCGGAACGCGGCGGTTTGCGGAACCAGGGCACGCCCTTGCACCACAGGCGCAGCGCCTGCCAGTGGATGCGCAGCACGACCCCCAGACCCAGCAGCGGATAGCGCAGCAGCGCCGCCGCCAGCGCGCCGTCGCTCATGGCGCGCGCCCGGCCCGACAAGGTGGTGCGGATCAGCAGACCCTGGTCGTCGTGGTAATCGATCGCGGTGCGCGGACGCGGCCCGTCCAGACGGAAGCGGAAGCGGTAGCCGCCCGCGGTGGCGCAGAACGGCGACACGTGCAACAGCTTGGCGCAGGCGGCTTGCTGGTCGGCCACGCGCAGCAGGTAGCGGTGGGTTTCGCCGAACGTGTTGTTGACCTCGGCCAGCACGGCCCGCAGCCGGCCCGCCGTGTCATGGCAATGCCAGAAACTGACCGGGTTGAACATGTAGCCGAACACGCGCGGGAAGGTTTGCAGCCAGATCTCGCCGTCGGCGGCGATGCCGTGCGCGGCCAGTTGCGCGCGCATCCAGTGTTCCAGGCTGGAACCGTCGCGCGGGCCGTAGTCGCGGGTGCGCAGCGACAGCGGCCGGCGGCGGTCGATGCCGAACCAGCGCGATTGGCACTCGTCCAGCCGCCCGAGGTTGAGGCGCACGTAGAACACCGGATAGACGAAGCGGTGGAAGACCGGCCGCAGGCGCGCATGCATCACGCGCGCCCGCACCAGCTGCGCAGGGGCGGCCGGCGTCATCCCAGCACCGCCCAAGGTGGCGCGGCGTCGAAGGCGGCGGCGATGCGCAGCGCCGATTTGAGACCGTCTTCATGAAAGCCGTAGCCGCTCCAGGCGCCCGCGTACCAGGCGCCGCGCCGGCCCTGGATCTGCGGCAGCGCCTGTTGGGCGTCAATGGCGGCCTGGTCCATCACCGGATGGGCATATTCGAAGCGCGCCAGCACGCTGGCGGCCGCCGGCGGCTGCTGGGGGTTGAGGGTGACGATCACCGGGGTTTTCAGCGGCAGGCTTTGCAGCTGGTTCAGCCAGTAGCTGACGCACACCGGGCGCGCGCCATCGGCGCCGCCGGCCGCCAGGTAATTCCAGGCCGACCAGACCTTGCGCCGGCGCGGCAGCAGGCCGGTATCGGTATGCAGCCAGGCGCTGTTGGGCTGGTAGCGCACCGCGCCGAGGACGGCGCGCTCGCGCGCGTCGGCGTCGGCCAGCAGCCGCAGGGTGGTGGGCGCGTGGGTGGCGAACACCACCGCGTCGAACAGCTCGCCGCCGGCCAGGGTCTCGACCACCATGCGGCCATGGCTGCGCCGTACCGCGTTCACCGGCGTCCACAGACGATAATCGGCCAGGGTGGCAGCGATGGCCTGCACATACGTGCGCGAGCCGCCCCGCACGGTGCGCCACTGCGGCCGGTGGTTGATTTGCAGCAGCGCATGGTTGAGGCAGAAGCGCAGGAAGGTGGCGGCCGGGAAGTCCAGGATATCGCGCGGCGAACTGGACCAGATGGCCGCCGCCATCGGCAGCAGGTAGGCTTCGCGGAACAGGCGGCCGTAGCGCTGGCGGTCCAGCAGCTGGCCCAGCGTGGCGCCATCGGCCACGCTGGCCGCGAGAAAATCGCGCGCATGGCGGTTGAAATGCAGGATGTCGCGCAGCATGCCGAGGAAGGCCGGCGAAGCCAGGCGGCGGCGCTGGGCGAACACGGTATCGAGGCTGGTGCCGGCCCATTCCAGCTCGCCAGCGTCCATGGACACGGCAAACGACATGTCGCTGGCGATGCTGGCGACGCCGAGTTCGTCGAACAGGGCGATCAGGTTGGGGTAGGTCTTGTCGTTGTACACCAGGAAGCCGGTATCGACCGCGCAGCGCTGGCCTTCGAGCTGGATATCGACCGTGTTGGCGTGGCCGCCCAGGTAGCCGCCCGCCTCGAACAGCACCACCTCGTGGCGGCGCTGGAGGAAATAGGCGGCCGCCAGGCCGGAGATGCCGGCGCCAATCACGGCGATGCGCTTGCGGTTGTGGCTCATGGACGGTTTATCTGACTGCGGCAGAGGCTTTATCGGTTGAGTTTGTACTGTCGTGATAATATTACTACCAACAAATCAGAAACGCTACTGATTAGTAGCGAATTTTTACTAATGAGTATTCTTTCCAAACTCAGCTTCAAGGACCAGGCCTTCAAGCTGCGCGAAAACGCCATCCTGGACGCCACCACGGCGGTGCTCGGCAGCAAGGGCTACGACTTGATGACCATGGACGACGTGGCCGGGGCAGTCGGCATCTCCAAGCCCAGCCTGTACAAGCATTTCAAGTCCAAGGAGGAGCTGGTCGGACAAGCCATGGTGCGGCTGCTGGACGGCGCGATCGACCAGGTGGCCGCGCTGGACCCCGGCCTGAACCCGGTGCAGCAACTGGCGGCGCTGCTGGAATGGGCGCTGCGGGTGCGGCTGGGCGGCGGCTTGCCGTTCCTGCCCTCCACCAGCCCGCATGTGCGCGACATGCTGATGCGTAACGTGAAATACATGCTGCGCGTGGTCAAGCTGAACCGGCAGCTGGAAGCGCTGGTGCGGCAAGGGCAGAAGGCCGGGCTGCTGAATCCGGCCCTGCCCAGCGATGTGATCCTGTTCAGCTACTATGCGCGCACGTGCGACCCGGCCATCGACTACCTGCAGACATTCAGCAAGATGGCCGACGACGACATCGTGCGCCACATGCTGACGGTGGCCTTCGCCGGCATGGAGGCGCCGGCGGCGCGCGCTACGGCGGCCTAGTAGTGGGCGGCCAGCCGCGCGCGCGGGCGCACCGCCGCGGTCAGTCGTTCCATGGC
>NZ_SPVG01000277.1 GCF_004614165.1 Duganella callida | reverse complement strand
CAACCTTGCCAAGGTTGAGGTCGAGAGTTCGAGACTCTTCTCCCGCTCCAGAATGTAGAAGGGCAGCCCGGCGGGCTGCCCTTTTTGCTTTCGATGCCTGCCAGACGAAAGATCACTGCGCGCGGTTCGAACCTGCGGCGCAGCCGAGCGGTATTGTCCCCACTCGCATCGGCTTCGTGGTCGGCCTCGGGCCTTCCCGAGTACGGAAAATTCGGCCTGGATCTGGACAGACCGGTTTCAAGTTGGCGGGTGCCGCGGCGCGACCGCCGAAGAGAGCGCTCGGATTGCGCGTCGGACGGTTACTTCGGTGTTGATTTCAGCATGCGTTTGCGCGCGAGGCGCGCGCGTATGCGCGCCAGCATGGTCGGTTTCATCTCGGCGACGTAGACGCGAACACCGGGCACCGATAGCCGGATTTCCGTGCCGCCGGCAGGCGGACTGGCGATCGCGATCGCGCCATGCAGCAAGTGCGCGCGCTCGCGCAGGCCCGTCAGCCCCCAGTGTCCTTCTTTGCCGCCGTCCTGTAATACTTGCGCCGGTATTCCGATACCGTCATCGCGTATCGACAGGGTGAAGTGTTCGGCGCCATATTCCAATGTCAGCGTGATCCGCTGCGCACCGGCGTGCCGGTAGGCGTTGATCAGCGCTTCGTGACCAATGAAGTAGACGTCTTCCCACGCAGCCCGGTCGAGCGGTCTTTGCGCGCCTGACCGGCGCAAGGAGAACGCGGGGCCATGCTCACGCTGCAAGCGGGCGCCTGACTGGGCGAAGATTTGCTCCACGTCGTTGGCCAGGATCGCCGTCGTACGCAAGCCCATGACGGCGTTGCGGCCGTCGGTCAACACGTGGTCGGCACGCGCCAGTACCTCCTCCAGCCGTACGCGCGCCGGCGTCCTGTCCGGCAAGCTCTTGCTGACCCCGTCAACGCTGAGCACCAGTCCCTGCACGTCCTGAATCCAGCTGTCGTGCAGCGCCCGAGCGATGCGCTCGCGCTCCAGCAGCCGTTCGCTGAGCAGCGCGTTCATGCGGCGCACCACTTGTCGCATCCTCAGCAGATACAAAAGATAGCCGGCGGCGGCCACCAGTGCCGCACACATCAGGTAGAACCATAGGGTCTGCGTAAAGGCCGGCTGTACCTCGAAGTCCAGGCTGGCGTCACGTTCGCTCCAGACCCCATCGCGGGTGACCGCTTTCATCGCAAAATGGTAGCGGCCAGGCCCCAGGTTCGAATAACTCGCGCTGCGCCGTGTGCCGGCGAGTTGCCAGGCCTCGTCCACACCGTCCAGCTTGTACCATACCTGCATCCTTTCCGGCATGGACAGGCTGACTGCCGCAAAGCTGACGTCGACTCGGCCCGGCCTGGCGGGCAGCAGGATGTCCTTCCCCGGGAAATAACTGTGCTGGCCGCTACTGACCGAGGTGATCTGTACGGTCGGCGGTATGGCGTTACGGTAGTCGCGCGCGGGATCGAGCGTGCCGATGACGCTGGTGGTGGCAAACCAGATGCGACCGGCGGCGTCGAGCGCTCCATTGGCCAGCATGTTCATGATATTTGGCGAGCCGGTATAGCCATCGGCGGAATCCAGCATCTCCATCCGCAGCGGAACGCGTAGGTCGCGCATGCTGGCGTTCCAGTCGGCGGCGCGGACCCGGGCCATGCCCAGGGAGGTATGCAGCCAGTGATCGCCGTTCGGCAAAATCACCATGCCGGCCAGGGTCCGCAGGGCATCGGGGATGCTGCCCGTCACGCGCCACAGACGACCGTTACGCACCACCGCGGAGCCGGTGGCGCCGGAGACGAAGATGTCCTGCCGCGTATCGATGAAGCGGATTGCCCCGAGCGTCCCGCCATCGGCGAGCGAATAATCGGTCACCTTGCCATCGAGGTGGCGTTGCACCTGTCCATCCGTATTCGCCAGCCACATCGCGCCCGCGCGGTCCGGCTCCATGACACGCGTGCTGGAAAGGAGGCCCAGACTTTTGAAATCCTGCCAGCTACCCTCGTTGTAGCGGAAGCTGCCGCAGCGGAAGATGGTGGCCCAGAGCGATGCCTTATCTTCCGCCATCTGGATCACATCGTCCGGCGTTGAGCCATGGCACTGCGGTGGCAGGGGTATCACGTCCTGGCGTTTCCCGGAGCCATGGCGTTCGATGCCGGCTGGCCCCGCCCGGAGCAAGGCACCATCCCGGCCAACTGCCGGAATGATGTTGCGCTTCGGGCTTAATGCGGGCGGAGGGGCGTGGCCGATATCCCAAACATCCCCGAGATTGCTGGCGCTCGCCCAGATGCGCCCCTGGCCATCTGCCGTCAGGCGGTAATTCGACGTGCCATCGGGAATCGGCAGGTTGCGAATACGTTGATTGCGGAAGCGTTCGATGCCCTCGCTTGAGCGCACCCAGATATTGCCTTCACGATCCTCCAACAAGTCGGCTGGATGGGGATTGCTGGTTTCCCCCGGCTGCGCAAACGGTTCAGCGGGCAATAGGCGCGGATCGATGATGCCGGTGCCGGATAAATCCGCACGCCTGATACGCGCGATTCCCTTGGGCGACTCCAGAGTCCAGAGGTTGCCCGCATCGTCGAACATGTAAGGACTATCGCCGGTGTAGTGTCGCCGCGACTCTCTTCGGGCCGTGGACGGCGGTCCCTCATCGCTGGTGTCGCGTATCAGCAGCGCGCCGCGCTGCCACCAGATGCCGCCGTCCGGAGCGTAAAACAGCCCGGCTTCTTCAGTGCGCTCGGTCGGAACAAAGCGCCGGTTCTGTCGGTCCAACTTATACCACCTGCCATCCACTCTGGCCCACAGTTGGCCATAGGGATCGACGGTGGCGGTCTTGGTGAATTTAACGGGCAGTTGCCATTCGGCGCCGATTTTCCGCACGTCGCCATCGCTGTAGCGGAACATCCCGTTAGTGGTGCCTATCCACACGCTGCCGTCAAAATCGGGCGCGACGGTCCAGACGATGCCGACATCGATGTTCTTGCGCGAGGGCAGATCCACGATCTCGCCATCGCGGATGATATCAAGGCCGCCATCGAGGTAGCCGACCACCAGTTCATTGCCGGGCGCACCGCCCATGAAGGAGACGCGGGTGCCGGCCGGCTGTTTGCCGCTGGGCGATTGATAGCGCTCGAAGTGCAGGCCATCGAAACGGTACAGACCGTAGTTCGTGCCCAGCCACATCCAGCCGTCATCGGTTTGCGCGAGCACCCTGATATCGGCCGGCGCGCCGTCCTTGCGGCTCCAGGTCTGATGATGGTAGTCATTGATGCTCGCCTCCGGGACCAGGGCGAGCGCCTGGTTGGCAAACAAGCTGCCCGCCAAAAGCAGGATCGAAAGGATATAGGTGTGCTGTTTGAGATGGAAGATGCCCACTGGATTTATCATCGACAATTCGTTATCAACTTGCTTTATCGCCCGCATATTGCCTTGAAAGTATAAAGGAGTGATCTCGCGCTCAGGTGGGCAACGTTAGTAAAAATATTCATTAGCTTAGATACGGTCAAGGAACCGGAAGCCGGCCCTGTTACCGCAGTCTTCCTGGCCATTACTACCGAATTGCTGGTGGAGGCATCTGTCCGAACGGCGGATGAAACCGGGGCCGGCGTCCAGCGCCCAGGCAGGTCCAGGACTTTTCCTTGCTGCGTAGCGCCGAACTGACGCTGCAGCAGGGCTACACATCGTTTACGCTGGCGCCGCCAGGCAGTGAGGCTATCCTGCTGCAAGGCGGCAATGTGCAGGCGGTTGCGCCAGGTCCGGACCGGTTGGTGCGCATGTCGCGCCGGCCGGCTGACGGCGGCGTCGCCAACTACGACGCCCGCAGGGTCTGCGACCAGTTGGGCGCCTATTAGCAGGTGAAGTGCGCCACACCCAGGGTACGACAGGTGGCGGAAAACTGATACCGCGACCTTTCGCAGCGCTTCGATCCTCACTGGAACGGCAAGTGTCTTCTGCACTCGAGCAACAGGACCGGCTCCCGTCCCATTCCCATCGGCCCGGCGACCCAGGCGCTGGTTGCATCGTCGATCAGCGGGGCGTTTTCGGGCATGGTCGCGGTGCCGCGATCCGGCGTGTCCAGGACCGCCAGCGCCACCGCGTCTCCTGAAGCAAATGGGGCGCCGTTGAGGTGAGCGAGATGGAGGGCGACCAGCAGCCGGTCCACGCCAGCGCGCGGCAACAGCGACATCGCACAGACGGTGACGGTCATTGCGGGCGCGCTGTTCAGGGGCGCGATGAAGCGGTTGGAGCGCCCCACGCGGTTGGCGGTGGTGCGTATCATCAGTTTGCCCGTCGCCACATGGTAGAACAGCATGTCGATGAGATCGACGCGGGTTAGGATATTGCCCAGCAGCGGATGATCGGCCAGCATGCCGGCATCGTCGATCGGATTGTCGAGCAAGCGGAAAGGGCGTATCAGCCTGTCGTCGATCTTCATCTCGGCGACGCCGCCGCCGATGGTCAGCAGTTCCAGGCCGGCGTGCCCGCGCAGCGGCGCCAGCGTGTCGATCCGGTTGCCGGCGCAGTGCAGTTGCTTCAGGCCGGTCGCGGCGCCGAGGGGCGCCAGGCTGTCGATCTGGTTGGCGCGGATGTCCAGCGTATCCAACGCCTTGAGCTCGGCAAGCGCGGCGATGCTGGTGAGCCGGGCGTCGCTTGCCGATAGCGATGTCAGCGTGGGGAATGCCTCGACGCCGGTCAGATCGCGCAGTGTCGGCGTGTGGACGGCGAGTTCGCGCAGCGGTGCGTTGAGAATCCGCGGCAACGGTTCGAGGGAAGAAAAGGTGTCGCCCAGGCAGTCGACGATGTCGAGCCGGGTGACATGCGCAGCCGCGTGCTCTGCCGTTTCGGGATCGATCCGATCGCCGGGAAGGTTGACCAGTTCGGATAGCTGGGGGGCGATGGCGGCGAGGATCACCCGTTCGTCGTGCAGCAGGGTCGGGTCGGCCCGGCGCGCCCACCAGCCGGCAAACCCCGTCTTGATCTCGTCCATGTTCGGCCAGCCTCCGTTATGTCGCCCTGATCGGACCCGCGGCCCGGAGGTCGTCGCGTCGACGCCGGGGTGAGTGTCCGACATGAGTTTAGCCCGGCGGCGGATGGCGCGACATACCGCGTTCACGCTACGCGCTGCGCGGCGGCCTGCGCCAGCTTGAGCGTGACGACGGTGCCGCGCCCGGTCCCGGGCTCGACGCTCAGCGCGCCGCCCAGCTGCTGGGCGG
>NZ_SPVG01000158.1 GCF_004614165.1 Duganella callida | reverse complement strand
CGCCACGGTCGCCACGGTGGCGCGCGCCAAGGCCAGCGCCGACCGCGCGGCCGCGCTGACCGCCGCGCGCCAGAAAGCCGGCACGGCCAGCCTGATCGACGTGCTCGACACGGAGCGCCAGCAACTGGGCGCGGAACAGAACCTGGCCCAGGCGCAGGCCGAGCTGACCAGCGATTTCATCGCGCTGCAAAAAGCACTGGGGCTGGGCTGGAACGGCTGATGGCGGCGCGCCCGGACTTTATAATGGCGGTTTTCAGCGATGGCACAGTACAGACATGGGCGATGAACATCCTTTGGCCGGCGGCGGCGCGCGCAAGTTGCGCACGGACGGCGCACAGGCGCGCGAGCGGGTCTTGCTGGCCGCCCTGCAGCTGTTCGTGGCCAGGGGCTACCACAACACCTCGGTGCGCGAGATCGCCGCGCAGGCGGACGTCAACAGCGCCTCGATCCGTTACTACTTCGGCGACAAGGCCGGCCTGTATCGCGCCGCCCTGTACGAACCGGTGCGCGAGCACCTGAGCGACGAGCGCGCGCCGTTCGACGCGCCGGGCCTGTCGCTGGAGCAGGCGCTGCGGCGCTACACCCGCAAACGCCTGCTGCCGCTGGGCGGCGGCGAGCTGATACTGCTCAGCGTACGGCTGCGCATGCGCGAGAGCTTCGAGCCGACCGGCCTGCTCGACGATGAGAGTCTCAAGCGCGAACAGGAGCAGCGCCTGCTGCAATTGCTGGCACGCGCGCTCGACGTGCCGCAGGGCGATGCCGAACTGGCGGCGCTGGGCTATTCGATCCGCGCCCTGACCGCCTATCCCTACCTGAGCCGGGAACAGATCTGCCGGGCCGACCCGGCGCTGTTCGCCACGCCCGGCGCGCTGGAGGTGTGGGTCACGCGCCTGACCAGCTACGCCTGTGCGATGGTGGAAGCCGAACGGCAGCGGAGGCGCTAGTCCTACAGCCCGACGGGCCGGGCTCCTATGGGCGCTGCTGGCGCGGGCGGCAACAATGGCACACCAGGCTGATGCGGGTGGGCCGTCGCGGCGGGCACTGGGGAACGATGTTGAAGAAAATATTGGTTATCGATGACAACGTGGAAACAGCGAACGTCCTGGTGGCGTTGCTGGAACTGAACGGGCACCATGCCAGCGCCGCCTATGGCGCCGCGGATGGGCTGCGCGCAGTGGATGAGCTGACGCCCGATGTGGTGTTCCTGGACATCGGCATGCCGGAAATGAATGGCTACCAGGTCGCCGGTCTGATCCGCGCGCGCCCGCGCATCCGCCAGCCCTACCTGATCGCGTTCAGCGCCTGGGACGACGCCGCCTCGGTCGCGCGTGCGCTCGGTGCGGGCTTCGACCGCCACATCGCCAAGACCTCGTCCTTCGAGATCCTGTATGCGGCGGTGCGCGATTTGAACACTTGAGCCAGTCCGGGCTGGCAGTCCACCTCAAAGGAGTGGCATTTGAACACGGAATGGAGCGAAGCGCAGGCGCAGGCACTGGCCCAGGTTCTGCTACGGGAC
This sequence comes from Duganella callida, assembly GCF_004614165.1. Lineage (GTDB taxonomy): Bacteria > Pseudomonadota > Gammaproteobacteria > Burkholderiales > Burkholderiaceae_D > Rugamonas > Rugamonas callida. The sequence goes on along the minus strand of NZ_SPVG01000158.1, from coordinate 3,744 downwards.
TGGCGCCAGTTCGCCGTGGTGTTCTACGACCCGGAGCTGCGGATCACCGGCTGGAGCGAGGGTGCGCACGCCATCACCGGCTGGACCGCGTCGGACATGCTGGGCGCCTCGACCGCCAGGCTGTTCACCGTCGGCGATCGCGAAAAAGCGCTGCACCTGCACGAGGCCAACACGGCGCGCGTGGTCGGCGTGGCCGAAGACGAGCGCTGGCATCTGCGCAAGGACGGCAGCTGCTTCTGGTCGAGCGGCGTCAGCCTGGCGTTGCGCGGCGCCGGCGGCGAGACCACCGGTTATGTCAAGGTGTTCCGCGACCTGACCAATCTGCGCACGCGCCTGCGTTACCTGGAAAACCTGGTGGAGGCGGCCGAGGCGCAAAAAAACGAAAAGAATGTGTTCATCGGCACCATCGCGCACGAAATGCGCAACCCGCTGGCGCCGCTCAAGACCGCGGTCGAGCTGATCCGGGCCGTCCCCGAGGATGCCGAGCGCCGCGCCAACGCGCTGAAGTTGATCGAACGCCAGGTCGGCTTCCTCGATCGGCTGGTGGAAGACCTGGTTGATTTGACGCGGGTGCACAGCGGCAAGATGAGCCTGACCTATGAACAAGGCGTGCTGCAGGAACTGTTGCTCGAGGCGGTCCATCACTGCCGCGACGCCGCCGACAGCAAGGGCCTGCAGCTGCACGTGGTGATGCCGCCGGTGCCGATCGCGGTGGAAATCGACACGCGCCGCTTCCTGCAGGTGCTGTTCAACCTGCTCAACAATGCGATCAAGTTCACGGCGTCCGGCGGCAACATCTGGCTGACGGCCACCGTCGATGAGAGCTGGTTCGTTTGTTCCGTCAAGGACGACGGCGTCGGCATCCGCGCCGATCTGCTGCCGCGCATCTTCGATATTTTCACCCAGGCCGACCAGCGCCACTCGCAGCGCGGTGCGGGACTGGGCATCGGCCTGGCGGTGGTCAAGGAAATCGTCTCCCTGATGCATGGCAATGTGGAGGTGCGCAGCAAGGGCGACGGCGGCGGCAGCGAATTCATCCTGCGAATTCCGTTGTTACAAACGCGGCCAGCGCCTGCATCACCTTTTGCGCTGGGATAGCTGAAAGGTGCGGCGGTAGGCGGCCGGGGTGACGCCCAGCGCCGCGAAAAAATGCTGGCGCAGCGAGGTGCTGGTGCCGAAACCGCAGGCCGCCGCGATCACCTCGATGGTCTGGTCGGTGGTTTCCAGCTGGCGCTGGACCAGCTTGACCCGCTCCATCACCAGCCAGGCGCCGTAGGTGGTGCCGGTCAGCTGCTTGAAATGACGGGTGAAGGTGCGCCGGCTCATGGCGATCCTGGCCGCGACCGCGTCGATCGGCAGCGGCTGATGCAGATTGGCGCGCACCCAATCGAGGGCAAAGCTCAACCTTTCATCGTTGGCATGTTGCGGCAAGGGCTGTTCGATGAACTGCGCCTGGCCGCCTTCACGCTGCGGCGGCACCACCAGCCGCCGCGCCAGCGCGTTGGCCACGTTGCGGCCGTATACCCGGCTGACGACGTGCATGCAGCAGTCGATGCCGGCGGCCACGCCGGCCGAGGTCAGGAGCCGGCCCGCTTCGACGTACAGCACGCGCGCGTCCACTTCGATGTCCGGATAGGCGCGGGCGAAATCGCCGGCCCAGGCCCAGTGCGTGGTGGCACGCTGGCCGGACAGCAGGCCGGTGGCGGCCACCACGTACGCGCCCAGGCACAGCCCAACCACCAGCGCGCCCTGCTCGTACGCGGCGGTCAAGGCCTGCAGCATGGGCGCCGGCGGGGCTTCGGTGACGTCGCGCCAGCTGGGGATGACCACGATGTCCGCGTCGGCCACCGCTTCCAGCCCGTGCGTGCAGTGTATCGAAAAGCCGGCCGTGGTGCGCAATTGGCCCGCCTCGCCGGCACACACCCGCAGTGCGAACCATGGCGCCTCGCCCATGCGCCGGTCTTCCCCGAACACCAGGCAGGGGACGGACAGGTGGAACGGGCTCATCTGATCGAAGGCGATCACCACCACTTTCAGGTCTTTCAGCGCGCTTGTGCTCATAATGGCCTGATTTTAATGTTTAATGGCATTCAGGCCAATATCCTGCGGGCACCGGTGTGGCTAATCTGTGGGCATTGCCATTCCACTGGAACCCATCATGCCCAAACTGACATCCTTGCTCGCAGGAGCGATCATGACCACCACACTTGCCACGGCCGTCGCTGCGCCGGTTCCCTCCACCACGGCCAGCACCACTTTTCACTGGCGCCAGGTCGATGGCGTCCAACTGTTTTACCGGGAGGCCGGCCCGCAGGACGCGCCGGTGATCGTGCTGCTGCACGGATATCCGTCGTCGTCGCGCATGTGGGACCCGCTGATCCCGCTGTTGGCCGACAAATATCACGTGATTGCGCCCGACTACCCGGGCTTTGGCCACAGCGAGGCGCCGCCGCCTGACCAGTACCGCTATACCTTCGACCATCTGGCGCAGACCACGGCGGCGTTGTTGCGCGAACTGGGCGTCGCCCGCTACACCCTGTTCATGCAGGATTACGGCGGGCCGGTCGGCTTTCGCATGGCGCTGAACGCGCCGGACCAGGTCCAGGCCATCATCATCCAGAACGCCAATGCGTATCAAGAAGGCCTGGGGAAGAAATGGGCCAGGATCGCTGACTACTGGGCGTCGCCGGCCGCGCACCCCGAACAGGTCGACGCGTTCGTCGGCTATGAAGGCACGCGCCTGCGCCATCTGGGCAACAGCCCCAATCCCGAACGTTACAACCCCGACGGCTGGGACGATGAATTTGCCGCCATCTCGCGGCCGGGCCAGCGCGAAATCCAGGCCGCACTGCTGTACGACTACCGCACCAACGTGCAGTCCTATCCGCAGTGGCAGGCCTGGCTGCGCCAGCACCAGCCGCGCATGCTGGTCATGTGGGGCCGGTATGACCCGTCCTTCATCGTGCCCGGCGCGGAAGGCTACAAGCGCGACGTGCCCGGCGCCGAACTGCACATCCTGGACGCCGGCCACTTCGCGCTCGATGAAAAAACCGACGAGATGGCGCGGTTGGTGCGGGGCTTCATGGCGCGGCTGGACCCGGCCCGGTGAACGCACGGCGGGTCCGCTCAGGCGGCGAAACCGCCGTCGATCAGCAGGTCGGCGCCGGTGACGAAGGCGGCTTCTTCGCTGGCCAGGTAGGCGATCATGGCCGCCACTTCGTCGGCATGGCCGTGGCGCTTCAGTGCCATCACGCCGTGCTGGACCGGGGCGAAGTCGCCATCGACCGGGTTCATGTCGGTGTCGACCGGGCCGGGCGCCACGTTGTTGACGGTGATGCCGCGCGGGCCGAGGTCGCGCGCCAGGCCTTTGACCAGGCCGGTCAGGGCGGCTTTGCTCATCGCGTACACCGCGCCGCCGGCCAGTGGCATGCGGTGCGCCACGGTGCTGCCGAGGTTGATGATGCGGCCGCCTTGCTGCATGTGGGCGGCGGCGGCCTGGGCGGCGACGAACACGCCGCGCACATTGATCGCCACGGTCTGGTCGAAATCGGCCAGCGCGAACTGGTCGAGCGGCGCGAAGATCAGCACGCCGGCGCTGTTGACCAGGATGTCCAGGCGGCCGTAGCGCTCGGCCACGCTATCGATGGCGCGGGTCAGGGCGGTGGCGTCGGTGACGTCGGCCTGCACGGCGATGGCGGTGCCGCCGCCGGCGCCGATTTCGGCGGCCAGCGCCGTGGCGGCCGC
>NZ_SPVG01000214.1 GCF_004614165.1 Duganella callida | reverse complement strand
GCCGTGCGCCGACGCGCCACGCACGGTGCACCCACCCGTGCAGGCGTTGGCATCCCGCCCGGTGCCGTCGCCCGGTGTTGGCGCGGCGCCGCCGCTGTCCGGGCGGGCCATGCTGGTGCTGGTGTTCCTGCCGTTCGCGCTGGGCCATTTCCTGTCCTGCCTGCTGCGCACGGTGAACGCGACGCTGGCGCCGCAGCTGGTGGCGGCGCTGGCGCTGACGCCGGGCCAGCTGGGATTGCTGACCAGCGCGTTTTTCCTCGCGTTCGCGCTGGCCCAGCTGCCGGTCGGCATCGCGCTCGACCGCTGGGGGCCGGCCAGGGTGCAGTTGCCGATGCTGCTGCTGGCCGGCGTCGGCGCGCTGGCGTTTGCCGGCGGCCACAGCTTCGCCCAACTGCTGGCGGCGCGCGCGCTGATGGGGCTGGGACTGGGCGGCTGCTTCATGGCGGCGGTGAAGGCGATTTCGACCTGGATCGCGCCGTCGCGCTTGCCGTCGGTGCAGGGCTATCTGATCGCCGTCGGCGGCCTGGGCGCGGCGGCGGCCACCTTGCCGGTGCGGCTGGCGCTGCACTACATGGACTGGCGCGGGCTGTTCCTCTGGCTGGCGCTGGCGGCCGCGCTGACCGGGGTGCTGATCCGCTGCCTGGGCGGCGGCACCGGGCGGGCGCCAACCGGCCTTGCTGGCGGGGCTGGGCCAGGTGTACCGGCATCCGGCGTTCCGCGAGACCACGGCGCTGGTGCTGCTGCCGCACACGGTGTTTTTCGGCATCCAGGGCCTGTGGATCAGCCGCTGGCTCAGCGACGTGGCGCGTTTCACGGAGGAGGCGGTCGGCTACCTGCTGTACCTGGGCATGGCGGCGGTGATCTTCGGCGCCATCGCGGTCGGCATGGTGACCGAGTGGGCCGGCCGGCGCGGCATGCGGCCGGCCAGCGTGGCGTCGATGGGCGTGGCGTTGTTCGTGCTGGTGCAGCTGGGCTTTGTGCTCGACTGGCGGCCCAGCTACCAGCTGCTGTCGGTGCTGTTCACGCTGATCGGCACGGTGACCGGCATCGAGTACACCATCGTCGCGCAAAGCCTGCCGGGCACGCTGACGGGGCGCGCCGCCACCTGTCTGAACCTGCTGATCTTCGCCGGCGCGTTCGCGGTGCAGGCCGGCTTCGGCGCGCTGGTCGGCTGCTGGCGGCCCGATGCGCTTGGCCATTATCCGGCCGAGGCCTACCGCAGCGCCTTCCTGGTGCTGGTGCTGCTGCAGCTGCCGGGGCTCGTCTGGTTTGCGCGGCGGCGCACGGCAATCCGGTAGAATGGGGTTCCGATTCCGACAGCGGTACTTGCTTGCGATGACTGATACCCAACATGTGTTCGCCACCCTGCCGCAGACCTGGCAGGCCTGGATCATGGACAACCTGGAGCGCGGCTGCAGCCCGCTCGACATGGCCAACAGCATGGCCCGTTCCGGCCAGCACAGCATGGCGGTGGCGCGCGCCTCGATCGACGAGGCGCTGCGCATCCGCGCTGGCGGCGCCGCGGCCAATGGGCTGGCGGCCGAGGCGGCCGACGCCGCGACGACGGCCGGCAGCGCGTTCACGGCGCCGCGCGAGCTGCCGTACATCGATACCAGCAGCAATCGCATCGCCACGCCCGACCGCGAGGTGGAGGTGTTGTTCGTGCTCAAGCAGCCGCAGGTGATCCTGCTCGGCAACGTGATGAGCGACGAGGAGTGCGACGCCATCATCGCCCACTGCGGCAGCCGCTACACGCGCTCGACCGTGACCTCGGAGGGCGACGGCGCCAGCGTGGTGCACGAGGGCCGCACCTCGGAGATGGCCTTCATCCAGCGCGGCGAGGCCGAGGTGGCCGAGCGCATCGACCGGCGGCTGGCGGCGCTGGCGCACTGGTCGCCCGAGTGCAGCGAGCCGTTCCAGCTGCAAAAGTACGATCCGACCCAGGAATACCGCCCGCACTACGACTGGCTGGACCCGGACAGCGCCGGCCACCGCAGCCATCTGCTGCGCGGCGGCCAGCGCCTGGCCACCTTCGTGCTGTACCTGTGCGATGTGGAGGCCGGCGGCGGCACGGTGTTCCCCAGCCTGGGGCTGGAAGTGTTCCCGAAGAAGGGCAGCGCGCTGTGGTTCCTCAACACCGACAGCAACCACCAGCCGGACCGCCAGACCCTGCACGGCGGCGCGCCGGTGGTGCGCGGCACCAAGATCATCGCCAACAAATGGCTGCGGCAGGAGCGCTACGGTTAAAATGTCGCTGACTTGTTAACCGGGGTGAAGAATGCGACTCGTACGTTACGGCCGTCCAGGCAAAGAAAAACCAGGCTTGATCGATGATGAGGGCAAGCTGCGCGACCTGTCCGGCGTGATCGCCGATGTCGACGCGGCCACGCTGGCGCCGAAGGCGCTGCGCAAGCTGGAGAAGCTGGCGCACGCCGCGCTGCCGCTGGTGCGCGGCAATCCGCGCTTCGGCGTGCCGGTGGCGCGCGTGGGCAAATTCATCTGCATCGGCCTCAATTACGCCGACCACGCGGCCGAATCGGGCCTGCCGCTGCCCAAGGAACCGATCGTGTTCCTGAAGGCGACCTCGGCGCTGAACGGGCCGGACGATCCGATCATGCTGCCGCAGGGCTCGAAGAAGACCGACTGGGAAGTCGAGCTGGGCGTGGTGATCGGTTCGCGCGCGCAGTACGTCAGCGAAGCCGACGCGCTCAAATACGTGGCCGGCTATTGCGTGGTCAACGATGTGTCCGAGCGCGAGTATCAGCTGGAGCGCGGCGGCCAGTGGGACAAGGGCAAGGGCTGCGACACCTTCGGCCCGGTCGGCCCGTGGCTGGTCACGCCCGAGGATCTGTACGACGTGCAGGATCTCGATCTGTACCTGGAGGTGAACGGCAAGCGCATGCAGACCGGGAATACCTCGACCATGGTGTTCACGGTGGCGCAGATCGTCAGCTACCTGTCGCGCTTTATGACGCTGGAACCGGGCGACGTGATCGCCACCGGCACGCCGCCCGGCGTGGGCATGGGCCGCACGCCCAAGCGCTACCTGAAGAAGGGCGACCGGGTGCGCGTGGGCATCGCCGGCCTGGGCGAGCAGCAGGCCGAGGTCATCGCCTGGACGGTGAAGAAGTAAGGCTTAGCCGCTGCGCGCCAGCGCCGAGTACAGCGCTTCCTCGAGGCGGCCGGCGATGTCGGCCAGCTCATTTTCGCTGGCGATGAACGGCGGCGCCAGCAGCACGTGGTCGCCGTGGCGGCCGTCGATGGTGCCGCCCATCGGGTAGACCATCAGGCCGCGCGCCATGGCTTCCTCCTTGACGGCCGCGTGCAGCCGGCGCGCCGGCGCGAACGGCTGCTTGCTGACGCGGTCGCGCACCAGTTCGACGCCGACCAGCAGGCCGCGGCCGCGCACGTCGCCGACGTGCGATGCTCGGCGAAGGTGTCGCGCTGTATCACTTTCTGCACCGCCAGCGCGGCGGCGGCCGCCACCGGGTGGCCCATGTAGGTGTGGCCGTGCTGGAAGGCGCCGCTGCCGTCGCGCAGGCGCCCGACGATGTGGGCGCGCGCCAGCACCGCGCCGATCGGCTGGTAGCCGGCGCCCAGTCCTTTGCCCAACACCACCAGGTCGGGCAGCACCCCTTCCTGTTCGAACGCGTACAGCGTGCCGCAGCGGCCCATGCCGCACATGACTTCATCGAGGATCAGCAGCAGGCCATACTGGTCGCACAGCCGGCGCACGCCGCGGAAGTAGCCCGGCGTGGGCGGCACCGCGCCGGCGGTGGCGCCGACCACGGTTTCGGCGACGAAGCCGATGACGTTGCGGGGACCGGTCCGCAGGATGGTGTCCTCGAGCTGGCGCAGCAGGGCGGCGGTGTAGTCGTCGGTGGTCTGGCCGTCGGCGCGGCCGCGGTATTCGTAGCAGGGGTCGATGCGCGGGACGTCGATCAGCAGCGGCGCGAACGGCGCGCGGCGCCATTCGTTGCCGCCGACGGCCAGCGCGCCCAGGGTGTTGCCGTGGTAGCTCTGGCGGCGCGCGATGAAGGTGGCGCGCTGCGGTTGGCCGGCTTCCAGCCAGTACTGGCGCGCCAGCTTGAGCGCGGTTTCCATCGCTTCCGAGCCGCCGGAGACCAGGTACACGTGATCGAGGTCGCCGGGGGCGTCGTTGGCCAGGCGGTCGGCCAGTTCCTCGGCGGCGTCGCAGGTGAAGAAGGCGGTGTGGGCGTAGGCGCAGCGGTCGATCTGGGCGTGCATGGCGGCCAGCACGTCGGGGTGGCCATGGCCGAGCGAGGAGACGGCGGCGCCGCCGCTGGCGTCGAGGTAGGCGCGGCCGTGATTGTCGTAGACTGTGAGGCCGGCGGCGCGCGCGGCGACCGGCGGCGCGCGCCGCAGGTTGCGGTGGATGATGTGGCTCATGGCGTCCTTTCGCGGTGAGGGGCAGACTGCCGACGATAGCCGCGATTGCGCGCGCCGTTATTGATGTAGGCCGAAGATTGAGGAGATGGGCATGGAAGATCGATTGGGACCGATTCCGTTCGCGCAGATGAGCGCCAGCCAGCAGGTGGCGGCGCAGGCGGTGATCGATGGCCCGCGCGGCGCCTTGTACGGGCCGTTCGTGCCGCTGATCCGCTCGCCGGAGCTGATGGCGGCGGCGCAGCGCATGGGCGAGTATCTGCGCTACCGCAGCGCGATCGGCACGCGGCTGACCGAGCTGGCGATCCTGGTGACGGCGCGCGAGTGGAGCCAGCAGGTGGAATGGGCGATCCACGCGCCGATCGCGCGCGAGTACGGCATCGCCGAGGAGGTGATCGGCGCCATCGCCGCGCGCCGGCGGCCGGACGGGCTGCTGGCCGACGAGGCGCTGGTGGTCGAGTTTTGTCTGCAGCTGCACCGCCGGCAGCGTGTCGATGACGCCACTTACGCGGCGGCGCTGGCGGCGTTCGGCGAGCATGGGGTGGTGGATCTGATGGGCATCAACGGTTACTACACGTTTCTGGCGATGGTGATGAACGCGGCGCAGACGGCGGTGCCGGCGTCGGCCGCGCCGCCGCTGCCGGAGTAGGGCTTGTGTGGGCCAGCGCACAGTGTGGCCGGCCCGGCTGCGGATAATCCCTCTGCTGAACCATAGCCAGGAGGGGCGCGTATGTCCGATCCAGTCGATGATGCCGAGGATGCGCCGCAGCCGGTGCTGTCGCGGCGCGGATTCTTGCAGGGGGCGCTGGCATCGGCCGCGCTGAACGCGGCGCCGCAGACGCTGGCCGCGCAACCGGCGCGCGCGC
>NZ_SPVG01000177.1 GCF_004614165.1 Duganella callida | reverse complement strand
GCAGCGGCGGCACGCTGCTGCTGGCCGCCGCCGAATATGTCGAGCGGCGCGACGGCGCGCGGGTCGAGCGCATCGCCATACCGCCGGGCCCCGCCAGCGAAGTGCGCGGCCTGTTCGACGACGGCCGCCACCTGTGGCTGAAACTGCCGGCGCGCGGCAGCTTCGTGCGGGTCGATGGCGCTTGGCGCAAGATCGCCGACTACGGCATGCCGCACAACTACCTGTATGCCGCGCCACAGGGCGAAGGCAAGGTCTGGTTCGGCGGCAGCGATGGGCTGATCACGCAATTTGATAACGGCCGCGTGCTGGCCACACTGAAAACGGACGGCCTGAAACTCGGCGCGCTGACCGCGCTGTCGGCCGACGACGGCCTGCTGGTGTGTGGCGAACAGGGGATCGCGGTGCTGCTGGCGGGCGGCCTGCGCAAGCTGACGGCCGCACGTCCGGAGGTGCTGTACAACGTCAGCGGCGTGGTGGTCGATGCCAACGGCGACCGCTGGCTGAACGGCGCGCGCGGTGTGGTGCACGTGACGCGCGCCGACTGGCAACGTGCCACGGCGCAACCCGACCAGCCGCTGAGCTACGACCTGTTCGACGAGTCGGACGGTTACGCCGGCGAGGCGGCCACCGGCGTCCGCTTCAACAGCGCGCTGGCCGCGGGTGGGCAGTTGTGGTTCGCCACCACTTCCGGCCTGCGGCGGCTGGACCCGCGCAAGCTGTGGCGCGGCGCCGTCATGCCACGCGCGGAAATCCGCAGCATCACGGCCGGGCAGAATTACCCGGCGCAGGCGGGCCTGCGCCTGCCGCCCGGCACCTCGCAGCTGCGCATCGACTACACCGGTCTGGGCGCCGTCAAGCCGGAAAAGCTGCAGTTCCGCTACCGCCTGGACGGCGTCGACCAGGACTGGCAGGACGCCGGCGCACGCCGCAGCGCCTACTACACCAACCTGGCGCCCGGCGCCTACCGCTTCCACCTGCAGGCCGTCAACGAGGATGGCATCCACAGCAAGGAAGAGACGCTGACCTTCGGCCTCGAACCGCGCTTCGTGCAGACATCGTGGTTCATGGCGCTGCTGGCGGCGCTGGCGGCGGCGGCGCTGTATCTGCTGTACCGCTACCGGCTGCGGGTCGGCACCCGGCGCGCGCTGGAACGCATCAACCTGCGCGCGGCCGAACGCGAAAGCATCGCCCGTGATTTGCACGACACGCTGCTGCAATCGATGCAGGGGGTGATCCTGAACGTCAAGGCGCTGTCGTCGCGTCTGCCGGCCGGGGAGCCGATACACCAGATGATGGAGCGCACCGTACGCCAGGCCACGGCCGCGCTGGTCGAAGGCCGCGACCGCGTCAGCGAACTGCGCGCGGCCGAGCCGGACCAGCGCCCGCTGGCGGCGGCACTGCACGACATCGCCCAGGCGCAGCGCCAGCCCGCGCCGCGCTTCGCGCTGCACAGCGAGGGCCGGGAACGCGAGCTGCACCCGGTGGTGCGCGACGAATTGCTGCTGATGGGGCGCGAATGCCTGCTGAATGCCTTCCGTCACGCCCAGGCCTCCGAGGTGCGGGTGCTGCTGCAATATGGCGAGCGCAGTTTGCGCCTGAGCGTCGGCGACAACGGCGGCGGGCTGCCGCCGGCGGTGGCGGCGGCCCGCGCCAGGCCGGGTCACTGGGGCCTGCCCGGCCTGTACGAACGCGCCGACCGGCTGCATGCGCGGCTCGAACTGGACACCGGCGCCGCCGGCACCAGCTGGACCATCACCGTGCCGGCGGAACTGGCCTACCGCCGGCGCGAGGCCGAGGCCAGCGCATAAATCTCGGCGCGCGCGCGCAGGATCGGGTCGTCACCGGGCGCGATCCCCGGCGGCAGCCGGGTCGGCGTGAACACCATGGCGTCGCAGTCGTCGTCGGCCAGGGCGCTGATCAGCAGCATCCCCAGCGGCACCTTGCCCGCGCCCTGCCACTCCGCGCTCGGATCGTCGGCCGGATCGTCCCGTCCCTGCAGTTGCGCCAGCAGCCGGAAGCGGATCGGCCCCCGCAGCAGGCGCTCGTCCATCTCGCCTTCGAGGAAGGCATCGGGCAGGCGCTGTTCCTGCCACGGGCTCAGATACTGCACCCCCGCCACCGGCTCGACCAACAGGCGTACGGCGCGGGTCTTGCCGCCGCTGTCGGTAAACAGCAGGGCGTGATTGGAAAAATACGGCGTGGTCGCATAGGACGCCGGCGCCGGGTGCGCGGCCAGCCGCGCCGCGTGGCGCGCCGCCTCGGGAAAGGCCTGGTCGTGGGCGGCGAGGCGCCGCGGGTCGGGCCGGCCGGTGGCAGGGTCGGGCACGCGCGCCTGCAGGTAGCCGAGGAAGGAAACCGGGGTGGCGGCGTAAAACGCCGGCTCCGAGATCAGCACCAGGTCGCAGTCTTGCGGCCGGCCATGCAGGCGCACCGCCATGCCGCGCAGGCTGCGGCTCTTTTCCGAGGCATCGGCCTCGCCGCCGACCGAGAAGCGCACCGTCGCAGGTACGGGGCCGTCGCGCAGCAGCGGCGTGTCGACGATGCGCGCGATGTCGGGATGGGGCGCGAAAAAACCGACCGCGCAGTAGCCGCGCCGATGCATGGCGCGCTGTCCTCCCGGCTCGCCGTAGACGCTGCGCATGGCCTCGATCAAGGCCTGCAGGCCGGGCGCCGCGCTCATGATGACGGCAGCACTACAATTCCCAGGTGTCGAGCAGGCCGCGCTGCAGGCAGATCGTGACCGCATGCGTGCGGTCGTTGGCATTCAGCTTGGTGAGAATGGTGCGCATATAACTTTTCACCGTCTCCTCGCTGATGCCGAGCGCCTCGCCGATCTCGCGGTTGGACAGGCCGCCGGCCGCGTGGCGCACCACGTCGAGCTCGCGGAAGCTCAGGTTGTCCTTGTTGAAGAACATCTGCCCGCCCAGCAGCTCGGACGGCCAGACGCCGCGCCCGCGGTGCACCGCGCGTATGCTGTCCAGCACATTCTCGGCCAGCATGCTCTTGAGCAGATAGCCGCTGGCGCCGGCCTTGTGCACCGCGTTCACCAGTGAACCGCCGGCATAGGTGCTGAGCGCGATCAAACGCGCGTTCGGCCGCGCGCGGCGGATCGCCGCGATCGCGTTCAGGCCGCCCAGTCCGGGCATGCGCAGATCCATCAGCGTGACGTCGGGCCGCACCTCGTTGTAGCGGGCCACGGCTTCCTCGCCGCTGTTGGCCTCCGCCACCAGCGCGATGTCGGGCACCTTGTCCAGCATGGCAAGCAACCCCTCGCGCAGCAGGGGGTGATCGTCGACGATCATCACGCGGATAGGAGTCTGGGCAGTCATCATGACCGTTATTCTACGCCCTTTGGTCACTGCCGGTATCCCCCGAACTAGGGTAGACTAGGCGATTATCGTTTACCGCCCCGCCCTACATGCACACCACCGCCGCACGCGCCCTGACGGGCCAGGACTACAAGACACTGTCGCTGGCCGCCCTGGGCGGCGCCCTGGAATTCTACGACTTCATCATCTTCGTCTTCTTCGCCAACGCCATCGGCCAGCTGTTCTTCCCGCCGGAGATGCCGGACTGGCTGCGCACCCTGCAGACCTTCGGCATCTTCGCCGCCGGCTACGTGGTGCGGCCGCTGGGCGGCATCGTCATGGCGCACTTCGGCGACCTGCTGGGCCGCAAGCGCATGTTCACGCTGTCGATCCTGCTGATGTCGGTGCCGACGCTGGCCATCGGCCTGCTGCCGACCTACGCCGGCATCGGCCTGGCGGCGCCCATCCTGCTGTTGCTGATGCGCGTGCTGCAGGGCGCGGCGGTCGGCGGCGAGGTGCCGGGCGCCTGGGTGTTCGTGTCCGAGCACGTGCCGGCGCGCCACACCGGCTACGCCTGCGGCGTGCTGACCGCCGGCCTCACGGTCGGCATCCTGCTCGGCTCCCTGGTGGCCACCGCGCTGAACACCGCCTACACCCCGGCCGAGGTGGCGGACGGCGCCTGGCGCATCCCCTTCCTGCTGGGCGGCGTGTTCGGCCTCGGCTCCATGTATTTGCGCCGCTGGCTGCACGAGACGCCGGTGTTCGCCGAACTGCAGCAGCGCAAGGCGCTGGCCGCCGAGATGCCGCTGAAAGCGGTGCTGCGCGGCCACCGCGCCGGCGTGATCGTCTCCATGCTGCTGACCTGGATGCTGTCGGCCTGCATCGTGGTGGTGATCCTGATGACGCCCGCCCTGCTGCAAAAGATTTATCATGTGGCGCCGCGCACCTCGCTGCTGGCCAACACCGTCGCCACCATCGGCCTGGCGCTGGGCTGCATCGTGTTTGGCGCCCTGTCCGACCGCCTTGGCTCGCGGCCGGTGCTGCTGGCGGGATCGCTGGTGCTGGCGGCGTGCATCTGGGTGTTCTACACCACGCTGCGCACGCAGCCGGAACTGCTGCTGCCGCTGTACGGGCTGACCGGCTTCTTCGTCGGCGTGGTCGGCGCGGTGCCGCGCGTGCTGGTGCTGGCCTTCCCGCCGCAGGTGCGCTTCAGCGGCCTGTCGTTCTCGTACAATTTGTCCTACGCCATCTTCGGCGGCCTGACGCCGGTGCTGGTGACGCTGCTGCTGAAGAACGATCCGCTCGGCCCCGCGTATTACGTCATCGCCATCTGCGGCGTCGGCATGCTGACCGCGCTGTTCGTCCGTCCGCGCAAGGACTGAGGCGAAGCGCCGCACACGCGCAGGAAGGCGCGCCGCATCTGCTCCACCTGCGCGAAGCCGGCCTCGCGCGCGATGTATTCCAGCGTGTGGCGCGATTCGCCCAGCATGCTGCGCGCGGTTTCCACCCGCAGCGCCTCCACCGCCTTGGCCGGCGACTGGCCCGTCTCGTCGCGGAAGCGGCGCGTGAACTGGCGCCGGCTCAGATTGGCCACGGCGGCCAGTTCCTCCACCGACAGCGCGCGCCGCAGATGGCCGCGCACATAGGCCAGCACCTTCTGCATGCTGTCGCTGCGCGGCGCCAGGTCCAGCATGGTGGACGACTGCGTATCGGCGCGGCCGCGCCGGTGGTAGATCACCATCTGGCGCGCGATCTCCCGCGCCAGCTCGGCGCCATGATCCTGTTCCACCATGGCCAGCGCCAGGTCGATGCAGGCCGACATCCCGGCCGAACTCCAGTATTTGCCATCCTCGATGTAAATCGACTGCGGCTCGACCCGCAGCAGCGGGAAGCGCTGCTGCAGCTCCGCCGCGCGGGCGAAATGGGTGCTGACGCGGCGCCCGTCCAGCAGGCCGGTGGCGGCCAGCAGCTCGACCCCGGTGCAGATGCTGCCGGCGCGCCGCGCCTGCTGCGCCATGCAGCGCAC
>NZ_SPVG01000019.1 GCF_004614165.1 Duganella callida | reverse complement strand
CCAGATTGCGGTCGGCCGGGCGGGCGATGCGCAGCTGGCGCAGGTGGCCGTGCGCCGGCTCGAGGTTGATGCCGCGCCAGCCGCGCTCATAGAACAGCTGGGTCACCGAGCCGGCCAGCGGATCGCCGGCGCCGACGTCCAGATAGCGGCCGTCGGCCACCTGGCGCAGCGCGCGCCACAGCAGCAGGTCTTCGAATTGGGGGGCGTAGCTGGTCACGCTCATCGCGCATCTCCGTGGTCGATGGCTATTTCCGGATCGAGCCAGGTCGAGCCCTCGAAATAGCTGTGCTTCAGGTTCATCACTTCAAACACCAGCGCCAGATCGCGCCACTCGTAATTGGCGGTCAGGTGATTATCGCTGCTGTGCAGCGCGGTGGCCACCGAATACGTGCCCGGTCCGAGGTTCAGCGCGAAGCTGGCGCGCACCGTCAGGCGCTGGCCCTTGCGCAGATTGGTCAACGGCTGCAGCTTGTGGAAGGTATTGGTGCCGAAGATGTTCTGGCCCAGGCGGTCCTTGATGCGGTAGCCCAGCGTCATCTCCGGCAGGTCGTCGTGCACCGCCACGCGGATTTCCAGCGTCACGCGCGAGCCGGTGCCGTGCACCTCGGCCGGCGCGCCGTCCTCCTTCAGCAGCGCGATGCGCTCCACAGTGGCCTGGCCGGTGCCGGAAATGGTCTGCACCTTGCCGCTGTCGTGGGTTTCCTGGCGCACCGATTCGCCCTCGCGCTCGGCCAGCATGGCGTTGTACAGGTCCATGATTTCTTCCGGCGTGCCTTCCTTGCTGACCCGGCCCTTGTCCAGCAGGATGGCGCGGTCGCACACCGACTGGATCGCCGCCTTGTCGTGCGAGACGATCAGCAGGGTGGTGCCCTCGGCGCGGAAGGCGCGGATGCGCTCGAAGCTCTTGTGCTGGAAATACGCGTCGCCCACCGACAGCGCCTCGTCGACGATCAGCACGTCCGGCCGGCGCGCGGTGGCCACGCTGAAGGCCAGCCGCATCTGCATGCCGCTCGAGTACACGCGCACCGGCTGGTCGATGTATTCGCCGATTTCGGCGAAGGCCTCGATCTCGGGCATCAGCCGGTCCAGTTCATCGACCGTCAGGCCCAGCAGCTGGCCCGCCATATAGCAGTTCTGGCGCCCGCTGAAGTCGGGGTGGAAGCCCATGCCCAGCTCCAGCATGGCTGCCACCCGGCCCTGGATCGAGACGCGGCCGGTGGTCGGCGCGGCGGTGCCGGTGATCAGCTTGAGCAGGGTGCTCTTGCCGGCGCCGTTGATGCCGATGATGCCCAGCGCCTGGCCCGGCGCCACGCCGAAGCTGACCTCGCGCAGCACCCAGATGGTGTCGTGGCGCGGGCGCGACGGCATCAGCCATTCGAGCAGGCGGGCGCGGTGGCTGGGATAGCGGCGGTAAGCTTTGCCGAGGTTGTTGACCAGTATGCTGCCGTTCACAGTTCGTCCACCATTTCTCCCGCGCGCTTGCGGAACAGTTGCATGCCCAGCAGGCACAGGATGATTGCCAGCGCCAGCGCCGGCGCCAGACCGCCCCAGTCGGGCAGGCTCTGGCGCACCAGAATGTCCTGGAAGGCGGTGATCACGCCGGCCATGGGGTTCCAGGCCAGCAGCGGGCGCACGTCTTCCGGCAACGCCGCCACCGGGTACACCACCGGCGTGAACCAGAACCAGAATTGCAGCGCGATGTTGAAGAACTGGCCGACGTCGCGGAAGAACACGTTGAGCACCGCCAGCACCATGCCCAGGCCGATCGCCAGCAGGATTTCCACCAGCAGCACCGGCACCATGGCGGCAAAGGCCCAGCCGGGGAAGTTGCCGGAGACGATGAGGAAGGCGGTGAACAGGCCGAAGATGATGGCGAAGTTCAGCAGCGCGTTGGCGATCACGATGATCGGCAGGCACAGGCGCGGGAAATTGATCTTCTTGATCAGGCCGGCGTTATCGATGAACACCGCCTGCGCCTTGCTGGTGATCTCGGCGAACAGGTTCCAGGTCAGCACGCCGGCGCACAAATAAATGCTGTAGCCGAAGGCCGAGGTGCTGCCGGCCAGGCGGTTGTGCATCACCTGCGAGAAGATCACCGTGTAGACCACGATCATGGCCAGCGGATTGAGCACGGTCCAGGCGGCGCCGAGGATGGAATTGCGGTACTTGGACTGGAATTCGCGCTTGACGCTGCCGAGGATGAAACCACGGTAGTTGGCGAGGTTGCGCAGGCGGCCGAGCACGATCATGGTCGGGCTCCCGGCGCGGGGAAGTGGCGGTTATGTGCTGTCATGTTCGGGGACAATGGTACGCCGCGCGGGCGGCGTGGGAAAAAAGCGCGCAATTATACCTCGCGCGCTACGGGCCTTCGACCAGCTTCTGCAAGCCTTGCGGATCGATGATCACCAGGCCCTTGCTGTTCTTCTGGATGATGCCCTGCTGCACCAGCGAGGTCAGCGCCCGGGTCACCGTCTCGCGGCTGGTGTTGATCATGTTGGCGATGTCCTGGTGGGTCGGCAGGTCCTTGACCACCTCGGGCTGGCCGGGCTGCTCGGGCGGCTGCTTCATCTGCACCAGGTAGGTGTAAATCCGGCGCGACGTGTTGTTGATGCTGAGCAGGGAGCGGAACTCGGAATCGCGCTGGATCTTGGCCGCCAGGTGGCGCAGCATCTGGTTGGCCACCGACGGCGAGTGCGAGAACAGGTGCAGCGCGGCCGGCGCCGGCAGGAACGCCACCAGCACCGGCGTCATCGCCACCACCGAGGCGGTGCGCTGGGAACCGTTGATGACGGCGATCTCGCCGAAGAAATCGCCCGGCGCCAGCATGCGCAGGCCGATCGCGCGGCCATCCTCGGTGACGTCGATCACCTGCAACTGGCCGGACAGCAGGAACAGCAGGCCGTCGCCGGCCGCGCCCTTCTGCAGCACCACGTCGCGCTTGGCATACTGGCGGAAGCGCAGCTCGGGCTTGAGCCGTGTGACTTCCTCGTCGCTCAGGCCGGCGAGCAGCGGGATGCGGCGCAGATGCACCTGCA
The DNA here is from genome assembly GCF_004614165.1 of Duganella callida. Lineage (GTDB taxonomy): Bacteria > Pseudomonadota > Gammaproteobacteria > Burkholderiales > Burkholderiaceae_D > Rugamonas > Rugamonas callida. The sequence goes on along the minus strand of NZ_SPVG01000019.1, from coordinate 2,330 downwards.
CATTCTGCGTGCTCGGCTCGCTGCCGGCGGCGGGCGGGGCGATCGCCTGGTCGTTGTCGGTGGTTTTGCTCATCTACCTTGCGGGCGGCGTACTGCCGCGTCGAAAACGTTACTTATACTTAATTTTTAAGCCGGACAGGCACATTGTTGCAGTTTGTTGCAGCCTTTACAGGTTAGACCAGCGCCAGGTCAGCTGGATCTGGTGCGCGTTGTACTGAAAGATCGAGATATTCTCCCGGTTGCGCACCGCGCGCCATTCCAGCTGCAACGTCTGGTCATGCTGGATCGGATAACTCAGCACGGTGCGCAGCACCAGATTGTTTTGCCGTCGCGCCACGTCGATCACGCCCGGCGAATAGACCTGCTGGCCGCTCCAGCGCTGGCCGGTCAGCTCCAGTTCGCCCTGCAGCGCCTCCCACAGCAGGCGCCGGCCGTACAGCCGCGCCGACCAGCCGGAGCGGTCGCCGCCCGGGCGCTCGGCGCTGCCGAGGTCGCGCTGGTAGCCGATGGCGGCCTGGGCCTGGACGGTGTCGCTGCGGTAGCCGAGCACCGGCCGCAGTTCGTAGGTGGTGGCGTCGAAATTGGCCAGGGTGCGGTAGTTGGTGCGCGAAATACTGCCCAACATGCTCAAATCGTAACCCTTGGGCAATTTCAACGGCGGCGCCGCGCGCAGCTGCAATTGCGCCTGCTCCTGATACAGCACGCCGCCCAGGGTCAGCGCGCCCAGCAGGGCGGAACTGCGCATCTGCCACCGCGCCAGCTGCCAAGGATGCTCGGCGCCGATGAACAGCGAGGCGGAATTATAAGCGGTCTGATGGCCGTACTGGCGCAGGTGCGCCTGGGCGAACGCGATGTCGCCGTCCTGGTCCAGCTCGCGCAGGTAATCGCCCGACAGGATGGTGTAGCTGTCGCTGTGGGGTTTGTATTCCGGCAACAGTTCCAGCGGCACGCCATTGCTGTCGGTGTAATACGGCGTGCTGGCGCCCTGGTTGACGTTGCTGTCGTAGCCGCGCGACAGGTTCAGGCCCCACAGCACCTGCGGTTTCCACAGGTAGCACCCCTGCTGGCGCTGCTGCTGGATGATGTCGCGGATGCCCGGTGGCGGCTGGAATTCGCGCTCGATGCGGGCGAACAGCGACTCGGCGTCGGCGCCATTGCCCAGCGCGCACTGGATCATCGCCAGGTCCAGCCACTCGCCGGCGTGCTGCGGCCCGCGCGCGATCAGGCGCTCCAGGATCAGGCTGGCGTCGGCGCGGCGGCCCTCGGCGATCGACTGCATCGCGGTCAGGTACAGGTCTTCCTCGACCGGCGGCTCCTGGGCGCGGGCGGCGGTGGCGCACAGCAGGGCGGCCAGCAGGGCAAGCAGGTATTTCTTCACGTAACTCCTTCTTCCGGCGCGCGCGACACCAGGGTGTACAGGGTAGTCGGATGCTCCTTGCCGCGCAAGGTGAGCTCGCCGATATGCCGCAGGGGGTGGCGACGGCACAGCGCCGCCGTGCCGGGACCGATGATCACGTCGTGCGGCAGGTCGCGGGCCGCGGTTTCCAGCCGCGATGCCACGTTGACGCTGTCGCCGACCGCAGTATAAATGCTGCGCGCGGCCGAGCCGAAATCGCCGGCCATGGCGCGTCCGCTCTCGATGCCGATGCGCACCCGGACCGGCGCCAGCCCCTGGCGCGCGCGCGCCGCGTTGAATTGCAACATGCCGGCCTGGATCGCCTCGGCCGCGTCCAGCGCCTGGTCGGCGTGGTCGGCCACCGGCAGCGGCGCGCCCCAGAACGCCACCAGGCCGTCGCCGGTGAACTTGTCGAGCGTGCCGCGCGACGCCAGCACCGGGCCGGTCAGGCAGTCGAGGAAGGCGCGCGTCAGCTCGGCCGCCTGTTCCAGCGGCAGCGCCGCCACGTGGCTGGTGTAGCCCTGCATGTCGGCGATCAGGGTGGTGACGTCGCAGTGGCTGGGCTTGAGCGGGTCGGCCAGGTTGTTGCGCAACAATTCGTCGACCACGGCGTCGGCCACGTACTGACGCAGCGTGTCGAGCAGGCGCCGCGATTGCCGTTGCGACAGCTGCCACGCATACGGCACCCCGGCCGCCAGCAAAAACGCGTTGGCCAGCAGCGGACTGCTGAGGCCGAACACGGCATCGTGCGGCGCCATGATCCAGGCCAGGCCCAGCCACAGCGCCGAGGCGGCCGCCAGCACGCCGATGTTGATCAGGGCCGACTGGCGCGGCAGGGTCCAGGCGCTGAGCGCGACGGTGGCGGCGGCAAACACCGTGGCGATCAGCCGGCCCGGCCAGGACGCCGGCGCCAGTCCGGCGCGCGCGTCCAGCT
>NZ_SPVG01000031.1 GCF_004614165.1 Duganella callida | reverse complement strand
TCGATCATCGCTCCTCATATGCAAAAAGGCAATTCTCGTCAGCACCACGCGCCGCAGCCGCCGACACCGCAGCCGATTACGCCGCACTCCGACATCGCCGAGCCGCCGCCGCAGGCCATCAGCCGGAACGCGCCTGCCGATCCGTTTGCCGCGCCGGCCAAGCCGGAGCTGACGCTGAAGGAGCGCGCGCTGCTGGGTGCCGCCAAGGCCGACCAGCAGCTGCGCAAGGAAGCCTGGACGCAGCGCGACCGCAAATACGTGAATGATGAAAGTGCGCTGGCCACGGCGCTGGGCAAAGCCTGGCAGGGCGGGGAGGTGCAAACGGTGGAAATGGTCGGCGCGGATGGCAGCCGCATCACCAAGTGGATCATGCCGGGCGGCAAAGCCGTATGTTATTACGCCGCGCCGAATACCTTCAGCGGCGGCCGCGATCCGTTCCGCGACAGCGGCCGGCTCAGCGTGCGCGCTTGCCCCTGAGTCCGGACGAAAAAAAAGCTACCAGACCACGGTAGCTTTTCATTGCCGCCTGAAAGATTACAGGCCGGCGATCTGGGTATCGTTGACCGACTTGTCGGCGGCGGCCACCGGCGCAGCCTTGGCCGGCGCCGCAGCGGTCATCACTGGCGTGATGGTCGGCACTTTCTTGCCTGCCGAGACTTGCTTCAGACGCTGGTATTCTGCCAGCACTTTCGAACCGTAACCTTCGTCGTTGTCGAAGGCGCCGGCGCCGACGTAGCTCTTCAGGCCGGCTTCGACCGAGCCGCCCCGGGTCACGTAATCCTTGAGGATCAGCGCGCCGACGCGGATGTTGGCCACCGGGTTCAGCGCAGCCTGGGCGCCGCCCATGTCCTGGAATTTCTCATGGTGCACCTTGGACATCACCTGCATCAGGCCCTGCGCGCCCATCGGGCTTTCCGCGAACGGGTTCAGGCCCGATTCGATCGCCATCACAGCCAGGATCAGCAGCGGGTCCAGCTTGATTTCACGCGCCGTCAGGTAGGCGGTGGAGACCAGCATATTGGTGGCGTCGCCGGCCACGCGGTAACGCTTGGACAGCCAGCTGGTCACCCATTTCTGCTGCTTCTCGGAGCCCAGCAGGGTTTTTTCTTCGGCCGTCAGTTCGGCGGCGGCAGGCGTCGCGGCGGGCGCCTCCATCAATTCCGACAGTGGCGGTGCAATGACTGCCGGCACTTCCACTGCAGGCGAACGGTTCAGGCTGTCGCTGAGGGCTTTGGCCAGATCCGGACGGACAAACAATACTGCCATTACGACTAAAGCGCTGACACCGACGATGGTCAAAGTGTGCTGGGCGGTGGTCAATACGCCCTTGGCCGAAATGCGCGCCGTGGAAAACCACGCGGCTGGCTGGCGAGCCATGGAACGGGCAACCTCAGTTGCACCGGTAATGCTATTAATCATAGAGTTCCCCTGAAATGTCCGTAAAAGCGGGTCCCTGCCAGCGTCATACGCAGCTACACAGGTGTGCTCATGCCGTGCATCAGAAATATCTCGTTCGTCGTCGCTGTAGGAAAGCACACGAGAACGCCATCATTGCTTGCTTGTTGCTGATCTCTCCGAACGGAGTCAACCAGATGCAATACAACTACTTACCGGGGGGGAAGGCAGACGCCTTGTGAAAACACTCCTTAAAATGTCATGTGGAGCCCCGGACTCCGTGAATGAATGAGCGACAACTGATCGTAGTTCGCGTGAGGTCCTGAGACCTGTCCTCTTCAAGTAGGGTGGATTGTAGGGGGCGTTTTATATCAAGTCAATACTAACAAAATTCGTTCTTATAACTTATAAATCTAGATTTTTGCCTTGTGTTCGCTGGAAAACCAATAAAATCAATTACTTGACCTGTATTTTTAAACAGTGCGCTTTAATGTAAGAAAATTTTAAAAAACGATGAAATATTCCGATCTGCGAGATTTTATTTCTCAACTGCAACGGATGGGCGAACTTAAGCCCATTTTGACCCCAGTTTCGCCGCATTTAGAGATGACCGAGGTGTGCGACCGCACTTTGCGGGCCGCCGGCCCGGCCTTGCTGTTCCAGCATCCGACCGGTCACAGCATCCCGGTGCTGGGCAATCTGTTCGGCACGCCGCGCCGCGTGGCCCTGGGCATGGGCGCCAACGAAGTCAGCGAACTGCGCAAGATCGGCCACGTGCTGTCGCGCCTGAAAGAGCCGGAGCCGCCGAAAGACTTCAAGGACCTGATGGGCCTGGGCTCGCTGGTCAAGGCCGTCTGGGACATGGCGCCGAAGGAGCTGCGCGGCGCGCCGTGCCAGGAAATCGTCTGGGAAGGCGCCGACGTCGACCTGGGCAGGCTGCCGATCCAGCACTGCTGGCCGGGCGACGTGGCGCCGCTGATCACCTGGGGCCTGGTGATCACCAAGGGGCCTAATAAGAAGCGCCAGAACCTGGGCATTTACCGCCAGCAGGTGCTGGGGCCGAACAAGGTGATCATGCGCTGGCTGGCGCACCGCGGCGGCGCGCTGGACTTCCGCGAGCACGCGATCCAGAGCAAGGGCAAGCCCTATCCGGTGTGCGTGGCGCTGGGCGCCGATCCCGCTACTATATTAGGTGCGGTGACGCCGGTGCCGGACAGCCTGTCCGAATACCAGTTCGCCGGCCTGCTGCGCGGCAGCCGCACCGAGCTGGTCAAGGCCATCGGCAGCGAGCTGCGCGTGCCGGCCTCGGCCGAGATCGTGCTGGAGGGGCATATCTATCCGGACGAGAACCACCCGTCCGGCTACGAGCACGCGCTGGAGGGGCCGTACGGCGACCACACCGGCTATTACAATGAGCAGGACTGGTTCCCGGTGTTCACCATCGACCGCATCACCATGCGCCGCGACCCGATCTATCACTCGACCTACACCGGCAAGCCGCCGGATGAGCCGGCCGTGCTGGGCCTGGCGCTGAACGAGGTATTCGTGCCGCTGTTGCAGAAGCAGTTCAGCGAGATCACCGATTTCCACCTGCCGGCCGAAGGCTGCAGCTACCGCATGGCGGTGGTGCAGATCAAGAAGCAGTATGCCGGCCACGCCAAGCGCGTGATGTTCGGCGTGTGGAGCTTCCTGCGCCAGTTCATGTATACCAAGTTCATCGTGGTGGTGGACGAAGACGTCAACATCCGCGACTGGAACGAGGTGATCTGGGCGATCACCACCCGCGTCGATCCGACCCGCGACACCACGCTGGTCGACAATACGCCGATCGACTATCTGGATTTCGCCTCGCCGGTGAGTGGCCTGGGCAGCAAGATGGGCATCGACGCCACCAACAAATGGCCGGGTGAAACCAGCCGCGAGTGGGGCACGGTGATCACCATGTCGCCCGAGGTGAAGACGCGCGTGGATCAAATTTGGCAGGAGCTGGGGCTGTAAGGTATAATCGTGGCCGGGCGGGCCCCTGCGCATTGTGGCATGGTCAACCTGGTCAGGTCGGGAACGAAGCAGCCACAGCCGTTCACCACAAGTGCCGCAGATCAGGCTCGCCTCCTCATCCCAAAAGCCGCTCATCGAGCGGCTTTTTTCATTCCGTGTCCAGTTCGGCTTCGTAAGGCCGTTCGGAGGCCACCATCGGCGGGTTGTCCTTGAGGATGCTGTTGTCGAGCTTGAGCCGGATCTGGTTCTTGGCGTCGGTGTTGTAGACCGTGCCGCCGACTTTCAGCTGGGCGGGGTGGTTGAACTTGAAGTTCACCACCTTGACGCTGGGCGCGAACATGCTCAGCGCGCCGGCCATCTTCTTGATCGCCTGGTTCATCTGGCCGACGCTGGACATCACTTGTGCATAGTTCCACTGCTGGCCGTCCGGCAGCGGCGTCACGGCGTCGTAATTGATCTCGGATTTTTCTTCCTTCGGCAGGCTGGTCATGATTTTGGTGTCGTCCGTCATCCACTTGGGATTGGGCGCCAGCGGCAGGCGGAAGTCGGCCGTCAGCGCGGGCAAGGGCTGGCGCTCGCCGCCGTGCACCACGGTCAGCACCACGTCCGACGGCTTGTAGTTCTTGTTGCGCGGCTTGACGGTGACGTACAGGTTGATCTTGTCGCGCTCGGCCGCGGGGATGGCGTAGAACTTGTCGAGACGCAGGTCTTCCATCAGCTTTTTATAGGGCGCGAATTCGCGCTCGTCGGCGTGGGCGGCGAGCGCCAGCGGCAGCAGGCAGAGCAGGGCAAGTTTTTTCATTTTCGGCTTGTTGAAAGAAAAACAAATTGTAGGGCAGAATGGCCGACTTACCTAATCCGGCCGCGACTTGTTACAATTGCCGCTTTCGCCCCCGTCTACGGTAAAATCCCAGCATGTCCTATCAAGTCCTCGCTCGTAAATACCGTCCCAAGAACTTTGAAACGCTCGTCGGCCAGGAGCACGTCGTGCGCGCGTTGACGCACGCCCTGCACAGCGGGCGGCTGCATCACGCCTATCTGTTCACCGGGACGCGGGGCGTCGGCAAGACCACCTTGTCGCGGATTCTGGCCAAGTCGCTCAACTGCGTGGGACCGGACGGCAACGGCGGCATCACCGCCACGCCGTGCGGCGTGTGCGAGGCATGTACCGCGATCGACAGCGGCCGCTTCGTCGATTACATCGAGATGGACGCGGCGTCCAACCGCGGCGTCGACGAGATGGCGCAACTGCTGGAGCAGGCGGTGTACGCGCCGACCAATGCGCGCTTCAAGGTCTATATGATCGACGAGGTGCACATGCTGACCAACCATGCCTTCAATTCCATGTTGAAGACGCTGGAGGAACCGCCCGAGCACGTGAAGTTCATCCTGGCGACCACCGATCCGCAAAAGATCCCGGTGACGGTGCTGTCGCGCTGCCTGCAGTTCAATCTGAAGCAGATGCCGCCGGGGCACATCATCGGCCACCTGGAAAATATTCTGGGGCAGGAGGGCATCAGCTTCGAGCATCCCGCCTTGCGTCTGCTGGCCACCGGCGCCCACGGTTCGATGCGCGATGCCTTGTCGCTGACCGACCAGGCGATCGCCTACGCCGCCGGCGAGGTGACGCTGGACGCGGTGCAGGGCATGCTGGGCGCGCTGGACCAGTCGTATCTGATCCGCCTGCTCGATGCGCTGGCGGCGCAGGATGGCGCCGACCTGCTGGCGGTGGCCGACGAGATGGCCACGCGCAGCCTGTCGTACAACGGCGCCTTGCAGGACCTGGGCACCTTGCTGCACCGGATCGCGCTGGCGCAGACGGTACCGGCCGCGGTGCCGGAAGATTTGCCCGAGTATGCCGATATCGTGCGTCTGGCCCAGGCCTTCGATGCGGAAGAGGTGCAGCTGTATTACCAGATCGCGGTGCACGGCCGTAACGAGCTGGGCCTGGCGCCCGACGAGTATGCCGGCTTCTCGATGACCTTGCTGCGCATGCTGGCCTTTCGGCCCGGGGTAGGCGGCGCGGAAGGACAGCCGGCCGCGGCGCCGGCCGTATCGCGTCAGGCGGCGATGGCGTCGGCCCGCGCGGCCGCAGGC
>NZ_SPVG01000278.1 GCF_004614165.1 Duganella callida | reverse complement strand
GCACACCGGTGCGCTGGCCGGCGCCGACGCCGTATACGACGCCGCGCTGCGGCGCGCCGGCATGCTGCGCGTGTTTTCCACCGAAGAATTGTTCGACGCGGTGGAGACGCTGGCGCGCGCCCAGCCGCTGGGCGGCGAACGGCTGGCCATCATCACCAACGGCGGCGGGCCGGGCGTGATGGCCACCGACGCCCTGATCTGCCAGCACGGCCGGCTGGCCACGCTGTCGGCGGCCAGCGTGGCGCAGCTGGACGCGCTGCTGCCGCCGACCTGGTCGCGCGCCAATCCCGTCGATCTGATCGGCGACGCCGGCGCCGAGCGCTACCAGCAGGCGCTGGACGTGGTGCTGCACGACGAACTGGCCGACGCGGTGCTGCTGCTGCACGCGCCGACCGCGGTGGCGTCCAGCACCGCCATCGCCACCGCGCTGGCGCCGCGCCTGCACCACAGCGGCCGCAACGTGCTGGCCTGCTGGCTGGGCGGGGCCACGGTGGCGCCGGCGCGGCGCATCTTCGCCCAGGCCGGCGTTCCCAGCTACGACACCCCGGAAGACGCCATCGGCGGCTTCATGCAGATGGTGCAGTACCGCCGCAACCAGCAGCTGCTGGTGGAAGTGCCGCCGGCGCAGGCGCCGGGCGGCGCGGCGCCGCACGACCTGGCGCGCGCCATGGTGGACGCGGCGCTGGCGCAGCGGCGCCCGCTGTCCGAGCCGGAGGCCAAGACCCTGCTGGCCGCCTACGGCATCCCGGTGGTCGACACGCGGCTGGCCGCCACGGTGGATGAGGCGCTGGCGGCGGCGCGGGAGATCGGCTATCCGGTGGCGCTGAAGATCGTCTCGCCCGACATCACGCACAAGAGCGACGTCGGCGGCGTCGCGCTCGATCTCGAGTCGCCCGACATGCTGCGGACCGCGGCGGCGGCGATGGCCCGGCGCTTGCGCCAGGCCCATCCCGCCGCCAGCCTGCGCGGCTACGCGGTGCAGGCCATGGCGCGCCGGCCGCAGGCCCACGAGCTGATCGTCGGCGTCAGCACCGATCCCGTGTTCGGCCCGGTGATCCTGTTCGGCCAGGGCGGCACGGCGGTGGAAGTCACGGCCGACCACGCGGTGGGGCTGCCGCCGCTGAACCAGGTGCTGGCGCGCGACCTGGTGGCGCGCACGCGGGTGGCGAAGCTGCTGGCCGGCTACCGCGGCCGGCCGCCGGCCGACCTCGACGCCATCTGCCGCGTGCTGCTGCAGGTGTCGCAGCTGGTCAGCGACCTGGCCGAGATCACCGAACTGGACATCAACCCGCTGCTGGCCGACAGCCAGGGCGTGATCGCGCTGGACGCGCGCATCAGCCTGGCCGCCACCACCCTGCGCGGCGTCGACCGGTTGGCGATCCGGCCCTATCCGACCGAGCTCGAGCAGCGCCTGATGTGGCAGGGCCAGCCGCTGTTGCTGCGGCCGATCCGGCCGGAGGACGCGTCCGCGCACCTGGCGTTCTTCCACGCGCTGTCGCCCGAGGACGTGCGCTACCGTACCTTCATCAGCCAGCGCGAGCTGGCGCCGTCGCAACTGGCGCGCCTGACGCAGATCGATTACGACCGAGAGATGGCGCTGATCGCCACCCGCCAGCGGCCCGACGGCAGCGCCGAAACGCTGGGGGTGGCGCGCGCCGTGGCCGATCCCGACAACGTCGACGCCGAATTCGCCATCATCGTGCGCTCCGACCTCCAGCGCCGCGGCCTGGGCGCGATCCTGCTGGGCAGCCTGATCGCTTATTGCCGCGCCCGCGGCACCCAGCGCCTGGTCGGCGAAAGCCTGCGTGCCAACCTGGGCATGCAGCGGCTGGCGCAACGTCACGGCTTCGCCGTGCTGCCCGGCGCGGACGCCGCCAGCGTGGCGCTGCGGCTGGCGCTGGCGCCGGCCAACGCGGAGGCGCCGGCATGAACCTGCACGGCAAGAAAGGACTGGTGGTCGGCATCGCCAACGAGCACAGCATTGCCTACGGCTGCGCGCGGGCGTTCCGCGCGGCCGGCGCCGAGCTGGCGCTGACCTATCTGAACGAGCAGGCCGAAGCGCACGTGCGGCCGCTGGCGCAGGCGCTGGACAGCGCGCTGCTGCTGCCGTGCGACGTGCGCGTGGCGGGCCAGCTGGAGGCGGTGTTCGCGCGCCTCGGCGCGCACTGGGGCAAGCTGGACTTCTTGCTGCACGCGATCGCCTACGCGCCGCGCGACGACCTGCATGGCCGTCTGCTCGACTGTTCGGCCGAGGGTTTCGCGCTGGCCATGGACGTCACCTGCCATTCGTTCCTGCGCATGGCGCGGCTGGCCGCGCCGCTGATGACGGACGGCGGCTGTTTGCTGACCGTCAGCTTCTACGGCGCCGAAAAGGTGGTGGCGCATTACAACCTGATGGGGCCGGTGAAGGCGGCGCTGGAGGCCAGCGTGCGCACCCTCGCGGCCGAGCTCGGTGCGCAGGGCATCCGCGTGCACGCGCTGTCGCCGGGACCGTTGAAAACCCGCGCCGCCAGCGGGCTGGACCGTTTTGACGAGTTGCTGGACCTGGCCCGCGCGCGCGCGCCGGAACATGTGCTGGTCAGCATCGACGACGTCGGCGCCCTGGCCGCCTTCCTGGTCAGCGACGCCGCGCGCCGCCTGACCGGCAACGTCGAATACATCGACGCCGGCTACCACGTGATGGGGTGAACCATGGAGATGATCGAAAACCGCCCGTTCGGTCAACTGCGGCTCGGCGACAGCGCCAGCCTGGTGCGCACGCTGAGCGCGCGCGACATCGCGCTGTTCGCCATCGTCTCGGGCGACGTCAACCCGGCCCACGTCGACCCGCAGTATGCGCGCCAGGACGTGTTCCACCACGTGGTGGCGCACGGCATGTGGGGCGGCGCGCTGATTTCGGCGGTGCTGGGCACGCAGCTGCCGGGGCCGGGCACCATTTATCTGCAGCAATCGCTGCGCTTCCTCCACCCGATCGCGGTCGGCGACACGGTGACGGTACGGCTGACGGTGCAGGCGCTGGAGCCGGCCACGCGGCGCGTCACGCTGGACTGCCAGGTGCTCAACCAGGCGCAACAGCTGGTGATCGCCGGCACCGCGCTGGTGCTGGCGCCCGCCGAGAAAATCGTGCTGCCGCGCATGCCGCTGCCCGACATTGCCCTGGTCGGCACGCAGCCGCCGGACACCCGCACCGTGATCTGATGGTTCAGCCGGCACGCGGGCGCATTCGATCGCCCCTCGCGGCCACGCATGGTGCGCGTGCGCTGTTCCAGCCGCCTCAACACGGCAGCGCCGCCGCGCTACCGGCGCGCGCCGGTTATTGCCCTGAAGCGAGCTGGCCTGTCGGCAGGTTTGACACTGGCCGCCGCCGGCGCGGCGGCCGGCCAATCGAATCAGCAGCTTACGGCGCTGGTCCCGTTTTTGCGTCCATCCGGTGATGCAGGCACGCCTGTCTGCGCCGACCACGCCCGGCCCGCGCAGCATTTGAGGAGAGCTCATCATGAAGACATTTGTACCATGCATCGCGCGCTGCGGCGCCGCGCTGCTGACCGCTGTCGCCCTGTTGGCGGCCGCGCCCGGCCACGCCGCGTCACCCCGCACCGACCTGCTCAGCGGCAGCAACTGGCTGGCCAGCGCCGACGGCGTCAGCGGCTGGATTCCGGCCTACGCGCCCTACCCCAACCCGGTCACCATGCCCAACCCGTATCTGAATCCGCAAGGCATCCGTGGCGAGCTGATGTGGTACTGGCCCGGCCCGGGCGCGCCCGGCGCCGGCAGCCCTCACACCACCGCCTATTTCCGCCGCCAGCTCGATCTGCCGCCCGGCCCCATCCCGCAGGTCGTCGCGCTGGTCGCGGCCGACGACCAGATGACGCTCAAGGTCAACGGCACCATCATCGGCAGCTACACCCTGGCCGCTCACAAGCAACCCAACGGCCAGCCCGAGGTGGTGGCGATGGACCTGACGCCGGCGCTGCACAGCGGCGCCAACCAGATCGACATCGAAGCCAGCGATGTCCAGGCATACCACTACGTCTACGTCGACAGCTACAACATCGCGGCGCCGACCGGGCACGTGCTGGTGGCGCTGGCGCCGGTGCAGACCAGCCTGATCGGCGACAAGGACAACTTCCACCCGGGCGATGCGGCCGACGTCACGCCCAAATCGCCGCACGTGGAGGCGCTGCTGGCCGCGCTGGCGCCGCGCGCCCCATCGATCAACCTCGACGAGGACGCGGTGAACCAGGCGGTCGGCCTGACCCACCCGGCCACGCTGGCGGGCGGCGCGCTGCTGACCTCGGCCAGCGTCAAGCTGCACATCAAGATGACCGGCGATCTGGTGGACAATGACGTGATCCTGTTCAACCAGACCGCCGCCACGCCCGAAGGCCAGGTCGCGCGCGTGGTGGCGCTGGCCGACCTGCTGGGCTTCCCGCCACAGGCGGGCGCCGAATACACCGTGACCTGGAACCTGGCGCGCACGCCGATCCGCAACGCCGCCACCGACAGCGTGACCGGTGCGCCGGATCAGGTGGTCGACCTGCTGCCCATGCTGCAAGCCGACGGCCACCTCGACGTGGTGCTGGCCGACGACACCATGGTCGACTACTCCGAGCTGAGCATGACCAGCACCAGCGCCAGCGCCACCGCCGGCGACCTGAACAATGACGGCACGGTGGACCGCGACGACGTCAACATCCTCCTGCAGAGCCTGAATGCGCCGGCGTCCGGCCCCAACGATCCGCGCGACCTCGACCATGACGGCAGCATCACCGCGCTCGACGTGCGCAAGCTGGTGGCCGCCTGCACGCTGCCGCTGTGCGCCAAATAACCGCCTTTCGCTCAGTCGATGGAGTCCTATCATGAAGAAAATCTGTGTGACAGCGCTGTTCTGGCTCGGCTGCCTGGGGGCGCTGGCGCCGGCGCGGGCGCTGCAAATCACGCTGGTGCCGCACGGCGGCTACCAGATCGCCCCGGGCGAAACCCTGCTGGTCGACCTGGCCATCAGCGGCCTGCAGTCGGGCGGCCTCAGCAGCGAGCTCGGCGCCTACCACCTCGATCTGTATTACGATCCCGACCTGCTGTCCTACCTGCCCGGGGCGCCGTCGGCCTGGGGCACGGCGCTGGGCCAGCCCGGCAACACGGCGCTGGCGCAGGCCGACACCGGCACCCCGGGCCTGCTGCGGCTGGACGAAATATCGCTGCTGGACGGCGCCACGCTGGACGCGCTGCAGGATGACAGCTTCCTGCTGGCCACGCTGGCCTTCAAGGTGCAGATGCCGCCGGGACCGGCGCCGGCCAACACCATCCTGTTTGCCGACGACGTGCTGCTGGGCGACGCGGCCGGCAACCGCATCCCGGCCGCGCTGAGCGACATCCCCTTGCTGATCCTGCAGGTCGACGAGCCGGCCACGGCCGCGATCTTCGGCCTGGGGTTGGCGGCGCTGGCCTGGCGCCGCCGACGCGGCGCGGCGTGCTGAAGGCCGGCGACGCC
>NZ_SPVG01000147.1 GCF_004614165.1 Duganella callida | reverse complement strand
GACGGCGGCAGCGGCGCAGCGGACGGCCCGCTGCTGGCGGCGCCCGGCGGCGGGCGGCGCTTCTCGCCGCAGTCGGTGGAGGAGCTGGAGCTGGAGCTGCTGCTGGAGGCGCTCTACCAGTGCCACGGCTACGACTACCGCGGTTATGCGCGCGGCGCGGTGATGGGCAAGGTGCGGGCGCTGCGCGGGCAGCTGGAACTGCCGACCATCTCGGCGCTGCAATCGCGCGTGCTGCACGACGACGAGGCCTTCAACTGCCTGCTGCGCGCGCTGTACGTGGCGCCGGCGCTGATGTTCGACAGCGCGCTCGAAGCGTCGATGCTGCGGCTGTCGCTGGGCGCGTGCCTGCACGGGGCCGCGCTGCCGCGCGTGTGGATCGCCGATTGCGCCGGCGCGCAGCAGGCGTGGACGCTGGCGATCCTGCTGGAGCAGGAACAGCTGGCGCAGCGCACCGAAATCTACGCCACCGTCGCCAGCGACACCATGCTGGCCGAGGTGCAGCAGGCCACGCTGCCGATGGCGCGGCTGAGCGAGCTGCAGGGAAATTACATCCGCAGCGGCGGTATCGGCAAGCTGATCGACTATTTCGACGTCAGCGCCGACGGCCTGCAGGCGGTGCTGAAGGCGCATCTGCGCAGCCGCATCACGTGGTCGCAGTACAACCTGGTGACCGATGCGTCATTCAACGAGTTTCAGATGATACTCGGCCAGCGCGCCCTGCCCGACTTCGGCCCGGCGTTGCGGCGGCGCGTGCTGCAGCTGTTCGACGACAGTCTGGCGCCGTTCGGCATGCTGGCGCTGGACCAGCCGCTGGACGATCACGATCCGCTGGCGCGCCACTACAAGCCGCTGCTGGCGCACCAGTCCTGGTACAAGCGCGTGGCCTGAGCTCAGCCCAGCGCGGCGGCGCTGGGGCGTTCGGCGATGCGGTCGCGCCATGCCTGCAGGTGCGCCATGCCTTCCTGGCCGGGGCGGAACCGCATCAGTCCGCGCGCGAATTCCAGCGCGCAGAAGGCGGTGATGTCGGCGATGGTGAAGCGCTGCCCGGCGACGAAGGGCTGGGCGGCCAGCGTCCGGTCCAGCCACTGCGCCGTCTCGCGCATGCGCTGCGCCTGGACCGCGCCAAAGTCGGGGAACTGCGGCTGTTCCAGCGCCGCCAGGCCGGGATGGGTGTGGCGGATGCTGTTGGCGGCGCCGCTGAACAGATGCAGTTCGATGCGGCGGTCGGCCATTTCGATGAAGGCGCGTTCGTCGTAGCCGTCGCCCATCAGGTTCGGTTCGGGCGCATGGCCTTCCAGCCAGCTGCAGATGGCGCGGGTTTCGCACAGGATGCGGCCGTCGTCGAGCTCCAGCGCGGGCACGCGGCCGAAGGGGTTTTTGGCCAGATAGTCGGCGCCGCGGTGCTGGCCGGCGCCCAGGTCGACCTGCACCTGCTCGATGTTGTCGATGCCTTTTTCGGCGATGAACATGGCGACCCGGCGCGGATTCGGCGCGCGGGTGGAGGAATAGAGTTTCATGGCCGCTCCTCGCTTCAGCGCGATTGGCCGGTTTCCAGCATGTTGCGCGCACCGGCGCTGAAGCGCGCGGCGGTGGCGGGATCGTTGCGGTCTTCACGCGGCGGCAGCAGGATGCCGCGCTGGACCGCCGGACGCGCGGCGATGGCGGCGATCCAGCGCTGCAGGTGCGGCAGATCGTCGACCGTCACGCCCGACCACTCGTGCGTGCGGACCCAGGCCCAGTTGGCGATGTCGGCGATCGAATAGTCGCCGGCCAGGTATTCATGGTGCGCCAGGTGGCTGTCCAGCACGCGCAACAGGCGCTTGCTCTCGCCCTGGTAGCGGTCGATGGCCGGCTGTATCTTTTCGGGGAAGTAGCGGTGGAACACGTTGGCCTGGCCCATCATGGGGCCGACGCCGCCCATCTGGAACATCAGCCATTGCAGCACCCGCGATCGGCCCTGGAAGTCGGTGGGCATCAGTTCGCCGGTTTTCTCGGCCAGGTAGATCAGGATGGCGCCCGATTCGAACACGGCGAAGTTGTCTTCGCTGCGGTCGATGATGGCCGGGATGCGGCCGTTGGGATTGATCGCCAGGAACCAGGCTTCCTTCTGCTCCCTGGCCGCCAGATCCAGCGCGTGCAGGGTGTAGGTCAGTTCCAGCTCTTCCAGGGCGATGGAGATTTTGTGGCCGTTCGGTGTGGCCGCCGTGTACAGGTCGATCATGTCGCTGCCTTCCAAATGATGAGCGTGGACAGATCATATACCGATCCGTCATTTGACAGCGCCCGCGGATGGCCTTAGATTGCTCGCTTGCCCAAAAGGCTACCCATCTTGTCAAAGGAATAGCATGCAACGCAGCTTGATTTCACTCGCCGTCTCGGCGCTGCTGGGCGTGAGCGCCGGCCCTACCCTGGCCGTCGCCGCGCCAGCCGCCGCTACCCAGGTTTCGCAGGTCACCACCCAGCTTCCGCGCACCGCCGTGCCGACCCATTACGCGGTATCGCTGACGCCCGACGCGGCGCACAGCAGCTTCAGCGCCAGCGTGACCATCGCGCTGGACGTCAAGCAGGCCACCAGCAGTCTGACGCTGAACGCGGCCGAGCTGACATTCAGCGCCGCCGCCATCAGCGCCGGCCCGGGTGCGCCGGCGCGGCAGGCCAGCAAGATCGACGTCGATGCGGACAAGCAGACCGCCACCTTCCACTTTGCCGAGGCGCTGAAGCCGGGCAGCTACCAGCTCAAGCTCGATTACACCGGCGTGATCGGCACCCAGGCTTCCGGCCTGTTCTCGCTGGACTATGAAAACGGCGGCGCGGCCAAGCGCGCGCTGTACACGCAGTTCGAGAACTCCGACGCGCGGCGCGTGATTCCCTCGTGGGACGAGCCGTATTACAAGGCCACCTTCGCGCTGGAGGCGACCATTCCGGCCGGGCAGATGGCGGTATCCAACATGCCGGTGAGCTCGACCACCAGGCTGGCCGACGGCCGCGAACTGGTGCGCTTTGCCACCACGCCGAAGATGTCGACCTATCTGCTGTTCTTCGGCCTGGGCGAATTCGAGCGCGCGACGGCGATGGCGGAGGGCGTGGAGCTGGGCGTGGTGACGCAGAAAGGCGCGCTGGGTCAGGCCCAGTTCGCGCTGGATTCGTCGCGCGCGGTGCTGAAGGAATACAACGACTATTTCGGCACCAGATATCCGCTGCCGAAGCTGGACAACATCGCCGCGCCGGGCCGCAGCCAGTTCTTCAGCGCGATGGAGAACTGGGGCGGCATCTTCACCTTCGAATATTCGATCCTGCTCGATCCGCGCGTGGCCACGCAGTCGGACAAGGAGACTTCGTTCCTGGTGGCCGCGCACGAGATGGCGCACCAGTGGTTCGGCGATCTGGTGACCATGGCGTGGTGGGACGATCTGTGGCTGAACGAGGGCTTCGCCTCGTGGATGGAGTCGCGCACCACCGACCGCCTGCATCCGGAATGGAAATGGAGCCTGCGCGCGGTCGGCACGCGCGAGGGCGCGATGGAGCGCGACGCGCTGGCCACCACCCACCCTATCGTGCAGCGCATCGCCACGGTGGAGCAGGCCAGCCAGGCGTTCGACGCCATCACCTACAGCAAGGGCGAATCGGTGATCCGCATGCTGGAGAACTACGTGGGCGAAGAGGCGTGGCGCGCGGGGGTGCGCAGCTATGTGGCCAAACACGCTTATGGCAACACGGTATCGGACGATCTGTGGCACGCGGTGGAAAAGGCGGCGCACAAGCCGGTGACGGCGATCGCACATGACTTCACGCTGCAGCCGGGCGTGCCGCTGATCAGCGTGTCGGAGGCGGTCTGCAAGAATGGCAAGACGGTGATTCAGCTGACGCAAGGTGAATTCAGCAAGGACCAACCAGGCAAGCAGGCGCTGAGCTGGCGCGTGCCGGTGATCGCGCAGACGGTCGGCAACACCGCCGTGCGCACGGTCGTCAACGGCGGCAAGGCCGGCATGACGCTGCCGGGCTGCGGCGCGGTGCTGGTGAACGCGGGCCAGAGCGGCTACTACCGCACGCTGTATGCGCCCAAGGCGTTCGCCGCGCTGGCGCAGGGTTTCGCGAGCATGCCGACCATCGATCAGCTGGGCCTGCTGTCGGACAGCTGGGCGCTGGGCATGGCGGGGCTGATGCCGGCCTCCAGCTTCATGGACCTGGCGAACAACACGCCACAGGATGCGGCGCCGCAGGTGTGGCAGAAGATCGCCGGCGTGCTGGCCGGTCTGCACGACAGTTATGAAGGCAAGCCTGAGCAGCGCGCGGCGCTGGACCGCTTTGCGCGGGCGCGGCTGGCGCCGGTGCTGGCGCGCGTCGGCTGGACCGCCGCCAAAGACGAGGCGGGGCCGGTGGCGAATCTGCGCGAGACGCTGATCCGCGTGCTGGGCACGGTGGGGGACGAGAGTGTGATCGCGGAGGCACGGCGCCGTTACGCGGCGTCGGCCAGCGACCTGGCCGCGCTGCCGGCCGCGCTGCGCCGTCCGGTGCTGGGCATCATCGCGGCGCATGCCGACGCGGCGACCTGGGAGCAACTGCACGCGGCGGCCAGGGCCGAGCCGTCGAGCATGATCAGGAGCGAGCTGTACGATCTGCTGGGCGTGGCCAACGATCCGGCGCTGGCGCAGCGCGCGCTGGCGCTGGCACTGACCGACGAGCCGGGGGCGACGTCGGGCGCGTCCATGATCACCCATGTGTCGGGGACGCATCCGGACCTGGCCTTCGATTTCGCGCTGGCGCACCGCGAGCAGGTCGAGAAGAAGGTGGATGTGTCGTCGCGCAGCCGTTACTTCCCTGGCCTGGCCGGACGTTCGGCCGATCCGGCCATGGTGGGCAAGGTGCAGGCCTACGCCAGAGAGTATCTGCCGGCCGAGGCGCAGGGCGATGCGAAGACGGCGGTGGCATCGATCGCGTACCGCATCAAGGTGCGCGCCGAGCGCCTGCCGCAGATCGATGCGTGGTTGAAGGCGCATCAGGGGTAAAAAAAAACCAGCGCCATCAGATGATGGTGCTGGTTGCAAAACGCTCGAGAGCGTGGGGATGTGCGGGTGTCCGGCGGCTATCGTGCCACCTGGACGCAATTTGTGCCGGGCTTGTCGGTCCGGCAACCGGGCGCTGGGCTTGACCCCGCGCTATGGATGACACTTTGCCAGCGTTTCGCCGGCACAGGCTTAGGACTTCATTAAGGCAAGCCTTAAGAACGGGATGGTGCCGGTGTTGAGGGACACCGGCCAAGCCCGCTGAGCTGGTGGCGTGTGGTTTTCCGCACCGGCTTGGGTGCGAAACCAACCAGGCCAGGCTGGAATCAGCTGGCGGATAATAATTGGACAATATTACAGCCAAATGACGATCATGAACTTTATCGAAGTGCGCATGTGGCGCTCGCGGCGCGGCCACCTGGCCTGGTTCGCCGCGTGCGCGTTCAGCGCTTGCTCGCCGTTGGCGCCGCCGGTTGCGCCACCTGGCGCGGCCGACGTCGCGCCGGCAACGGCGCGACG
>NZ_SPVG01000024.1 GCF_004614165.1 Duganella callida | reverse complement strand
GCGTGGCGGCGGCGGGCGCCGGCTGCGCATTGCGCGGCGACGGCGCCACCCGGCGCGCCGGTGCCGGTATCGTCAGGCCCGGCAGATCCATGGCCTTGCAATACGACCCGCGGTTGATGTCGGTGTACTCCACGCGGCCATCGGGCGCGGTGCATTTGTAAATCTGCGCGTGGGCGGCGCCGCAGGCCAGCAGCGCCAGCGACACACTCAGTTTCAAACTCGTTGTCATTCGTAATCCGTGGGTGGAAAGGTCCATCCCGAATATACAACATCCAAATAAAAACGCGGGGAAAGCCCGGCTCGCCCCGCGTTCTGTGCTACCTGCTGATGCTGTTGATTACAGCGAGTAGTACATGTCGAACTCGGCAGGGTGAGTGGTCATGCGCATGCGCTGCACGTCCTGCATCTTCAGTTCGATGTAGGCATCGATCATCGAATCGGTGAACACGCCGCCGCGGGTCAGGAACTCGCGGTCCTTGTTCAGGTTGTCCAGCGCTTCTTCCAGCGAGGCGCAGACGGTCGGGATCAGCGCATCTTCTTCCGGCGGCAGGTGGTACAGGTCTTTCGACGCCGCCTCGCCCGGGTGGATCTTGTTCTGGATACCGTCCAGGCCGGCCATCAGCAGGGCGGCGAAGCACAGGTAGACGTTGGCCAGCGGGTCCGGGAAGCGGGTTTCGATACGGCGGCCTTTCGGATTGGCCACGTGCGGAATACGGATCGAAGCCGAACGGTTCTTGGCCGAGTAAGCCAGTTTCACCGGCGCCTCGAAGCCCGGCACCAGACGCTTGTACGAGTTGGTGCCCGGATTGGTGATCGCGTTCAGCGCCTTGGCGTGCTTGATGATGCCGCCGATGTAGTACAGCGCGGTTTCCGACAGGCCGGCATAGCCGTCGCCGGCGAACAGGTTCTGGCCATCTTTCCAGATCGACTGGTGCACGTGCATGCCGGAACCGTTGTCGCCAACGATAGGCTTAGGCATGAAGGTGGCGGTTTTGCCATAGCTGTGGGCAACGTTGTGCACCACGTACTTCAGGTTCTGGGTCCAGTCGGCGCGCTCGACCAGGGTCGAGAACTTGGTGCCGATTTCGTTCTGGCCGGCGCCGGCCACTTCGTGGTGGTGCACTTCCACCGGGATGCCCAGCGATTCCAGGATCAGGCACATTTCCGAACGCATGTCCTGGAAGCTGTCGACTGGTGGCACCGGGAAGTAGCCGCCCTTGACGGTCGGACGGTGGCCGCTGTTGCCGCCTTCGATTTCCTTGTCGGTCGACCACGACGCCTCATCCGAATCCACTTTCACGAAGCAGCCGGACATGTCGATCTTCCAGCGCACGCTGTCGAAGATGAAGAATTCCGGCTCGGGGCCGAAGTAGGCGGTATCGCCGATGCCCGACGATTTCAGGTACGCTTCGGCGCGTTTGGCGATCGAGCGCGGGTCGCGGTCATAGCCCTTGCCGTCGGCTGGTTCGATCACGTCGCACTGCATGAACAGCGTGGTCTCTTCCATGAACGGGTCGATGTTGGCGGTGCTTGGGTCCGGCATCAGGATCATGTCCGACGCTTCAATACCTTTCCAGCCGGCGATCGAGGAACCGTCAAATGCGTGACCCGATTCGAACTTGTCGATGTCGAAA
The DNA here is from genome assembly GCF_004614165.1 of Duganella callida. GTDB lineage: Bacteria > Pseudomonadota > Gammaproteobacteria > Burkholderiales > Burkholderiaceae_D > Rugamonas > Rugamonas callida. Next base: position 3,901 of record NZ_SPVG01000024.1, on the reverse strand, counting down.
GCCGACACAGGCACGGTCACGTGCTGTTCTTTACCACGGGTATCCGCGAAACGGAAATCAACGAATTTGACTTCGTTTTCCTGGACCATTTTCAGAACTTCTGCGGCTGTCATTGCCATGCGTATCTCCTAAAGGGAATATGTGGAACTCGTGAGGCTAAAGTAAGCAGTATCCATGCCAGCCCGAAACGCAATTACTGCAGAACAATCGCGCACCGCATTGGTGCGTTTCCAACATTTTGCACCTTGTGGGTGCATTTTAGGATTTTTTCTGAAAAGCGCATGGTTTTGGTGCATCACGGTCGCGGGCCAACGCGGACGCCATATAATAAACTCAAACTTATAACCGGAACACCTTATGAGCAAAATAGATGAGATTCTGAGTCGGGCGCGCAGCCGCAGCAGGGACTGGCCCTATGCGGGCGCCGTGACGCCGGCCGAAGCCTATGAGCTGATCGGCCTGGAAAATGCCGTCAAGCTGATCGACGTGCGCACCAATGCCGAGCGCGACTGGGTGGGCCGGGTGGCCATTCCGGACGCCCAACATGGTGCGGTGCAGTGGAACACCTACCCGGGCGGCAACGCCAACCACGAATTCATCGAAGACCTGAATTCGGTGGCGCGCAAGGACCAGGTGCTGCTGTTCCTGTGCCGGTCCGGCGTACGTTCGCGCGGCGCGGCCAAGCTGGCGACCGAGCATGGCTACCAGCACTGCTACGACATCCTGGGCGGCTTCGAAGGCGACAAGGACGAGCACGGCCACCGCAAAAACGTCAGCGGCTGGTGCCACGACGGCCTGCCCTGGCTGGGCGCCTGAAGCTCGGGGACAGACCACGTTTTTGCAACAAACCGCGAAATCGCGGTTTGTTGCAAAAACGTGGTCTGTCCCCGACTAGACGGCTTCGGCGCCGGGGCTGGCTTCGCCCATCAGGAACAGGATGCGCTTGCGCACGAATTCGATGTGGCTGCGCAGGCCGTACAGACCGTCCGCAAACGAGAGCGGGATCGAAACCTGGTTGACCAGTTCTTCGATCTCGTTCAGCCGCTTGAGCTGGTCTTCGTAGACCTGCATGCGCGTCGCTTCCGGCGCATCTTCCACCTTCTGCTCCACCGCGCGCAGCTGGCCATACCAGCGGTAAACGCGCGAACGGATGCGCCATACATACAGCGGCGGCACCACCTTCGACAGCGGCAGGATCAGCGCGCCCAGCGCCACCACCACCACCCACATGCGGTCGAACAGGTTGGCCAGCCAGAACGCCATGTAGCGCTGCAGGAACGGCGGACCGCTCTTGTAGAACTTGGCCGCCTCCGGATCGACCGGGATCTCGGTGTACTTCGCCGACGGGAACTGGCCCTGTTGCGCAAACCAGCCGGAACCGCTGTGGATCGCCGACGCGGCCTGCACGAACAAGTCCGTCAGCGCCGGATGCAGGTCTTCGCGCGCCACCAGCGTGGCGGTCGGGGCGATCAGGCTGAAGTCGGCCGCCGGGATGTTGCGCCCCAGGTCGACAATGCCCTGCGGCAGCGTCACGTGCGTCAGGAACGGCAGCTTGCGTGCGTACGCCTCGGCCTGGCTGAAGTTGAATAGTTTGATGCCGGGCGTCTGCAACAGCATCTGGATCAGCGGCGCTTCCGGGGCCGAGGTGAAGACCAGGCCATCGATGCGGCCCTCCAGCAATTCCACGGTGGCCGGCGTGTTCGCCAGCGAAAATCGCTCGACTTCACCCTTCTCCACGCCATTCAGCTCGAGGATCTGACGGAACAGGCGCGGCGAGCCGGCGCCCTTGGGGCCGTAGTTGATCTTCTTGCCGCGCAGTTGCGTCAGCTGGGTCACCGCCGGCTTGCCCTTTTCTTCGCGCAGGAACAGCCACAGCGGTTCGACGAACAGGCTGCCCAGCGAGGACAGGCCTTCACGCTCGGCCGCCTCCTCGTTGGTGGAGCCGCTCTGCACGAAGGCGATATCGACCTTGCCCTCCTTCAGGTTGCGCAGGTTTTCGCTGGAGCCGGCCGATGGCACCAGCGTGACTTTCACACCGTGCCTGGCCAGCGCCGCCGCGTATTTCTTGCCGAAGTCTTCATAGGCCGAATTTTCCTGTCCGGTGCCCAGCCGCACGGTGCGCGGCGGCGCCGGGTCCACCAGCCAGTACGCCAGCAGGCAGACGCCGACGATCATCAGCACGGTGGGAGCAACGGCAACGATCAGGTCGCGCACGGAGAACTGCGTGAACTTGAGGATTTTGGTCATGTGGTGGCGCATCGGTTTCATGGGCTCACACATTGCCAACAAATAAGCAACTATGCAAGGGAAACGCGGCTGGGAATGCCGGTGGCGGCGCGCAGTTGCCGCACCAGTTCGCCATTGCCGGCGACGATGCCGCGGCTGTCCGGACCCAGGCCGCCGCCGTCCAGCGCGGTCGCCAGGCCGCCCGCTTCGCGCACCAGCAGCGCGCCGGCCAGCCAGTCGGCGGCGTCGTTGCCGGTCTCCCAGTAGACGTCCAGCCGGCCGGCGGCGACATAGGCCAGCTGCAGCGATGTCGCGGCCATCGGCCGCAGCACGAACACTTTGGGCGCCACGGCCGTCAACAGACACAGTGCTTCCTGCTGCGCCTGGACGCCGGCCTGCAGCCGCGGCGGCACCGCCGTGCCGGCCACCGCCGCGGCCAGTTCGGTTTTGGGCGATACCCGCAGCGGCGCCGTAGCACTGCGGGCGCCTTCGCCGGCCTGCGCCATGAACATTTCTCCCAGCGCCGGGTCGTAGACGATGGCGGCGACCGCACGGCCGTCTGCCACCAGCGCCAGCGATGCCGACCACAACGGCAGACCTTGCAGGTAGTGGTAAGCGCCGTCGATCGGATCGTAGACCCAGTGCGGGGCGGCATCGTCAAAAGCCGCGCTGTCTTCATCGCGCCAGCCGATGGCGGGATACAGCGCCTGCAGTTCCGCGCGCAGGCGCGGTTCGGCAATGGCATTGACCGCATGCACCTGGTCTATCAGTTCAGGGACAGTGGCGTTACGGGCGTGGTGCGGCGCGTCTGCCGCGATGGCGTCGGTCACCTGTTGCAGCAGACGGGCGCAGCGGTCGAGGTCGAGCTGGTATGTCATGGCGTTCTCCTTGGTTGGGATAGTTGCCAGTGTAGGCAGACGGCCCGGCGCGGAATACTCGCGTTGCCGGCGTCAGGGAAGGCTCCGTGAGCGCGCTGCCAAGTGTTTGAATTTTATGCAGAATTCAGGCTTGGAGCATCCGACCGCCAGGTATCGATGCGGATCAACTCGCGTTTTGCCGCGCCGGCCATGCGAGGTAGCCGAAGATGGCCCGTTCGACGCTCTGCCGCAGCGCCCCGGTGTCGGGCTCGCCGCGTTCGCCGGCCGCATCGCACAGGGCGCGGGTGATCGCGATCAGGTCGGCGCCCACAGCCTCGGGGCGGTCCAGACCGGGAATGCGGCGCAGCACCGCCATCAGCACCGCATGGATGCGGGCGCCGTCACGCAACCGCGCATCGGCCGCCGCCAGGCGCGACTCGTGGGCATCCAGCATGCGCGCCAGGCCGGGACGGTCCAGCTGGTGCGCCACCGCCGCTGCGATCATGGCGCGCAGCGCGGCACGCCAGTCGTCCAGCCGCGACGCCTGCTCGAGGCCGGCCATCAGACGTTGCGACGCCTCGGCCAGCAGCGCCACCGTGATTGCGTCCTTGCTGGGGAAGTACTGGTAAAGCGAGCCGATGCTGGCGCCGGCGCGTTCGGCGATCAGGTTGGTGGTGTAGCGCTCCGGCTCGCCGCTGTCGAGCAGTTCGGCCGCGGCCTGCAGGATGGCCGCCACCATCGCGCCGGAGCGCGCCTGCGTCGGTTGCTTGCGGACGCCGGTCCGCTTGACGGCGCGCGTGCCGGCCACCCGCTCAGCC
>NZ_SPVG01000094.1 GCF_004614165.1 Duganella callida | reverse complement strand
CCGTCGGCGCGCTGGCTGGCACCGGCCGACGCGTTTTTCGAGCGTCATCGCGGCGTCGCGCTGGGCCCATGGCGCGTTCGATTCCAGCAGGCGGTCGATGTCGGTGTCGATGGCGAAGTGGCCGGCCGCGTACCAGCCGCTCAGCGCGGTGAGCAGCAGGCAGATGGCGATGGTGGTCCAGGCGTGGCGCGCGGCGCCGCGGACCAGCCGGGTGAGCAGAGCTGTCAGCATGGCGCGGAGCGCATCTGGCGTGCGGCGTCGTGGACGGAACGGCCAGTATAGCCGCAATGGCGGCAAAGTTGGCAAACAAGCCAGCCCCGCATGCGCCGCCGCGTTATACTGGCGACACCCCAACTCACGGCAAGCGAGCGCACATGAACTTCCATGAATACGCATCCCGCATCGGTCTGGCGACGGCCATCGTGATGATGGCGCCGGCGCTGGCGCAGAACCCGGCCGCTGCCGACAGCCAGGTACGTGCCGCCGTCGAGACGGTGACGGGCGCGATCCAGGCCGATGCGGCCGCGCGCGGCGGTGACATGGTCAAGATCACCGCCGTGGTGCGGCAGCAGTTCCTGCCCTACACCGACTTCGAGCGCACCACGCGACTCGCGCTGGGCAAGACGTGGAACGATGCCACGCCCGAACAGCGGCAGCAGCTGTTCCAGCAGTTCCAGTCGCTGCTGGTGCGCACTTACGCGCTGTCGCTGTCGCAACTGCGCGAGCAGAACGTCAAGTTCCAGTTCCAGCTGGGCCGGCAGGAGGCCGGCGATGCGGTGGTCAAGAGCCGCGTGCTGGTCAACGGCGAGGAAATGCAGATCGACTACCGTCTGACCCGCACGCCGAACGGCTGGAAGATCTATGACATCAACATGATGGGCGCGTGGCTGATCGAAATCTACCGCCGCCAGTTCGGCGACGTCGTCGCGCGCGACGGCATCGACGGCCTGCTGAAATATCTGGTGCGCCATAACCAGGTGCCGCTGGGCTGATCGCGCATGTCGGCCGCTGACGCGGCGCGTCATGGTGCAGGCCATGCCAGCGCCGGTGGTGCGACATAAGGCACGACTCATGGCGTTGCCCCGCCGGCCCGCGTCGCGCTGCCCTTGCGCCAGCGCCGCAGTTCCAGCCACTGCCACGACAGCAGCGCCGGCACGCCGAACAAAATCTCGCGCGCGCGCTTGACCAGCGCCAGCGCCAACGCCACTTGCGGCCCGATGCCGAGCAGTTCGGCCAGCAGCAGCACCACGGCTTCCTGCACGCCCAGCCCGGCCGGCACGAAGAACGCGACCTGGCGCGCCGCCTGCGTCAGCGCTTCGATGAACAGCGCCTGCCAGAATGTGGCTTCGTGACCGAACAGGCGCAGCGCCAGCCATACCTCCGCCGTCCCGAGCAGCAATCCCGCCATCTGCCACAGCAGCGCCAGCGCCAGCACGCGCGGGCGGCGCAGCAGCGACTGGACGTGGGCATCGAGACGGGCCGCATTGCCCAGCAACGCGGCGAGCCGCTCGCCCAGCATACCGCGCGCCAGCGCGGCCAGACGGGTGAATAAGGCGCCATGGCGCAGCGCCAGCCCGAACGCCAGCGGCCCCGCCAGCGACAGCAGCAGGCCGCCGATGATGGCCCAGCCATGCGCCGCCTGGGTACTGGCCAGCAGCGCCAGCACGCCGAACACGGTGAACAGATAAAACGCGAACATCGTGACCATCACCTCGGTGACGATGCTGGCGGCGACGGCGGCGGTATCGTCATGCCGCAAGCGCGCCAGCCGGATGCCGACCAGCTCTCCGCCGACGCTGGCGGTCGGCAGCAGGCGGTTGACGGCCTCGCGCACGGTGGCGACCCACCACAAAAACGGCAGCGATGGCCGCGCGTCGGGCAGTGCCGCCTGCAACAGCGTGCGCCAGCCTTGCGCGTCGAGCACCAGCGGCAGTGCGTGCAGCGGCAGCAGCAACAGCAGCGGCCAGCCGGCCTGCGCCAGCACGGGCGCCACGTCCGCCGCGCCCTGGTGGGCGATCAGCGCCGTCAGGCCGAACAGCGCCGCCACCGCGAACAGCCACGCCAGCCGCTTCATGGCGTCCCCGCCATTGCCTGGCGCACGCGCAGGCTGCGGCGCTTCGTGGCGCCGCAAGCACATCGGTGTATCCGCCGCGGCGCGGCGACAGCGCTTCGACGGCGGCGCGCACGCGCGGCGACAGCAGCGCAGTCAGCTTGATCGAGCACGCCGCAGCGCTTCATGGCGCCGCCAGCACGTCGGTGTAGCCACCGCGGCGCGGCGCCAGCGCTTCGACGGCGGCGCGCACGCGCGGCGACAGCAGCGCCGCCAGTTCGTCGGCGTGGCGGTAATCGGCCATGCCGGGTGTCAGCGGCGCTTCGCTGGCGACGGCCGGATGCAGATAGATTTCGGTCACGCCGTCGTCCAGCCGCGCCAGCGCCGCCAGCAGCGCCGCTTCGTCCATGGCGCCACTGGCGGCGATGCCGACCACGCGGTCGTTGTGCGCCACACCGGCGGCGCGCAGACGCCGCCGCAACAGGGCGATCCACGGCCGCAGCCACCACGGCGCGCCCCGCTCCACCGGCAGCCGCATGGCACGCATGCCATATTCGCGGCCAATGCGCAGTATCAGCGACAGGATGGTTGGATGCAGGTGAAAATGCTTGTGGCAGTTGACGTGATCGAGCGCCAGGCCGGTGGCGGCATAGGCCTCGAACTGGGCGCGGATCTCGGCCGCCAACTGGCGCCGCGCGGCTGGCAGAAAAAAAATGCGCGCGCCGTCGCGCGCCATGTGCGAACCGAAGCGGCCATCGGCGTCCACCAGCGCGGGGATCTGCGCAGAAGGCAGCATCGGCGCTCCATCGGCCAGCACCAGATGCAGGCCGACGCGCAGTCCCGGCAGCCGGCGCGCACGCGCCACCGCATCGGCGGCGGCCGGCGCCGCCACCATCAGGCTGGCCGCGTTCAGCACGCCGTCACGCTGCGCCAGTTCCACCGCCGCGTTCACGGCCGGATGCAGGCCGAAATCGTCGGCCGTCACGATCAGGCCGCGCCGGCTGGCCGAGTCAGGCCTCATGCGAGCGCAGGAAGCGGAAGAATTCCACGCCCTCGCGCAGGCGGCGTTTCATCATGTCCCAACTGCCCAGCATCTCGCGCACGATTTCCCAGATCTTGGTCGGGCGGAAGTAGAAGCGCTTGTAGAACAACTCGACGCTGTGATAAATCTCTTCGCGCGACAGGTGCGGATAGCTGAGCGCCGACAGCTGCACGCCCTGCTCGTTCACCAGGCTGATGACCTTGCGGTCCTGCAGCCAGCCGTTGTCCTGCGCCTGCTGGTACAGCGCGGTGCCCGGATACGGCGCCGCCAGCGACACCTGGATGGTGTGCGGGTTGATCTCCTGGGCGTAGCGGATGGTTTTTTCGATGGTGTCCTGGCTCTCGCCGGGCAGGCCGAGGATGAAGGTGCCGTGAATGGCGATGCCGAGTTGATGGCAGTCGGACGTGAAGCGCCGCGCGATGTCGGTGCGCAAGCCCTTTTTGATATTCAGCAGGATCTGGTCGTCGCCCGACTCGTAGCCCACCAGCAGCAGGCGCAGGCCGTTGTCCTTCATGATCTTCAGCGTGCTGTAGGGGACGTTGGCCTTGGCGTTGCACGACCAGGTCATGCCCAGTGCGCCCATGCCGCGGGCGATTTCCTCGGCGCGCGGGCGGAAGTCGGTGAAGGTGTCGTCGTCGAACATGATCTCCTTCACTTCCGGCATGTTCTCCTTGATCCATTTGACCTCGGCCAGCACGTTTTCCGGCGAGCGCACACGGTAGCGGTGGCCGCCCACGGTCTGCGGCCACAGGCAGAAGGTACAGCGCGAGCGGCAGCCGCGGCCCGTGTAGATCGACACGTAGGGATGTTTCAGATAGCCGATGAAGTAGTTTTCCACCTTGAGGTCGCGCTTGTAGACCGGCGCGACAAAGGGCAGCTCGTCCATGTTTTCGATCATGGGGCGGTCGGCGTTGTGCTTGATGCTGCCGTCCGGGAGCTTGTAGCTGAGACCGGCCACGTCCGCCAGCGGATGGCCGGCCGCGACTTCGACGCAGGTGTAGTCGAATTCCTCGCGGCAGATGAAGTCGATGGCGGGACTGCCGCTCAGTGTCGCATCCGGCTCGACGGCGGCCTTGGCGCCGACCAGGCCAATCAGCAGCGCCGGCTGGCGTTGTTTCAGCATCTCGGCGAACTGCACATCGGTCGGATAGGACGGCGTACTGGTGTGGATGATCACCAGTTCGTACTCGATGGCGATGTCGAGGGTGTCTTCCACGCTCATCTCGTCGGCCGGCGCGTCGAGCACGCGGCTGCCCGGCACCATGGCGGCCGGCTGCGCCAGCCAGGTCGGATACCAGAACGATTTGATCTCGCGCTTGGCCTGGTAGCGCGAGCCGGCGCCGCCGTCGAAACCGTCGAAGGATGGAGCTTGCAGGAACAGGGTTTTCATGGCGTCCTTTCGGGCAGCGTTCCCTTGCGGGAGGGCGAGGATGGATAGGATGGCGGCGCGGCCGGCAGGCGGTCGCGCACGGAGATCAGGTTGTCACGCCAGTGCACGCGCGAGCCGGTCAATGCGGCGGCCCATTCGGCCAGCAGCAGCAGGTCGCGCAAGGGAGCGGTCAGCACGGCCGCCAGGTCGACGCCGGACGCGCCGGCGCCGCGCCGCGTATCCGCCACCGCCAACATGCTGCGCGCCGCGCCGCCGGCCAGCAGCAGCGCAATCGCGATCGCACCGGGCGCCAGCGCGAGTCCGAGCAGCAGCATGGGCCAGGTGAAGGTGATGAAGCTGAAGGCGAAACCGGCCGGGTTGAGCGAGCGGATGGTACGCATCCAGCGCAGCTCATGGCGCCACAGCTCGGCCAGGCTGTCTTCGGTGACGTCGGTGCGCACCACCACGTCGGACAGCACGGTGACGAGGCCGTGGCGACGCGTCAGTTCGCCGAGCCAGTAATCGTCGGCCAGACGGTCGGCCAGGGCCGCGAAGCCGCCGATGGCTTGCAGCGCGTCTCGACGCAGGGCGATGGTGGCGCCGAAGGCAAAGCTGCGCGAGCCGCCGAAGTGGGCCACATGCACCGATGGCGCAAACCAGCCGTCGATGAACTGCACACCAAGCCGCGACCACCAGCCACCCATCGCGCGGCCGCGATAGAGGCAGGTGACCACGCCGGTGCGCACATCGGCCAGCGGCGCGCTCACGCGTGTCAGATAGTCGGGTTCCACCGCGATGTCGGCATCGGCCAGCACCAGCAGATCGTGGCGGGCCAGCGGCAGCAGGTTGATCAGGTTGCTGACCTTGGGATTGCTGCCGTGCCGCGCGCCGTTGACCGCCAGCGCGATGTCGCGTTCAGGATAGTCTTGCTGCAGACGACGCACCACCTGAATCGCCGGGTCGGCGCCATCGCGCACGCCGAACACCAGCTGGTAGTGCGGGTGCGTCTGCCGGCAAAACGTCGCCAGGTTATCGTACAGCGCGGGCTCGTCGCCGCACAGCGGTTTGAGGATGCTCACCGCCGGCATGGCATGCCTTGCACCGGCTGTACCGGGCGACTCGCCGGCCGGCCCGGTGCGACGGGCGTGGACGACGGACGCCGCGTCGCGACTATCGGCCGTGGACGTGGCGATGCGACTGTCGGCCGTGGAAGTGGCGACGCGGCTGTCGGACGAGGAAGCGGCGCGGCGCGCGCGCCGGGTG
>NZ_SPVG01000217.1 GCF_004614165.1 Duganella callida | reverse complement strand
CGCCGGCGGGCAGCCGCTGCAGGCCGACAGCGGCGCGGCGCCGGGCGCCGAGCGGCAGCGCTTTTCGATGCATTCGTTCGGCGCGGTGATGGTGGAGGTGCGGGTCGATCCGGAGCTGGGCACGCTGCGGGTGCCGCGCGTGGTGGGGGTGTACGACGTCGGCCGGCTGCTGAACGCCAAGACCGGGCGCAGCCAGCTGATCGGCGGCATCGTCTGGGGGCTGGGCATGGCGCTGAGCGAGATTGCCGAGCTGGATCCGCACACGGGGCGGGTGGTGAACGCCAATCTGGCCGATTATCACGTGCCGGTGAACGCCGATATCGGCGCCATCGATGTCAGTGTGGTGGCGGGGGCCGATCCGCAGTGCAATCCGCTGGGCGCGCGCGGGATCGGCGAGATCGGCATCGTCGGCGTGGCCGCGGCGCTGGCCAACGCCGTGTACCACGCCACCGGCCGCCGCGTGCGCAAGCTGCCGGTGCGGCTGGACGATCTGCTGTGAAGCCGATCAGGACTGGCGGCGGCGGCGCGCCACGGCCACCAGGCTCAGGCCGGCCAGCAGCATGCCGTAGGTGGCCGGCTCGGGAACCGCGCTGACGCTCAGCGAATAGTGGCCGCTGCCCTGGTATTCGGTCAGGGCGAAAGTGCCGAGCTTGAAGACGGGGGCGTCTTCGCTACCGCTGTAAAGCTGGGTACCGTCGGCCACCAGCAGCGTCATGCCGCCGTAGAAGTCGTCGATGGCCAGGCCGCCGTCCTGGCTGCTGTGGAAGAAGGTCAGATCGGCGACCGGCAGCAGCGCGCCGGTGTAGCTGCCTTGGACGTCGAACAGGGTAAAGCCTATTCCCAGACTGTAGCCGTCCGGCGCCGGGTTGGAATCCAGCTGCCAGCTGGCGGTGTAATCGCCGGTCAGCGAGAATTGGTAGGTGGCGGCGTTGACCACGCCGGTCCAGAGCATGACTGCCGCGATGGCGGCATGGCGCAAAAGCTGTTTCAGATTCATCGACATTTCCCCTGTGAGTTGGTGTTTACCGCGACACGTGTAGCGGGCGGTATTGGTAATTTACCATTTAATTATAATTTTTATATTTTCTGGCGTGCGCCGTTGTAATTCGGCACAGACAATGCAAACGGGGCCGGTCCGCGCGAGAGGAACCGGCCCCGGGGGCGTGCGGCGGGCGGGGGCGTCAGGCCAGCAGGCGGCGCAGCCAGGCGCTGATGTGCTGGACTTCTTCGGGGCAGACCGAGTGCGGCATGGCGTAGTCGTGCCATTCGACCTGGTAGCCCCATTGCTGCAGCAGGTCGCGCGAGGCGGTGGCGCGCGCCAGCGGGATTACCGGGTCCATGCGGCCGTGCACCAGGAAGATCGGGGTCTGTTTGCTGGCGGCCGTGTGCTCGCTGGCGGCTTGGGCGGCGATGGGCACGTAACCCGACAGGCACAGCATGCCGGCCAGCGGCTGCTGCTGGCGCAGGCCGGTCTGCAGGGTCATGGCGCAGCCCTGCGAGAAGCCGGCCAGGATGATGCGCTCATTGGGGATGCCGCGGGCGTTTTCGCGGGCGATCAGGGCTTCGATCTTTTGCTGCGAGGCGCGCAGGCCGGCTTCGTCTTCCTGGCGGCCGAGGTCGGTGGCGACGATGTCGTACCAGGCGCGCATCACGTAGCCGCCGTTGACGGTGACCGGCATGGTGTCGGCGTTGGGGAAGATGAAGCGGATCGGCGGCAGGCCGGCCAGGTCGAGCTCGGGGATCAGCGGCACGAAGTCGTTGGCGTCGGCGCCCAGGCCGTGCATCCAGATGACGGCGACGGTGGGGTTGGCGCCGGTTTCTTTTTCAATGGTCTGCAGTAAGCTGCTCATACGTTTCCTTGGGGACGGCGGGCGGATTTGGGGCGGAACGCCTGGCACACGGCCGGGTCGGTTTCCATGTAGGGACCGCCGATCAGGTCGACGCAATAGGGCACGGCGGCGAAGATGCCGCCCACCAGGGTGGCACCGGCGGCGTCCTTGAGGCCGCCCAGGGTTTCGGCGATGGCCTTGGGCTGGCCCGGCAGGTTGAGGATCAGCGCCGCGTGGTCGGCCGTCTCGCGGATCACGGCGGTCTGGCGCGACAGGATGGCGGTCGGCACGAAGTGCAGGCTGATCTGACGCATCTGTTCGCCGAAGCCCGGCATTTCCTTGCTGCCGACGGCGCGCGTGGCTTCGGGCGTGACGTCGCGGCGCGACGGTCCGGTGCCGCCGGTGGTCAGGATCAGGTGGCAGCGGGCGTCATCGCACAGTTCGGTCAGGGTAGCCTCGATCTGCGGCCGCTCGTCGGCGATCAGGCGGGTTTCAAGGCGGTAGGGCGTGGTCAGCGCGCCGGCCAGCCAGGCTTGCAGCGCCGGCAGGCCCTGGTCCTGGTAGACGCCGCCGCTGGCGCGGTCGGAGATCGAGACCAGGCCGATCAGCAGGGTCGGTTCACTCGTCATCGGCGTCCGCCGCGTCGTCGTCGTCGCCGGCCGGGGCGTGCTTGGCCGCGTCCAGCTGTTTCAGGATCTGGAAGATTTCGCGGTAGGCCTTGGGCGGCTTGTTCTCGGCCTGTTCCTTGCGGGCGTTGCGGATCAGGGTGCGCAGGTGCTGCACGTCCAGTTGCGGATGCTCGGACAGCAGGGCGGTCAGGGCATTGTCGTCGGCCAGCAGTTTTTCGCGGCGGCGTTCCAGCGCGTGCATGGCGGCGGTTTCGGCCTTGGAGGCGCCTTTCCAGCTGTCGACGGCGGCCTGGATCAGCGCCACCTCGTGCTGGTCCAGCGTGCGCATCTTCTTGCCGATGAACTGCAGCTGGCGCCGACGGCCTTCGTGGTTGCTGATGTTCTGGCATTCGAGGATGGCGTCCAGCACGTCTTCCGGCATCGGCACTTTCTTGACGCGGTCGCGCGGCGCCTCGACCAGGGTTTGGCCGAGCTTTTGCAGCGCGTCCGACTGGCGCTTCATTTCGGATTTGGAGGGACGCTCGTAGTCGTCTTCGAATTCGGCCGAGCTGAAGCCGACGCCGCCGCCGCTGCGGTTGGGATTTACCATAATATTAACTTTCACGCGGGCGCGTGGCCGCGCCCTTAAACTGTAAACGACTGCTATGATAACTGTTTTAGCGGCCATTCAAGAAAAACTGCCCATGAGCGATACCCATTTTACCCACACCCAGGACCAGCTGAAGCAGCTCGCGCGCGATGTGCTCGGTTATGCCCGACAGCAGGGCGCCAGCGATTGCGCGGTCGAGATCAGCGAAGGCAGCGGCCTGTCGGTGTCGGTGCGCAAGAGCCAGATCGAGACGATCGAACAGAACAAGGACAAGGGCATGGGGGTGACGGTGTTCATCGGCCAGCGCCGCGGCAATGCCTCGACCTCGGACTTTTCGCCGGCGGCGCTGAAGGCGACGGTGGAGGCGGCCTACAACATCGCCCGCTTCACCGCCGATGACGATTGCGCCGGCCTGGCCGACGAAGATCAGCTGGAACTGGCGCCGCGCGACCTGCAGCTGTTTTATCCGTGGGACATCAGCACCGCCGAGGCGGTGGAGCTGGCCAAGCGCGCCGAGGCGGCCGCGTTCGCGGTCGATGCGCGCGTGACCAATTCCGAAGGCGCCGGCGTGCACGTGCAGCAGTCGCATTTCGTCGCGGCCAATTCGCGCGGCTTCATCGGCGGCTATCCGTATTCGCGCCACACCCTGTCGGTGGCGCCGATCGCCGGCAAGGGCGCGCACATGCAGCGCGACGACTGGTACACCTCGGTGCGCGACGCCTCGAAGATGGCGGCGCCGGAAGCGATCGGGCGCTATGCGGCCGAGCGCGCGCTGGCGCGGCTGCACGCGCGCAGCCTGGAAACCCGCCAGTGCCCGGTGCTGTTCGAGGCGCCGCTGGCGGCCGGCCTGCTGGGCGCCTTCGTGCAGGCGACGTCAGGCGGGGCGCTGTACCGCAAGTCGACCTTCCTGCTCGATTCGCTGGGCAAGCAGGTGCTGCCGCAGCACGTGCAGATCCATGAAGACCCGCATGTGCCGGGCGGCGTCGGCTCGGCGCCGTTCGACGAGGAGGGCGTGCGCACGGTCAAGCGCGATGTGGTCAAGGATGGCGTGGTGCAGGGCTATTTCCTGTCGACCTATTCGGCGCGCAAGCTGGGCATGCAGACCACCGGCAATGCCGGCGGCTCGCACAACCTGTCGCTGACCTCGTCGCTGACGCGGCCCGAGGATGATTTCGCCGGCATGCTGCGCAAGATGGGCACCGGCCTGCTGGTCACCGAGCTGATGGGGCAGGGCACCAACTACGTCACCGGCGATTATTCGCGCGGCGCGGCCGGTTACTGGGTGGAGAATGGCGTGATCCAGTATCCGGTGGAGGAGATCACCATCGCCGGCAATATGAAGGAGATGCTGGCGCAGATCGTCGGTGTCGGCAACGACGTGCTGATCCGCGGCACCAAGCAGACCGGCTCGATCCTGATCGAGAACATGGTGGTGGCCGGCTCCTGAGCGGCTTTCAGTCGCCGCGGCGGCGCGTGTGGCGGCGGCGCTCGATGCCGACGCCGCGCGGCTCCAGCTTTCCAGGCAGTTGCGGCGCAGGTAGATGTCGCGCCATCCGCCCGGCTGGCCGTAGTTGCGCGCCATCCATTCGCGCAGCGCGATCAGCGTGATTTCATCGACCGGGCGCAGGTCTTCGCGCTTGCGCATCTGGTAGTCCAGTTCCATATGGATAGGATGGCTCGGGTCCATAGTGTTTGCCTGCTTTTGTCTGAAAATGCCTGCGAAATGCCGGCCTCTGTCATTGTCAGACGGGTCGCTCAGAGGGAAGTTCAGTGCGGCGCGGCGAAAAAGCAGGCATATGCCAGACAATTTCAGACAAAATCAGACATTTGGTAAAAGGGTCGCCCCGGGGGGATATACGCTCACCGGCATAGCTTGCTTATCGGCTGGCCGCAGGCGATCAGGCGGCCGACGTCGGGATTGGTCAGGTAGTCGAGGTGGGCGCTGTCGGGCCGCTCGAGCAGGCCCAGCCACGTGTCCGCGTTGGAGACGATGATGTTGTAGACCGTCACGCCGTCCTGCGCATAGCGTTGCGGTTCCAGCGTGTACGACAGCAGATCGTTGGGATCGGAAAACGCCACCAGCGTCAGCGGCCGCGCCGTGCCGGCTCGCTCCGCGCGCAGCCGCTTGCGCAACAGCAATTGCAGGCTGTCGGGCGGCGCCGCCACCTGCTCGGCGGGCAGCGGCTGATCGGCCAGCGACAGCAGCGGAATCTGGTTGGCCGCCATCACCAGCAGGCGCAGCCGGTCAATCGCGCGCTGCGCCGCCAGCGCGGCTGCCGAGCCGGGCGGCTCCTCGCTCATGCGCAACAGCGTATCGAACAACAGCTTGCTGCCCATGCTGTGCGCGATCACCACCAGCGGCGCCGCCTCGGGCGCCTGCGCCATCACCTGCAACACCGCCGCGCGCAGGCGGCGCTGCATGGCGTCGCGCGCCACGCCCTGGTAGATCAGGGCGTCGGACAGGCAATCATCGATCAGGCCATCCTTGAAGCGCGCATTGAGGCGGGCGCGCGCGTAGGGATACGGCGGCGCGTCCGTGCACTGCGCCGACTTGCCGCTCTGGTCATAGCACAGCTGGCGCTTGAGCGCACTGGTCAGCGGCGACCAGATCAGCGCGTCGAAGCGCAGGCGGCCGGCCGGGGTGGCAAGCGTGAGGGGCACGATCTGCACCTCGTCCGCGTCCGCCGCCGGGGTCGATGCTGCGCCGGCAGCCGCTTGGGCCGTCGTGCCGGGC
>NZ_SPVG01000249.1 GCF_004614165.1 Duganella callida | reverse complement strand
ACGGTTATCGCGACTCTGATTTCTTCTTCCTGAAGATCAAAGCCGCTTTTCCCGGCAATCCGCAATGAACCAAAAAAAGCCCCATCGCTGGGGCTTGATTTCGGGTACTTGGCGGAAGCGGTGAGATTCGAACTCACGAACGGCTCTCACCGTCGGCAGTTTTCAAGACTGCTGCCTTCAACCACTCGGCCACGCTTCCTAAGTTTGCAGCATTATACAGATTTCTGAGGGTAACACCACCTCAGGCGGCCCGGGACGAGGTTTCAGGCAGCCAGTTTTCACGCAACGCGCGTTCAAACGCCTCCGCCTCGAGCGGGCGCGAGAACAGGTAGCCCTGCACTTCATCGCAGCCGGAATTCTTCAGGAACGACAGCTGCTCGGCCGTCTCCACCCCTTCGGCAATCACCTTGTGCTTGAGCTGCTGGGCAATGCTGATGATGGTGTTGGCGATGGCGCAGTCGTTGACGTCGGCCGGGATGCCGATGGTGAACGAGCGGTCGATCTTCAGCGTGTCGATCGGGAAGCGCTTCAGGTAGGACAGCGAGGAGTAGCCGGTGCCGAAATCGTCCAGCGACAAGGTTACGCCCATGGCCGTGATGCGGTCCATGATGCCGATCACGCGGTCGATGTTGTTCATCAGCGTGCTCTCGGTGATTTCCAGCTCCAGCCACGACGGCTCCAGTCCATAGCGCTTCAAGGTCTCGCTGACGCGTCCCGGCAGCGCCGCGGTGAATTCGCGCGCCGACACATTGACCGCCAGCCGGATCGGCGGCAGCCCCGCGTGCTTCCACGCCTGGGCCTGGGCACAGGCGGTTTCCAGCACCCATTCGCCGACCTGCACCACCAGCCCGGTGGCCTCCGCCAGCGGAATGAATTCCGACGGCGGCACCAAGCCGCGCTCCGGATGGCGCCAGCGCACCAGCGCTTCGGCGCCGATGATCTTGCCGTCCGGGATGGAGTACTTGGGCTGGTAATGCAGCATCAATTCGCCGTTGCCGAGCGCATTGCGCAGGCCGGTTTCGATGCGCATGCGCTCCTGCATGCCCTGGTTCATGTCCTGGCTGTAGAACGCGATGTGGTCGCCGTCCGAGCCGCCCTGCTTGGCCCGGTACATGGCGATGTCGGCCAGACGCAGCAGGGTTTCGGCATCGCTGCCGTCCTGCGGATAGACGCTGATGCCGATACTGCCGCCGACGCGCAGGTCGTGGCCGTCGATCAGGATGGGCGCGTTGAGCGTGGCCAGCAGTTTCTGCGCCACCATGCTGGCCTCGAAATGCTGGCCGATGTCGAACAGGCCGACCGCGAACTCGTCGCCGCCCAGGCGCGCCACCAGGTCCTGATCGCGCAGCACGGTGCGGAAGCGGCGCGCCACTTCGACCAGCAGCGCGTCGCCGATCTTGCGGCCCAGGGTGTCGTTGATCAGTTTGAAGCGGTTCAGGTCGATGAACAGCACGCAGCCGTGCGCCTTGTTGCGCTGGGCCACCATCAGCGCCTGGTCGACCAGCTTGGTCAGCAGGGTGCGGTTGGGCAGGTTGGTCAGCGCGTCATAATAGGCCAGGTGGTGGATGCGCTCCTCGGCCATCTTGCGCTCGGTGATGTCGGTCAGGTAGGCGATCAGGCCGATCGATTTGTTGTGGATGTCGCACAGCGGCGACAGCGACAGGCTGGCCCAGAACACCTCGCCGTTCTTCTTTTTGCGGCGCACTTCCATCAGCCGTCCGCCCTGCTCGAGGAAGGCGTCATGAAAGCCGATGTCCTCGTCATCGTACAGGAACAGGATGTTGCGCCCCACCGCTTCCACCGCGGTGTAGCCGAACAGGCGCTCGGCGCCCTTGTTCCAGCTGATGATGAAGCCGTTCATGTCCATGGTCAGCACCGACTCATGGATCTGGTCGAGGATCTGCGCCTGGTGCTGCAGCTTGGCCTCCACCTGCACGTAGGCGTGGGTGGTGCGCTGCGCCACCGAGTGCACCTGCAGTACGCTGCCGGCCAGGTGCGCCAGACTGGCCAGCACCTGCCGGTCCTGTTCGCTATAGCTGGCGCGGCCGGACACCACGAAGCGGCCGAAATACTGGTCCTCGTAGCGGATCTCCTGGCTCAGGCTGGGCAGCGCATCGTCATTGGCGGCCTGCGCCTTCGGGACCGGCGGATGCAGCAGCAGCCGCACGGCGTCGGCCGGCAGATATTCGCCCAGCGGGCTGTTCAGCACGCCGCGGACGATGCGGCCGAGTTCTTCGCTGAGCGCGGCGCCGCGCAGCCGCAGTACCGCGTCGCAGAGCGCGGCGCTGTGGCTGAGGAGGTCGGGAGGCGCGAACATGGTTCAGATATTCCTGCTGACCTGGATTGCCCAGTGGTAGGCCTGCAGCTGCGCTTCCCAGTATGTCTCGCGCGCGATGCCGGCCTGCTCCAGCCGCGCCGGGTCGGGCTGTTCGACCAGTTGCAGCAGCTCGCCCAGCGGGCCGGCGCGGTCCAGCAGCGCCATCACCACCTCCAGGTCCAGGCTCAGGGCGGCGACGATTTCGGTCATCGGCATGCCCATCAGCACGTCCAGCAGCGAGAACACGCCGGCCACGAAGGCCATGTCCTGCTGGTCGCGGTCGCCGCCGCGCGCCTTGACCAGCACTTCCATCATCGAGGCGCGCACGGCCGCCAGCGGCAGCAGCGGATTGGCCAGACCGTCGTCCTGCTGGCGCGCGTACAGCAGCAGTTGCAGCCAGCGCTGCAGCTGGCGCCGGCCCAGGACATTGATGGCCTGGCCAAAGCTGTGGATCGGCGAGCTCAGCGCGAAGGCGGCCGAGTTCACCAGTTTCAGCAAGTGATAGGACAGCGCCGGATCCTGCTTGAGCAACACTTCCAGCTCGCGCGAGTCGGCGTCGCGCGCCAGCAGGCCCAGCAGCGCCAGCAGCCGCTTGCGCGAGGTGCCGTCGCCGACCGTACTGTCGGGTGCGGGATGCATGGCGAAGTCGCCGGCAAACCAGCTGAAGCCGGCGCTGGCGCATTCGGCGATGCGCGCTTCGCTATGCATATGGGTGGCCAGATGCGGCCCCGGCTGGGCCACCAGCGCCAGCACCGGCGGCAGTTCGGCCGAGGCATCGGTCATCAGCGCGCGCGCGCTGCACATGGTGGCGGCCGAACCGGCGGCCACGCCGTCGACCATGATGCGGTAGCCGGCGTCGGCCAGGGCGGCGAGTTTTTTCTGGACCGGGACGTCGGCGCAGGCAGCGGCCGGCACGCGCAACAGGATGCGGTTGGCCGGCAGGCCGTCGAGCTGCGCGGCCTCCAGCAGTTGCGGCTGCGGCACCGGCAGGATGCACTCCAGCGGCGCCAGCGCGGCAAACACATCCGGGGTCTTGAACAGCGTCAGCGCGGCCTGGAAAGCGTCGCCGCTGTCGGGCGACAGCGCGAACACCAGGGCCACCCACTCGTTCTGAGCGTTGGACACCGCTTGCAATTCCACCAGTGGAAACAGACTGATTTCAGACGCAGACATCAATATCTCATCGGGGTTATCCGCGCCATCTTAGACCAACAATTGACATTAGGCAATCAATTACCATACAGCTTGCAGTTCCGCTATCAATATGACCAGTATAAGACCAATTTGCCGCGCGCAGGGCGATTATTTTGCACAATTGCAAGAAACACGTCGGACCGGAAATATAGCAGATATTGCTGTAAGTACACGCACGCTTACCGTGCGCGCACCGATGGTAGCGCTAGCCCGTCGCGCGCGGGCCACACTCACTGGGCGTTCTGCACCGCGAACCGGATCAGTTCGGCCTGGCCCTCGATGCCCAGTTTGCGCTTGATGTTGAGGCGGTGGGTTTCCACCGTGCGCACGCTGAGGTCGAGCGCGCGGGCGATCTGCTTGTTGGATTCGCCGTTGGCGATGTGGCGCAGCACCTCGTGCTCGCGGCTGGTCAGCTGGTTGTCCGCGCTTTGCGGCTGCGCCAGCTGGCGCGCCAGCGCCGCGCTGTAATAGATGCCGCCGGACATCACGGTTTCGATCGCCACCACGATGTCCTTGCCGGGCGCATCCTTGAGCACATAGCCGCGCGCGCCGGCCTGGATCGCCTGCGACACGTATTCGAGCTTGTCATGCATGGACAGGATCAGCACGGCGATGCGCGGAAACGCCTGGCGGAACTGGGCGGTGGCCTCGATGCCGTTGGCGCCGCGCATGTTGATGTCCATCAGCACCAGGTCGACCGGATGGCGCGCGGCCTGTTCCAGCGCCTCCGCCGCGCCGCCGGCTTCGGCCACCACCTCGAACTGCGGCATCGCCTCCAGGCGCGCGCGCAGGCCGTCGCGCACCAGCGGATGGTCGTCTACCAACAAGATTTTGATCGTATTTGTCGTCATTTTGATTCAACCATTGTTAGCGGCATATGCCGTCACCGTCGTGCCGGCGCCGGAGGACACGATCTCGAAGCGGCCGCCGATGGCATCCATGCGCTCCATCATATTGCGCAAGCCGATGCCGCGTTGCGGATGCAGCGCGATGCCCTCGGCGTCGAAACCGTGACCGTCATCGGTGATGCGCAAGGTCACGCCGGCCGCATCGCCGGCCAGCGCGATCTCGACACGGCCCGCGCCCGCGTGGCGCTCGATGTTGGTCAGCGCCTCCTGCGCCAGGCGGAACAGCACCGTGCTCGCCACATCGGGCAGCGCGTCGGTACTGCCCGATGCCTCGAAGTGTACCGGGGTTCCGCTGCTCAGCATATATTCCTTGGCCAGATGCGCCAGCGCGGCGGCCAGCCCCAGATCGTCGAGAATGGCCGGGCGCAGGTTGTGCGAAATCCGCCGCACCTCGGCCATCACATTGCCCAGCTGCTCGGCCGCGTGCTCGAACACGCCCTGGGCCGCCGGCTGCTGGCCGGGCGGGCCGCTGCTCAGCCGGATGATGCCGGCCTCGATCTGCAGCTTGATCGACACCAGCCACTGCGAGATACCGTCATGCAAATCGCGCGACAGCCGCGCGCGTTCCTCTTCCTGCGACTCGACCACACGCTGGGCCAGCACCCTGAGCTTGGCGTCGGCCACGCGCAGCTCGCTGACATTCAGCGCCAGGCCGGAAATCGCCACCGTCACCGACGACAGGATCGCGATGCCGGCGATCCACAACATGGTGTTATGGATATTGCGCGACTGTTGCACATCGACCTTGGCCAGCGCGGCGTCGACATCGTCGAGATAAATGCCGGTGCCCATCATCCAGCCCCAGCGCGGCAGCGCCACCACGTAGCCGAGCTTGGCCACCGGCTTGCGGGTGGACGGCTTGACCCACATGTAGCGCTCCAGACCGCCGCCCTCGCGCGCGCGCTGCAACAGGTTCTGGATGGTCGGCCGGCCGTTCTGATCGCGTAGCCCGAACAGGTTCTGCCCGACCAGCTCGGGCTGGCGCGGATGCATCAGCGTGTTGCCCTGCATATCGTAGAGAAAGAAATACCCGTCGTCGCCATAGCTGAGCGAGCCGAGGATGCGCATCGCCTCGTTGCGCGTAGCGGCATCGTCGCGGCCGGAGTCGTACAGATGCGCGATCGAATGCGAGGCCAGCGCCACGTAATGGCGCAGTTCGGCCTCCTTGCTGCTCAGATAAGCCTGCTGAATCGTCGCGCGCTGCTGCTGCGCCAGCAATTCGGACTGATGACGCACCGCCAGCGCGATCGCACACAACGCCACTATCAGCGGCGTAATCGCCAGAAAAATCACCTTTTGCCGCAACTTCACCGCCGCGTCCCTCCCCTGTCCACTTCGCGATTGTACGCTGCCGTCCGTCCGCCGGCCTACGTAATGCTACGCACCGCCCGTGCGTAATGCTGCGCTTGCGCGCTGATATCACGCCGGTGAATACTAAATATAAGAAAACCAAATCCGGGGTCAGTTCTGCCAATCGCACACGGGCTCTGCCGTATGCGCGCATACGGC
>NZ_SPVG01000043.1 GCF_004614165.1 Duganella callida | reverse complement strand
TAGACAGGCTTTACGGCGGCCGTCGCGCCACTGGCGCCGCCGGTGTCCGCGCTCGGCCAGCGCGGCCGCCGCGGCCGCAAGGTGCTGCTGGCCGAAGACAATCCGGTCAACGTGGAAGTGGCCAGCGCCATGCTGGAAGGGCTGGGCCTGGACGTCAGCCGCGCCAGCAACGGCGAGGAAGCGCTGCACTCGGTGCAGGCCGACGATTTCGACGTGGTGCTGATGGATTGCCAGATGCCGGTGATGGACGGTTTCGCCGCCACCAGCGAAATCCGCCGCCATGAACAGCAGCGCGGGCGCGCGCGCAGCCTGCCCATCATCGCCATCACCGCCAACGCGCTGCAGGGCGACCGCGAATCGTGCCTGGCGGCCGGCATGGACGATTACCTGAGCAAGCCCTTCACCCAGCAGGCGCTGGGGCAGACGCTGGCGCGCTGGATCAACCTGCCGCGCGCCGCCGCGCCCTCGCCCGAGGCGGTGCCGGCCGGCGAGGACGTGATCAGCCGTCAGGCGCTGGACAACATCCGCGCGCTCAGTCCCGGCCATGGCGACGCCCTGCTCGAGCGCGTGCTGCACGCCTTCCTGCGCGACACCCCGGCCCAGCTCGCCGCGTTGCGCCAGGCGCTGGCCGGCGGCGACGCCGAGCAGCTGCGCAAGACCGCGCACAGCCTGAAGTCCAGCAGCGCCAACGTCGGCGCGCTGGCGCTCGCCCAGCGCTGCAAGGAACTCGAGCAACTGGGACGCAACCACACCACCGCCGGCGCCGCCCCCCTGCTGGCTGACATGGAACGCTCTTTCCAGGCCGCGCGGCAGGCGTTGGGAGCCCTCCTGGAAAAGGAAACCTGAACATGGCAACTTCCCCCAAGCGCGGCCTGGTGCTGGTCGCCGACGACGATCCCACCATGCGCCTGCTGATGCTGGAAATGCTGGCCCAGGTCGGCCTCGACGCCGCCGAGGCCGAGGATGGCTTGCAGGCGGTCGACTGTTACCAGCGCCTGGCGCCCGACCTGGTGCTGCTCGATGTCGACATGCCGGGCCTGGACGGCTTCAGCGTGTGCCGCGAAATCCGCCGGCGCGAATCGCCCGCCGCCGCCACGCCCGTCATCATGGTCACCGGCGGCGACGAGCTGGAATCGGTGACCCGCGCCTACGAGGCCGGCGCCACCGACTTCGTCTCCAAGCCGATCAACTGGCCCATCCTCGGCCACCGCGTGCTGTACGTGCTGCGCGCCAGCGACGCCATCAGCCGCCTGCGCATCGCCGACGCCCAGCACCGCGCCGTGCTGGCCGCCATTCCGGACAGCTTCTTCCGCATGAACCGCGACGGCTACTACCTCGATTACGAGCAGGGCCACGAGGCCAGCAATGTGTTCGCCACCGAGCTGTGCGTGGGCCGCCATCTGCACCAGGTGATGCCGGCCGACATTGCCGAGCGCATGCACGAGGAAGTGCGGCAGGTGCTGGACACCCAGCACATCCGCTCACTCGATTACGAACTGCCCGGTCCGGCGCCGCGCGCGCGCCACGGCGAGCATCCGGCGCCGCAGCCGGTGCGGCATTTCGAGGCGCGGCTGGTGGCCACCGGCCCGGACGAGGTGCTGGGCCTGGTGCGCGATATCAGCGAGCGCAAGCGCAGCGAGGAGCAGATCCGCCGCCTGGCGTACTGCGACAGCCTGACCGGCATCCCCAACCGCCAGGCGTTCCTGGAAACGCTGGAGGCCGAGCTGGTGCGTTCGCGCAAGGCCGGCAAGAAGTTCGCGGTGCTGTTCATGGACCTGGACGCCTTCAAGCGCATCAACGACACGCTGGGCCACGATGTCGGCGACCATCTGCTGAAGGCGGTGTCGGAGCGCCTGCGCGAAACCACGCGCCCGGGCGACCTGGTCTCGCGCGCCGAGCCCGCGGCCAACCTGGCGCGGCTGGGCGGCGACGAATTCACCATTTTGATCCCGGACCTGGAACGCGTGGAAAACGCCCTCAACGTCGCCCACCGCGTCAAGGAAGCCATGCGCCGCCCGTTCCTGCTGGACGCGCACGAAATCTTCGTCACCGCCAGCATCGGCATCTCGCTGTATCCGGAAGACGGCGAGGATTGCAATTCGCTGCTCAAGTATGCCGACACCGCCATGTACCACGCCAAGAACTGCGGCAAGAACAACGCCAAGCTGTACAGCTCGTCGCTGACCATGCAGATCATGAGCCACGTCAAGCTGGAAGTGGGCTTGCGCAAGGCGCTGCAGAACGATGAACTGTACCTGCTGTACCAGCCGCAGATCGACGTCGCCAGCAGCCAGATCGTCGGCTTCGAGGCGCTGGTGCGCTGGCGCCACCCCGAGCGCGGCATCATCTCGCCGACCGAGTTCATCCCGCTGGCCGAGGAAACCGGCCTGATCGTGCCGATCGGCGAATGGGTGCTGCGCACCGCCTGCAAGCAGGCGACCGGCTGGCAGCATCCACGGCGGCGGCCGGTGCGGGTGGCGGTCAACCTGTCGGCCAAGCAATTCAAGGACGAGAACCTGACGCAGATCGTCCTCTCGGCGCTGCACGACAGCGGCCTGCCGGCCGAACTGCTGGAACTGGAACTGACCGAGGGCACGCTGATGGACGACGCGCGCGCCACCATGGTCACGCTGGAGCAGTTGCGCGGCATCGGCGTCTACCTGTCGATCGACGATTTCGGCACCGGCTACTCGTCGATGAATTATCTCAAACGCTTCGACGTGCGCGCGCTCAAGATCGACAAGAGCTTCATCAGCGGCCTGCCGGCCGATTCCGAGAACGCCGCCATCACCCGCGCCATCATCGCCATGGCGCACGGCCTGAAGATGGCGGTGGTGGCGGAAGGCGTGGAAACCGACGCGCAACTGCAGCTGCTGGAACAATACGGCTGCGACATGGTCCAAGGGTATCACCTGGGCCACCCCTCCCCGCCCGACAGCGTCCAGCGCATGCTCTCCAGCCAGCCCGAGCTGGCTACCACCTGATCAACATCACTCTGATTGCATTGGCAATCCGCCGCCAAAAATCACGATCCACCTTCCCGGATCAAAGTCACAGCACGCCATCCTGCTTCATGGCGGCGATGTCGGCGGCGCTGTAGCCGAGCGCTTGCAACACTTCGTCGTTGTGCTGGCCCAGGGCCGGGCCTATCCATTTGGTCTGGCCCGGCGTGGCCGACAGCTTGGGCGAGATGGCCGGCAGCTTGACCGGCGTGCCGTCGGCAAAGTGGTGCTGCTCGAACATCTCGCGCGCCAGGAATTGCGGGTCGCTCATCATGTCGCGCACCGAGTAAATCCTGCCGGCAGGGACGTCGGCCGCCTTCAGCACCGTCAGCGCGCTGTCGATGTCCTGCGTGTCGCACCAGGCCTGGATGGCGTCGTCGATCTTCTGCGTGTGGCGCACGCGGCCGTCGTTGCGCTCCAGTTCGGGATCGCCGGCCAGGTCGATGCGGCCCATGGCCAGCATCAGCCGCTTGAAGATGGCGTCGCCATTGCCGGCAATGACGATGTTCTCGCCGTCGCGCGTGGTGTAGGTGTTCGACGGCACGATGCCCGGCAGCGAGCCGCCGGTGCGCTCGCGCACCACGCCCGCGTGGTCGAACTCGGGCACCAGCGATTCCATCAGGTTGAACACCGACTCATACAACGCCACGTCGACCATCTGGCCCTCGCCTTGCAGCTTGCCGCCGGTGGCGTCGCGGTGGCGCAGCGCCATCATGGCGCCGATCACACCATGCAACGCCGCGACGGAATCGCCGATCGACACGCCGACGCGCACCGGCGGCCGGTCGGCATGGCCGGACACATAGCGCAGGCCGCCCATCGATTCGCCGATGGCGCCGAAACCCGGCAAATCCTTCATCGGTCCGGTCTGGCCAAAGCCCGACAGGCGCACCATGATGGTCGATGGGTCGATCGCCTTCAGCTGTTCATAGCCGAGCTCCCACTTCTCCAGCACGCCGGGACGGTAGTTCTCGATGATGATGTCGGCTTCCAGCGCCAGCTGGCGCGCGATCTCGCGGCCGCGCGCGTGCTTCATGTTCAGCGTCAGCGATTTTTTATTGCGCGACTGGACCGACCACCACAGCGAGGTGCCGTCCTTCAGCACGCGCCATTTGCGGATCGGGTCGCCGCCGTCGGGCGACTCGATCTTGATCACCTCAGCGCCGAACTCGGCCAGCATGCGCGCACAAAACGGTCCCGCGATCAGCGTGCCCAGTTCCAGTACCTTGATGCCGGCCAGTGGCCCGGCGCTGTTTGACCTGGTCATGTCGTCCGTCGATCCAGCATGGCGCGGGCGATGGTGCCGGCATCCACGTATTCGAGTTCGCCGCCGACCGGCACGCCGCGCGCCAGGCGGCTGACCTTGAGGCCGCGCGCCTTCAGCATCTCGCTGATGTAGTGGGCGGTGGCTTCGCCCTCGTTGGTGAAATTGGTGGCCAGCACCACTTCGGTGACCAGCCCGTCGGCCGCGCGCGCCACCAGCTTTTCCAGGTGGATGTCGCGCGGGCCGATGCCGTCCAGCGGCGACAGCCGGCCCATCAAGACGAAATACAGGCCCTTGTAGGTCAAGGTCTGCTCGATCATCAGCTGATCGGCCGGCGTCTCGACCACGCACAGCAGCTGGCGCTCGCGCTGTTCGTCGCTGCAGGTGTCGCACACCTCTTCTTCGGTGAAGGTATTACACAATGCGCAGTGGTGCACGGCGTTGACCGCCTGGTGCAGCGCGCGCGACAGCATGTCCGCGCCTTCGCGGTCATGCTGCAGCAAGTGAAACGCCATCCGCTGCGCCGACTTGGGGCCGACGCCGGGCAGACGGCGCAATGCTTCCGTCAGAAATTCCAGCGACTTGGACATGCCTTAGAACGGCATCTTGAAGCCGGCCGGCAGGTTCATGCCGGCGGTCAGGCCGCCCATTTTTTCGGCGGCGGTGGCTTCGGCCTTGCGCACGGCG
Organism: Duganella callida; assembly: GCF_004614165.1. Lineage (GTDB taxonomy): Bacteria > Pseudomonadota > Gammaproteobacteria > Burkholderiales > Burkholderiaceae_D > Rugamonas > Rugamonas callida. Next base: position 1,070 of record NZ_SPVG01000043.1, on the reverse strand, counting down.
TCGTTGAAGGCGGCGGCGACCAGGTCTTCCAGCATGTCCTTGTCGTCGGCCAGCAGCGACGGGTCGATCGACACGCGCTTGACGTCGTTCTTGCAGGTCATCACCACCTTGACCAGGCCGGCGCCCGACTGGCCTTCGACTTCGATCAGGGCCAGCGATTCCTGGGCCTTTTTCATGTTGTCCTGCATTGCCTGGGCTTGTTTCATCAGGCCGGCCAGTTGGTTTTTCATCATGATGGAGTTCTCCGTGGTACTAAGTTAAAAGAGGGGATCACGCGGCGGCAGCATTGGTCTGCGGCGGCACGATGGTGCCCGGGACCACCCAGGCGTCGAATTCGCGGATCAGGCTGTTGACGAAGGGATCGTTGGCGACGGTTTCTTCGGCCGCGCGCTGGCAGGCTTCGCGGTAGGCCTGCGCCTCGGCGCTGGCGGTGTACCAGACGGCGCCCAGTTCGGTGTCCACGCGCACGGCGCGGCCGAAGCGCTCGGTCAGCGCGGCGGTCAGTTTTTCCACGTTGCCCGGCGTGCGCCAGGTTTCGATCGGCACACGCAGCGCGAACACGGCGGCGTTGCCGTCCAGGCTGCAGCGGACCAGCTCGGCCTGCATGGCCAGCTGCTGGGCGGTGCCGCGCAAGGGCAGCGCGGCGGCGACGGCCGGCCAGTTGCCGTCCCAGTTCAGTTCGGGCACCGGCGTGATCGCGTAGGCATACGGCGCCTTGGCCGGCGCGGCGGCGGCGCGGGCCGGCATGGCGATCGCGTGCGGATCGTCCGGCTGCGCCGTGGCCGCTTGTGGTGCGTAAGGATGCGCCGAGTACGCTGGCGACGGCGCGGCAACGGCCGTGTCGTCGGAAAATTCAGTCACCCAGGGCGGTAGGTCATCCTCCGCGGCGGCTGGTTGCTGACGGGACTGGGGGGCAGCGTGTTGCGGCGTGGTCTGCGCGCGCGGCGGGGCTTCCAGAACGGCGGCCTCGGCACTGCCCATGGTGGCGGCAGGCGGCATGTCCTCCCATGGCGCAGGGCGTGCCGGCGCGGCAGCCTGACCGCCTGGTGCGGGGTAGGCTGACGCGGCGG
>NZ_SPVG01000272.1 GCF_004614165.1 Duganella callida | reverse complement strand
GGGGCGCTGCCGCGGACGCCAACGCCGCCATGGACGACCCGATGCTGGCCCCGCCCGGCGCCGGCGTCAACCGCGCCGCCCAGCAGGATCTCGAGCGGCGCCTGGCCAAGACCGAACAGGATCTGGCCAGCGCCCAGCAAGCCATCCAGTCCGCGGTGGCGGCCGCCAACGCGCCGCGCCAGGAACAGATGCCACCGCTGGCCGCGCCGGACAATGGCGACATCCGCGTCGCCCGCGCCACCCAGCCGTCGCCGGTCGCGCCCGCGCTGGACAGCGCCTACCAAGCCTTCAACGGCAACGACCTGGCCACCGCCCAGCAGCAGTACGAGGCCGCCCTGGCCCAGGACAACACCAGCCACGACGCCCTGCTCGGCGCGGCGATGGTGGCCGCGCGCCAGGGCCAGAAGGACAAGGCCGCATCGTACTACCTGCGCCTGCTCGAACTGTCGCCCAACGACGCCGACGCCACCGCCGGCCTGGTCGGCCTGCGCCAGGGGGACATCAGCCAGAGCGAAGCGCGCCTGAAGGCCATCCTCAACAACAATCCCGACGCCGCGCCGGTGCTGTTCGCGCTCGGCAACCTGTACGCCCAGCAGGGCCGCTGGTCCGACGCCCAGCAAGCCTACTTCCGCGCGGTGGGCGCGGCACCCGACAATGCCGATTACGCCTACAACCTGGCAATCGGCCTGGACCGCCTGAACCAGCCCAGACTGGCCCTCGGTTACTATCAGCGCGCGCTGGTGCTGGGGCAGGACAAGGCCGTCGGTTTCGACCGCAACGCGCTGCGCAAGCGCATGCACGAACTGAATACCGCCACCCGCTGACCCATGGCCGAACAAGCAAAACTCCCGCTCGGCAAACTGCTGATACAAAAGGGCGTGATCAGCGAAGATCAGCTGCGCATCGCCCTGATCGAACAAAAACGCAGCAATGAACCGCTGGGCAAGCTGCTGATCACGCTCGGCTTCGTCACCGAGGCCACGGTGCGCGAGGCGCTGTCGGAAAACCTCAAGACCCAGAGCGCCGACCTGAACAGCCTGGTGGTGGACGCCGTCGCGCTCAAGCTGATCCCCAAGGAAGTGGCCAAGCGCTACCGCGTGTTCCCCATCGTCTACGAGCGCGCCACCGACAACCTGATCCTGGCCATGTCCGACACCAGCAACATCGTCGCGCTGGACCAGATCAGCGCCATGCTGGTCAAGGGCATCACCATCAAGCCGCTGCTGGTCAACGAGTCCGACATCCAGCGCGCCATCGACCAGTATTACGGCTTCGAGCTGTCGATCGACGGCATCCTGCACGAGATCGAAACCGGCGAGGTCAACTACGCCAGCCTGGGCACCACCTCGGACGAATACAGCCAGCCCATGGTGCGCCTGATCGACGCCATCCTGGCCGACGCGGTGCAGAACGGCGCGTCCGACCTGCACTTCGAGCCGGAGCAATCGTTCCTGCGCATCCGCTACCGCATCGACGGCATCCTGCGCCAGATCCGCAGCCTGCACAAATCGTACTGGCCGGCGATGGCGGTGCGCCTGAAGGTGATGTCCAACATGAACATCGCCGAGACGCGCGCGCCGCAGGACGGCCGCATCTCGATCAAGTTCTCGGGCCGGCAGATCGACTTCCGCGCCTCGGCGCAGCCGACCACGCACGGCGAAAACTTCGTGCTGCGCGTGCTCGACCGCCAGAAAGGCATCGTGCCGCTGGACGGCCTGGGCCTGGGCGAGAATGAACTCAGCCTGCTGAAGCTGATGATCGCCCGTCCCGACGGCGTGATCCTGGTGACCGGCCCGACCGGCTCGGGCAAGACCACCACCCTGTATTCGATCCTCAACCACATCAACACCGAGAGCGTCAACATCATGACGCTGGAAGACCCGGTCGAATACCCGATGAACATGATCCGCCAGACGTCCGTGAACGAATCGGCCAAGATGGGCTTCGCCGAGGGCATCCGCTCGATGATGCGCCAGGACCCGGACGTGATCCTGGTCGGCGAGATCCGCGACAAGGAAACCGCCGACATGGCGTTTGCCGCCGCCATGACCGGCCACCAGGTGTATTCGACGCTGCACACCAATTCCGCCATCGGCGCGATTCCGCGCCTGCTGGACATCGGCGTGCTGGCCGACATCATGGCCGGCAACATCATCGGCATCATCGCCCAGCGGCTGGTGCGCAAGCTGTGCCCGAGCTGCCGCGAGGCGCACATCGCCGACGACATCGAACGCCGCCTGCTCGGCCTGCCCGACGACGCCGGTCCGCAGACGCTGTACCGCCCGGTCGGCTGCGAGCACTGCGCGCACCAGGGCTACAAGGGCCGCATCGCCATCATCGAACTGCTGAAGATGACGCCCGAGCTGGATGAGGCGGTGGCGCGGCGCGCCTCGATCCGCGAACTGCGCACGGTGGCCGCCGCCAGCGGCTACCACAGCCTGGTCGACGACGGCATGCGCCGCGTGCTGGAAGGCGTGACCACGCTGGAAGAAGTGGGCCGCGTGGTCGACCTGACCGAAAGGCTGGGCTGATGCCGCAATATCTCTACCGCGCGATGAACGCCAGCGGCCATATCCAGCCCGGCAATATGGACGCCGCCAACGAGCCCGACCTGGAACTGCGCCTGCACCGCATGGGCCTGGACCTGATCGATTGCCGCGTGTCGCGCGCCAAGGTGATCGCGCTCAAGCGCCTGATCACGCGCAAGGACCTGATCAACTTCTGCTTCCACATGGAGCAGATGACCGGCGCCGGCGTGCCCATCCTCGACGGCCTCAACGACCTGCGCGACAGCATCGACCATCCGCGCTTCCGCGAGATGATCACCGGCCTGATCGAAAACATCGAAGGCGGCCTGCAACTGTCGGCCGCGATGGCCGCCTATCCGGAAGTGTTCGACGCCACCTTCACCAGCCTGATCACCGCCGGCGAGCAGAGCGGCAAGCTGGCCGAGGTGTTCAAGAACCTGTCGGAGACCTTGAAGTGGCAGGACGAACTGGCCTCGCAGACGCGCAAGATCGTCATGTATCCGGCCGCCGTCGGCTTGTTCGTCACCGGTGTGATGTTCTTCCTGATGATCTACCTGGTGCCGCAGCTGACCTCCTTCGTCAAGAACATGGGCAACACCCTGCCGCTGCATACCAGGGCGCTGATCTTCGTCTCCAACATCTTCATCGATTACTGGTACATCCTGCTGGCGCTGCCGCTGATCGCCTTCTTCGGCGGGCGCGCCTGGCTGGCGCAAAGCGAGCAGGCGCGCTACCTGGCCGACGGCCTGAAACTGCGCGTGTGGCTGGTCGGCCCGGTGCTGCACAAAATCATCCTGGCCCGCTTCGCCACCTTCTTCGCCATGATGTACGCCTCCGGCATCACGGTGCTGGAGTGCATCCGGCTGTCCGAAGGCATCGTCGGCAACCGCGTGGTGGCGGCGGCGCTGCGCCGCGCGGGACAGCTGATTTCCGAAGGCTACGGCATCACGGCGGCGTTCCAGCACACCGGCATCTTCCCGCCGCTGGTAATCCGCATGTTGAAGGTCGGCGAAACCACCGGCGGCCTGGACGGCGCCCTGCACAACGTCAGCTATTTCTACAACCGCGAGGTCAAGGAAATGATCGAAAAAGTGCAGTCGATGATCGAACCGGCGATCACCGTGGTGCTGGGCCTGATGGTGGGCTGGATCATGCTGTCGGTGATGGGACCGATCTACGACACCATCAGCAAGATCAGGACGTGAAGCCATGGTGTTCAGCAAACATTTACTCTATCTGAGCGGCGACCAGGCCACTGTCTACCGCTGGCGCCGGGGCAGTCTGACGCAAGGCCCCAGCTTCGCCAACGACGCCGCCGGCATCGACGCCTTCATGGATTATGCCGAAACGCGCAGCGCCAGCCCGTGGTATCTCCTGGCCGACCTGATCGAGGAAGACTTTCAGCGCGTGACGGTGCCGCACGTGCGCGGCGGTGCCGGCCGCCAGCTGATGGCACGCCGCGTGCTGCAGCAGTACCGCGAAACGCCGTTCCGCCATCACGAAATCCAGGGCCGCGAAACAGCCGGCCGGCGCGACGATATCGTGCTGCTGTCGGCGTTGACCAATCCGGGCTCGGTGCTGCCGTGGGCGGAGGCGCTGGAGCAGTTGCAGCGCCCGCTGGCCGGCCTGTATTCGACCACGCTGCTGAGCGAGGACCTGGTGCGCCGCCTGAACCTGCGCGACGCGCATCTGTTGCTGGTGACGCAGCAATCGGCCGGCTGGCGCCAGAGCTATTTCCAGAACGGCATGCTGAAATTCTCGCGCCTGACGCCGGCCATCGACCGCGACGGTAATCCAGTCAACGTCGGCGCCGAGGTGGCCAAGACCCAGCAATTCCTGACCAGCGTGCGCCTGATGGCGCGTGGCAGCATGCTGCACGCGGTGGTGGTCACGCCGGCCGCCGCCAGCAGCGCGGTCGATGCACAGTGCGAGGATGGTCCCGAAACCACCTTCGATTTTCTGACGCTGGAATCGGTGGCCGCCGCAGCCGGTCTCGCCACCGCCGGCGCGCCGCTGGAACAATTGGCCGGCCACCTGGCCGAGCCGGCGCTGCTGGTCCTGCTGGCGCGGCGCAGGCCGGCCAGCCATTACACGCTCGGTCCGCTGCAACGGTATTTCCGCTTGTGGCGCGCGCGCGTCAGCCTGTATGCGCTGAGCGCGGCCCTGACCGTGTGCTGCCTGGGCTGGACCGGCGCCAACCTGTGGCAGGAACACCAGGCCAGCGCCGATACCGTGCGCCTGAACACCGAGGCATCGCAATTCGATCTGCGCTACAAGACCAGCATGGCGGAAATGCCGCCGCGCGTGACCAGCACCGCCAACATGCGCGCCGCCGTCACGGTGGAACGGATGCTGGCCACGCAGTCGGCCTCGCCGCTGGGCATGTCCGCCATCGTCAGCCAGGCGCTCGATGCGGCACCCGACATCCGTCTGTTGCAGCTGGACTGGAAGGTGGACGTGCCGGGTGCCAACCTGCCGCAGCCGGGCCAGGACGGCACCCAGGCACAGCCGATCTCCTCGCTGGTGGCCGGCATTCCGGCGCGGGCGCCGCAGGTGCTGACGCTGGAAGCCGAGGTGCTGGCCGCCCAGGACGATTATCGCCAGGCGGTGGACAGCATGAGCCGCTTCGCGCAGGCGCTGGCCCGTCACCCGCGCCTGACGGTGGAAATCGACAAGCCGCCGGTGGACACACGTTCCTCGGTGCGGCTGGCCGGCAAGGCCGGAACCCAGGCCGCCGCGCCCGAACACGCCAAATTCACCCTCAACCTGGTGTGGAGACCATGAGCACGCATCCCATCACCGGCAAACAGAAGGCCGCGGCCAGCATCGCGCTGCCATACTGGATCAGCGAGATCGGCCTGATCCGCACGGCGGCGCTGACGCTGCTGGCGGCCGTGACCGTGTCGCTGACCGGCGTGCTGCTGAGCGAAATGCAGCTCAGGCAAAGCAGCCAGTGGCAGGAACAGGCGCAGCGCACGCGCGACGCGGCATGGTCGCGCTACTCGCAGGTGGAGCTTGAAAAACGCGACATCCGCAACTTCCAGCGGCGCTTTGTCGCGCTGCACCGGCGCGGCCTGGTCGGCGACGAACGCCGCCTCGAATGGCTGGACGCCATCCGCCAGACCCAGGAACAGCTCAAGCTGCCGCCACTCAGCTATGAGATCGAACCGCAGCAGGCGGTGCACCTGGCCACGCCGGTCGACCTGGGCGAGTTCCAGCTGTACGGCAGCCGCGTGCGCCTGCACATGGAGCTGGTGCATGAGCTGGACCTGTTCAATTTCCTGCAGACGCTGCGCCAGTACGGCTATTTCGCGGTGCAGGATTGCAGCGTCCGGCGGCTGGCCGCGGGGCCCGGCGCCAACAACAACCACCGCCCCCCAAAAACACAAAAAAAAATAAAACAAAAACCCCCCCCCCCCCCCCCCCACCCCGCCCCCCCCCCGCGGGGCCCACCCGCCCGCCCACCCCCCCGCCCGCGGCTGTGTCCGGACCCGATGCAGGCGATAGCAATACTGCCGTTCTTGCACC